>NZ_JAJFDF010000009.1:0-397446 GCF_020708595.1 Pseudomonas sp. 203-8 | reverse complement strand
ATCGAAAGCTGAACAGACCACTTCCACCGACTCCTGCTCACTCAACTGGTCTATCAGCGCGTACGATCGAGTTCGTCCGACATCAAGAGAGCGGTAGCCTTTTTTAATATCGCTTTCTCCCGCTCCAGCCGGTTGATCCGGGCTTCCAGCTCCTGGATCTTTTGCTGCTCAGGCGTCAACGCCTTGCTCTTCGGGGTCACACCCTGGCGCTCCGCCTCGAGCTGCTTCACCCAACGGCGCAAGGCCGAGTCCACCACCCCCAGCGAACGGCAGGCGTCGATATGGCTGTAGCCTTGGTCCAGCACCAAGGCGGCAGCCTCTCGTTTGAACTCGGCGGAAAACGTACGTCGTTGCTTGCTCATCAGACACATCTCTCACGGCGAGGGTTCTCGCCTAAATCGGTGTCCGGGATCAGTAGACCACTACACGTCCACGATGCCCTGAAAGCTGTCCTACCTCCCGCCACGCCCCCGAAAATACCTCGCCGTCTCCTCATCCGTACAAAACACGTAGCACCCCTTCATCCCCCGGGTCATCAGCGTCCGGTAGGTGTTCTTGATGATCAGGTCGGTCTCCTTGCGCGCCAGTTCCGGGTTTTCCTTCATCAGTTTCTTGTAGCCGCGGATGGATTTGTCGTGGCGGTCGCGTTGTTCGGGGGCGGTGATGATCTTGCCGTCGCGGACGATCAGGTCAGGGCCGATGATGACGCCGATGTAGTCGACCTCCAGGCCCTGGCAGGTATGGATGCAGCCGACCTGTTCGATGGAGTTCTCGGCGATGATCCAGAGGCTGCCGTCCTGGTCGAGGTTCCATTGGCGCTGGTAGTCGCCGATGACGATGTCCTGTTGCCGGGGATCCTTCTTGCTGCGCCACGGCCAGCAGTAGCCGGCCACGACGCGGGCCTTGTTGTCCTGGTTCCGGGCGGCGATGGCGGCGTGCAGGGCCTCGGGGGTGTCGAAGACCTTAAATTCGTACTGGCTGGCGTCGAGTTGCTGGTTGGCGGTCGGGCGGATGTCGAGCACGTCGTCGAGCCAGGCGAGGTAGCCATCCGAGCCATTGCAGCGGAACTGCGAGGCGAGGCTGTATTCCTCGACCGTGGCACCTTTCGCCTTGGCGAACTCGCGGATGGCCTGCTTGCTGCCGATGTCGCTGAGGGTGACGCGTTGGTCTTCGTCGATGAAGAAGATGGCGCACTTGGAGGCTTCGATCAGTTCCTTGATCTGGTTCTCGCCGAGGTTGCCGTAGAGCCCGCTCTTCTCGTTCAGGCGGTGGGCCTCGTCGACGATCAGCATGTCGAAGGTGTTGGGCTCGGTCTCGATGAAACCGCCGGAGCCGGTGAACATGTGGGAGAAGCGGCTGCGGGTGATGGAACCCACCAGCCTGGATTCGTAGACCTTGCGTGGCGCGGCGTTCTTGGACACGTACTTGCCGACCAGGCCGAGCCCGGTGAGGTGGACCAGCAGGTTGATCGCGACCACCGTCTTGCCGGTGCCCGGGCCGCCCTCGATGATCAGTACACGGGGATGCGTCTCGGAGGCTGACCTGGCCGCGGCGATGGCGGACTCGTAGATTTCCTTCTGGTCGTCGATCAGTACGAACTCCGGTTGGGCGGCGAGCAGGCCCTTGAGCGAGTCGGCCAGGGCCTTGGACGGGCGGATCCGGCCGTTGGCCAGCTCGTAGAGCACTTCCTTGGCGTCGCCGGTCCGGATGTGCTGCTTGATGAAGCTGCGCAGGCGCGCCAGTTCGTCCTTGCCCTTGAGGAACAGCGGGGCCTTTTCCATGTAGTCGCGGTAGTGCGGGGAGTCGATCACACCGTCGCGCGGATAGTTGTGCAGGTAGGCGCAGGGGCGGACGGAAATGCTTGCCTCGTAGACCGCCTCGTTGAAGCCCTCCAGCAGGGTAGCGTAGGACCAGGCCTGGTAGGAGGGGTGGACGACCTCGCGCAGGCCATTGCCCAGGGCGGTGCGGACGATGGCGTCCTTGCCGGTGGCGCTGGCCTTGCTCCACTGCTTCAGTTCAACCAGCACCGCGTTCTTGGCTCCCGACTCGTCGCGCCCGGTGAGGGTGATGTCGATGCGCTTGGAGGTCTGGGGGATATGCAGCTCGATGGCCAGGCCTGTGTCGTCGGGCACTTCCTCGTCGCGCAGCACCTTGGCCATGTAGCCGAGGGAGCCTTTCCACGAGTTGATTTCCGAGTTGCCGACGCTTTTGCCGGTGACCGCCTTGAAATGCTGGAGGATCACCTCTTCGATATCGTCGTTGTCGCTGTCTTGCAGGAACTGCTTCTTGGTCGCTTCGTAAACGATCACGTCGATCTTCCCTGATATGGCCTTTCTTCAGAACTGGTCGTATTTCTTGCTGCTATTCCGGGCTTTCTCTACCGGGTATTTCCGGTTGTTCTGCTCCAGCTTCTGCCGGACGGCGGCATCCAGGTCGACGCCGAGGACCGAGGCGAGGCGCACCAGGTACATGAGTACGTCGGCCAGTTCGTCCTGCACCGCCTGGGCGGTGTCGGGATGGCGCGCGGCGTCTTTCGACTGCTCCTCGTCCATCCATTGGAATATCTCGCTGAGTTCGCCAACCTCGCCGGTCAGGGCCATGACCAGGTTCTTCGGCGAGTGGAACTGGGCCCAGTTGCGCTCGGCGGCGAAACGTTCGAGGGCGGCGGCGAGCTGGCCGACGTCTACCAGGGAGGAGGGGGGCGATGCGTTTGTCACGGCGATATCCAGGAATCTTTTCGGGCTGGCGGCGAGGCGGGGCCTCGGGCGTCTGCGACGCCATTGCCCGCCACCATACTTCCTTCAGACGAAGGGAGAAAGATCGTAGGGATTCTTCATGGGATAGGGATGGCTACAAGCTGTAGGACATGCTCCCGGCGAATCGTCAGCCACCCATAGGTTTTTGTTGCTTCCTGTAGTCCAGGAGTTCGCTTCACGCTGAGCTTGCTCTCCCATGCTGGCTTCAGCTCGAGGAGACAAGGGTGTCTGAGCGACGTTTTCCTACGATGCCTGGTGCGCGAGCGCAGGGCGAGATGCGGCAGGAATGGGATGAAGGTTCACAGAGAAACCAGCGCCCCCTGAGCAGATACCCTCTGCCCGAGGGGCGCTTGGCCTCAATCCTCAACCACTTGCATGACAAGGCGCCGCCTGGTGACCTGAATGCTCACCTTGCAGCCAACCTCAAAGCCCGCAGCCTCCAGCCAGTCGCCACTCAAGCGCAGGTAGGGAATTTGCCGTGGCTTGCCACGACGTTCCCAATCGCTATGACGGCTTTCATAGAGCTGGTAGCCGACCGTTAGAAGTCGAGAGTTCGAAAGAGGGGATTTCTGGGTAGCCATGATTTTTTCCTGTGTAGGTAAAAAACCGCTTGGCTTTCGGGAGCGGCTAACCGCCTAGAGAAGGTGTGTTCAGCACCTGGCCGGCAGGGTAGCGAGGGGGCATCCAGGGGTCAAGCGATGGACTGCCCGGATCGAATGCCTTGCCGCGGCGCCAGCCGGCCCCCCTCACAACCCCCTCTGCCGCACCACCCCCATCTCCCGCTGCTCCTCCTCGCCAATCTCCTTCAACGCCACTTCCCCCACCCCCAGCGCGCGTTCCACGCTGAGTTCGCCGCCCTGGGCGGCGAGCAGGGCCTGGAGGCGTTGGAATTCGCCGCACCAGAGGGTTTCGATGTCGCGGTCGCGCTGGCTGTCGCGGTTGGCGTTGAGGGCGACGGCGCGCAGTTGCAGGCGGCCGTTGTCAGCCTTGCCGCCGACTTCCAGGCCGTAGCCGGGGGTGGCGGGTTTGCGCAGGACGACCCTGCCGGTCTGCGCCCAGGCGGTGGCCATGCCTTCGCGGACTTCGTAGCCGAGGCTGGCGAGGCCCTGGAGCACGGCCTGGCGGCGGGCGAGGGCGGCCTGTTGCTGGAGGTGGGCGGTGAGGATGGCGTTGCATCGCTCGGTGAGTTCGGCGAGTTGCTGCGGATCGCTGTCGGGCTGGCAGGCGGCGGCGCGCTGGAGCAGTTCGGCGTGTTCGGCGGCGCCCAGGGCGGCGACTTCGCTGGCGAGGTCTTGCAGGTGTTCCAGTCGCTGGCGTTGCTGCTGGTGTTCGCGGGCGGCCTGGGCGAGGTCGAGGACCAGGCTGTCGAGCAGCAGGTTGCGGCGCTCCGGGCGCTGTTCGGCTTCGGCGCGGGCCAGTCGCTCGAGGAACGCTTGGGCGCTGGCCTCGCCTTGCAGCAGTTGCAGTTCGGCGATGTGCCGGTCGATGCGCGCCAGACGCTGTTCGCGCGGGGCGTCCTGTTGCTGGCGGGCGCGCCACTGTTCCAGGGTGATGGGCGTTTCGTCGGTCTTCAGGCGCTGGGCGAGTTCGTGCTGGGCTTCGCTGAGGCGTTCCTCGGCGGGGGCGCTGGTGAGGGCGGCGAAGCCCTGGGCGAGCAGGGCTTCCGCGTCGTCGCGGAGGGCGCCGTTGGCCAGCGCTTGCAGGGTTTGCCGGAGTGCCGCGCTGGCGGCATCGGGCCTGGCGTCGAGGGCCTGGAGCAGGGCGCTGGCGTTTTCCTGGAGGCGGCGGTGTTGCTGGCGCGTTTCCGCGGCCTGGCGAATGGCGCGCTCTTCGCGTTCGGCGAGGTCGCGCTTGAGGAATTCGCTTTCGATCTTCACCTGTAGTTGCACGTCCAGCCAGCGTTCCTGTTCGAGCAGGGCGTGCAGGCTGGCGCGGCGGGCGTGGGCGGCGGCGCGCTCGGCGTCGCTGAGCTGGGCGAGCCGGCTGGCCTGGTTTTCCCAGCGCGCGAGGGCCTTGTCCAGGCGTTGCAGGTCGCGCTCGCAGGTGGCGATGGCTTCTTCCCGGGTGACGATTCGTACGACTTTCGGTCCGCTCATTGGGAGGCCTCCGCTGCTGCCGTGGGATGGGTTTCCGCGCTGGGCGCCAGGGCCTTCTCGATGGCGGCGCGCAGCCGTGCGCGTTCGTTGTCGCCGTCGTGGTACCAGCCCTGGGAGGAAACCCGGTGGAGGTGCGGGATCGCCCGCCGCAGCACCGAGGGTCGCCAGATTTCCCGGGCGCGGGCGCGTTCCAGCAGCGGGTGGCAGGGGGCGTCGCATTCGATGCCGATGGCGTAGAGGCCGGTGGCCGGGTTCTCGATGGCGAAGTCGAGGCCGAAGGCGTCGCCTTCGCTGGCGGGTGCGGCGGACCAGCCCAGCGAGCGGATGTACTCGCCGACGATCTCGCTGAAGCCGTCGTGCCGCTGGTAGTGCTGGCGGCGCTGGTCGCTGCGGTCGGTGTGCAGGCGCTCGAGCAGTTGGCCGGTACCGGCGAACTCGCCGGCGGACAGTGCGCGGGCGTATTCCAGGTAGCCTTGCAGGTAGTCGCGCGGGCTGCTCGGCGAGCGCTGGGTGCCGAGCATGTCGGAGATGTCGCCGATCGGCATCGAGGTGATCATCACCACCTTGCGCCGCGCGCGGGTCACCGCCACGTTGAGGCGGCGCTCGCCGCCGGTCTGCCCGAGCACGCCGAAGTTGCGCCGGAAGCTGCCCTGGCCGTTGCGGCCGAAGGTGGAGGAGAAGACGATCACGTCGCGCTCGTCGCCCTGCACGTTCTCCACGTTCTTCACGAACACGCCCATGTCCTCGCCGTCTTCGCTGCGCTCGCGCTCCTCGCTGTAGGCGGCGCGGAACGCTTCGTCCTGCTCGGCGCGCAGTTCCAGGCGCTCTTCGATGAGGTCGGCCTGCTTGCGGTTGAAGGTGACCACGCCCACCGACGGCCGCGCCGCGTAGGGTTGGCGCCAGAGTTCGGCGAGGTAGTCGACGACTCGCTCGGCCTCGCGCTCGTTGCTCTGGTTCTGGTACAGGCCGTTCACCTGGATCAGTTCCAGCGGCTTGATGCGCAGTATGTTGGCCTGCGGATGGCGTACCGGCACGCTCAGGCGGTTGCCGTAGAACGAGGCATTGGAGAAGCCGATCAGCTCGCGGTAGGCCGAGCGGTAGTGGATCTGCAAGGTGGTGCTGGGCAGGGCGTTGCGCGCCAGTTGCAGGAGGTCCGGGCAGTCCTTGATCTCGCGGCGGTTCCAGGTGTCCTCGTAGGCTTCGCGCTGCTCCTCGTCGGCGTCCTCGTCGGGCGCTTCGCCGTCGAACAGTTCGGCCTCGTCGCTTTCCACGCGGCTGGAGAAGAACGCGGTCGGCGGCATCTGCTTCTCGTCGCCGCTGACCACCGTGACCCGCCCGCGATAGAGGGTCGGCAGGGCGAACTCCACGGGCATCTGCGAGGCTTCGTCGTAGATCACCATGTCGAACAGCCCGGCCTTGAGCGGCAGCACGCGGCTGGCCAGGTCGGGGTTCATCAGCCAGACCGGGCGCAGGCTCATCAGGCCGAGTTCGGTTCCCAGCTCGATGAACTCGCGCAGGCGCCGCGAGCGCTTGCCGGTCAGGCGGGTGACGTCTTCCCACTGCTTGCGGCTGCCCAGGCGCGCGGCGTCGATGCCCTTGCCGAGCAGTTCGCGGTTCAGCGCGCGCATCTGCACATCGGCTTCGGCGAGGCTGGCGACCCTGGCCCTGGCTTCGTCCTGGCTGAACAGCAGTTCCGGATTGTCTTGTTCCAGGCGCTGCTTCCAGCCCAGCCGCGCTTCGCGATTGAGCATGCGGCGCACCGTGGCTTCGAGTGCTTCGGCGGGAATCGCGTCGAGTCGTTCCTGGCGCTGGCGCAGCAGGGCCAGGAATTCCAGCTCGGTGGCTTCGAGCTGGCCGGCGCGGCCACGGAAGCGCTGGTAGGCGACCAGTTGCGGTAGCGCCTCGCGCAGGCGGCCGAGGGCCGGCAGGTTGCTCTGGTTGCCGGCGATGGCGCGGTGCAGCTGTTCCAGCAGTTCGTCGCCGAGCCAGTCGGCGAGCACCTTCAGTTTGTCCAGGCTGAGCTGGCGTGCGGCCTGGCGGATCAGCGCGGCGTCGAGGTCGCCGAGCAGCGCTTCGAAGCGCTGTTTCTCGCCGGTGAGGAGCACCGCGTCGAGCTGCTCGGCGCGCGGCGCTTGGGCCAGGCCACGAGCCAGGGTCTGGATCTCGCGCAGCTGCTGGCTGGCGTGGCCGGCCAGGCCGGTCAGTTCCGGACCGGCATCGGTGGCGACTGTCGCCAGCCCCAGGCTCTGTTGCAGCGCCGCCAGTTGCCGGCGCAGCGGCCGCCACTGGCGCTCCAGGTCGCAGGCGCCGAGGAGGGCGGCCAGGCGGCTGTCGTCGTCGGCCTCGCCGTGCTCGCGCAGGAAGCGCCGCAGGCGGCCGCGCCGCAGCAGGCGCAGCGGGTTGAGCCGAGCCAGCCAGGTGCGTGCCTCGAGCACCTGGCGGGCGTGGGCCTGGAAGCGTTCGAGGTTGTTCTCTTCGAGCATGGCGAGGGCCGGCGACAGCAGCGGCGCATGCCGTTCGAGGTCGAGCTGGCGCAGTTGCCGTTCGATCTGCTCGGCCTCCGCCAACAGGCCGTCGCCACGGCTCGGCTGTCCTGGTGCGGCGTCGCGGAACAGCGGCAGCCAGTGGGCCAGGCGCTGGCGCTGCTCCTCGCGCAAATTCAGCAGGGTACCGACCTGGCTTGCCAGCCAGGCGCGGTAGGGCGTCGGGTCGTCGACCTCGAAGCTCGCCGGGTGTTCGTCGAGGGCTTTCTGCCGGGCGTTCTCCGCTTCGCCGAAGGCGCGCAGGCTGTCGGCGAAGGCGTGCAGGGTGGCCTGGTCGGTGGCGAAGGCGCGCAGTTGCGCCAGCGGGCTGCCTTCGTAGCGGGCCGGTAGCCAGAGGCGGACCAGCGGCGCGCAGTTTTCCTCCAGGCGCGCCAGGCTGCCGATGTCCAGCGCCGCCAGGCGCTGGCGCAGGGCCGGGAAGTCCAGCGGCGGCGAGCCTTTCTCCAGCTCGATCAGTTCGCCGAGCAGGCGCCGGTAGCTCAGCCCGGTGGCCTCGTCCACGCGGTGCAGGCTCTGGTGGTAGCGGTCCAGTTCGCCTTCCAGCGCCTCGATACGCGCCGCCAGGCGCTCGCGCTGGCGCTCCCAGCCCTGGGCGCCGCCGGCGTCGGCGAACAGCGCTTCGAGTTGCTCGCGGATGTTGCGGATCACCGGTTCGCGGTCGCGGTTGACGTCGTTGAGCATGACGATGCGCTGGCCCAGGCCCTCGGCCACCAGGCGCTTGTGCACCACTTCCAGGGCGGCGTGCTTCTGGCAGACGATCAGCAGGCTGCGCTGGCGGCCGATGGCGTCGGCGACCATGTTGACGATGGTCTGGCTCTTGCCGGTACCGGGCGGGCCTTCCACCAGCAGCCCCGGGCTATGCCGGGCCTGCAACACGGCGGCCTCCTGGGACGGGTCGCTGGCCACGGTGAAGTAGCGCTGCAACTCCGGCGGGCTCTCGCGGGCTTCCGGCTCGCCGTTCTCGCGCAGGCGCAGCGCGGTCTCCAGGCCGGTGCCGGAGGGCGGCAGGCTCTTCAGCTGGCGCAGGTCCTCGCCGATCGCCTGGCCCATGAAGGTGACGTGGAACAGCACCGCGGCGCAGGCCAGTTGGTCCTGGTAGGGCGTGACCTCGGTGGAACTCGGCGGCAATCCTTCCAGCACCCGCGCACGCGGGGTGGCGAGCAGGCCGAAGGCATCCATCACGTCGGCGGCGCGCAGCGCGGAGCGGCCGAGCAATTCGTCGGCGACCTTGCGCCAGCGCTTGCACGGCTCGGGGCCGAGCAGGCTTTCCAGGGCCGGGTTGAGGCGCACTTCCTCGCGTTCGCCGTCGAAGGCCAGCGCCACCTGGCCGCGGCTGCCGACTTCCAGTTGCAGCTTCAGCGGCCACAGTAGCAGCGGCACGATGCGCGTGCGGGTGGTGCCGCGCGGGTCGCGGTTGAGCAGGAAGGGGAAGCCCAGGTAGAGGCCGTCGATGCCGGTGTCGCGCTTGTACAGCGAGCTTTGCCGGGACAGCGCGTTGAGCCGCACTTCCAGTTGCGGGTTGGCGAGGAAGCTGTCCGGGTCGAGGCTCACCGCGCGGGCGTTGCGTTGCAGCAGGTGGTCGAGCAGGGCGGCGGCGGGGCGTCGCGCGCTGTGCAGTTCGTTGAGGTCGATGCGTGGGGTGCTCTTGCCGATGCTCATGCGCACCAGCGGCCCGCGCATCACCGCGGCGACCACTTTCTTCTCGAAGAAATCGAGGATCTGCGACACGTACTGCTGCTTCTGCGGTTCCAGCCACTGTTCCGGCGGGATCGCCAGCAGCACCAGGACCCTCGCCAACGGCATGCGCCGCTCCAGGCGGAACTGCTCGGCCCATTCGTCGACCCTGGGCACGCCGCTGCGGGCGAAGCCGCTGATGCGTTCGTCGACGCGGCGGTACAACTCCTGCCGCGAGTGCTGCAACAGGCCGCGCGCGGTCTCCGCGTCGAACAGGTGCACATCGGCGTCGCGGGCCAGGCCGGCGGCTTCCTCGACGATCGCCTCGGCGGCACGGAACTGGCCGATGTTGGCGCTGAGCAGGACGATCAGGTCTTCCTCGGCGATCACCCGGCGCTCGGCCAGGGCCAGCAGGCCGGGGTGCTCGGTGTCCGGCAGGAGGCGCTGGCGCTCCTGCCACTGCGCGGCGAGGCGCGCCCGCGAGGTCGACAGCAGGTAGATGCGCAACTGTTCTTCTGCGAGTTCGATGTGCTGGTGCAGGGCGCGCTGGCGGACGTTCTCGGCGCGGGTCTTGAGCCGCGACAGCCAGCTTTCGGTGTGCAACTGTTCGAGCAGGTCGGGCACCGAGCCGCTGATCAGCCGGTAGCCCTCCAGCGGATGCTCCAGCAGCCAGCCGGGGGTGACGATCTCGCCGCGCTGGATCAGCGGGATTTCCGGGTTCAGCAGCTTGAGCGCCAGCATCAGCCGGAAGTCGTCCTCCAGCCCCTCGTGCTGGGCCACCTGGCGCAGGCCGGCGAGCAGCCTGGGCGACAGGCCGATGTGCTCGGCCCAGGTGACGATCGCCCCGCGCAGCAGGTGGTCGAGGGCCTCCGCCCAGTGCTCGGCCTGGGCCGCGGCCAGGGCGAAGACCGTCGGCTTGCGGAAGCGCCGTGCGCCGAGGGCGATGCTGGCGCCTTCGGCGTCGTCCTTTTCGCTGTCCGCCGAGGCCGGCGCGTCCACCGCCTCGCCGTTCAGCCAGGCCTGTACCTGCGGCCACTGCCAGCGCTGGTGGCGGTCGCGTGCAAGCAGGCCGCGCAGCAGCAGGTGCAACTGCGGGTCGAGGTCGTCGGGCAGCGCTACGCCGTTGGCCAGCACGTGGATCAGGAAGGCGTTGGCGTTGACCCCTTCGAAGCAGGCGCCGCGGGTCAACTGCTCCAGCAGGATCATGCCCAGGCTCCACCAGTCGGAAGCCGCCGCCACGCCGCCGGCGATCGCCTCGGGGGCCATGTAGCGGCTGGTCTCCAGCGGCGAGACGATATCCAGGTCGAATTCCGACAGGCGCGCCGAGCCGAAGCCGCTGATCACCAGGTCCAGCGGCTCGTGGCTGCGCACCAGCAGGCTGGCCGGGCGCAGGTCGCGGTGGCGCAGGCCGGCCTCGTTGAACACGTGCAGGGCGTGGCCCAGCTCGCGGACCACGTGGCGCACCGCCTCGCGGTCCTCCAGCACGGTGCCGAGCTCGGCGAGGCTGCCGCCGGTGAGTTCCTCGACCACTTCGTAGGCGCGCTCGTCCCAGCGGCCGGTGGCGAGGATTTCCGGCACGTGTTCACGCGGCAGGCGGCGGATCACGTCGTAGATCGCCGGGTCCGGCTCGGCGCCCGGGCGATACAGGGTGAGCACCGCCTGGCGGGCGCTTTCCGCATGTTCGGCCAGGTAGCGCTCGCGCACGCCGTCGCTGCTGGCGATCTGCCGCAGCAGGCGCCAGCCGTCGATCAGGGTTTCCGTGACGGCGGGCTGCGGCGTGGCCTCGGCCTGCATCGGCAGCGGGCCTTCGGCCGGCGCGGCGCCGCACTCCAGGCACATCAGGTCGCCGGGTTGCAGCGGGTGGCCGTTGGCGCAGAGCGGGGCGGACGCCGCTGGCGGCTCGCTGGCGGGCGGCGCGATGGCTTCCTGGGTCAGCACCGGCTGTGGTCGCCAGCCGGCGGGATGGATGGCTTCGGCGGAAAGGTCCCAGCCGCAGGGCTGGCCCTGGATCGAGCCTTCGCAGAAGATTTCCGAAAGCGAGCGTTCGCTCTGGCAGTTGGGGCAGAAACGTATCATCGGTATCGATCCATTCAGCGCGGCCGATGGGCGCTGACGCTAAGTTGGTGGCCCTGTTCGCGCAGCAGGTCCTGTAGCCGCAGCAGGTCGTCGCGGCGCGGGATGCCGGCCATCCACACGCTGCCGTCGTGGTCGAACATCAGGTCGAGGGCCTTGTCGTCTTCGCGCAGTGGCCGCTGGTAGCCGCCGAGGCGCGCGCGGCCGAGGTCGGTGAGCAGGCTCAGGCGCTGGTTGTCGCTGCCGCGCAGGGCCAGGCTCTGTTCGGCGTGCTGTTGGTAGGGGTCGCTGATCAGCGCGTCGATCAGCCCGGCGGCCTGTTCCAGTTGCGCGTGCAGATGTTCCAGCGGGTAGCCGCTGTAGACCAGGATGTCGGCGCGGCTGCGCTGGCGCAGTTCGCCGAGCAGGGCGAGGAGGGCAGCGAACTGCTCGAAGGGTTCGCCGCCGGAGACGGTGATGCCCTCGGCCTGCTCCAGCCATGGCTGGATGTCGGCGAGCAGGCGTGCCAGGGCGATGCGCCGCTGGCCCGGCCCCCAGGTATCGGCGGAGATGCAGCCGGGGCAGCGGATGCTACAGCCCTGGAACCAGATGCCCAGGCGCCGTCCCGGGCCCAGGGTGGTCACCGGGAAATGCACCCGCGACAGGCTCAGTTCCATCTCAGCGGCGTTCCAGGGTCAGGCCGTCGGCGTCCAGGGCGCTGATCAGGAAGCGCTCGCCCGGCTGCGCGTCCTGGTCGAACAGCGCCCGCGACAACGGGTTGAGCAGGCGCGCTTCGAGCTGGTTGCGGATGCCGCGGCCGCCGTTGGACAGGTCGCCCAGGCAGAGGTCGTGCAGCGCCTGGCGCGGCGCCTCGGCCAGTTCGATGACGAGGCGCTGCTCGCGGAGGTCGGCGAAGGTGCCGTCGACCATTTGGGTGAAGATCTGCTCGGCGACGTCGGCGCGGATGAAGTCGAAGACGATGATGTTCTCGCCGATCCGGTTGAGGATTTCCGGGCGGTTGAGAACCTGCTTGAAGTAGCGCTCGATCTCGCCGTGGACCTTGCCCTGCACCGCCTCGAAGGGCTCGCCGGGGAGCACGTTGGCGACCCGTTCGCCGTTCTCCCCCTGGCGGTAGATGCCCAGGTTCGAGGTGAACACGATCAGCGCCTCGGAGAAGTACACGCGATCGCCGCGCCCGGAGGTGAGCACGCCGTCGTCGAGGATCTGCAGGAACTTGTCGAGGATCCGGGGGTGGGCTTTCTCGATCTCGTCGAAGAGCACCACGCTGAAGGGTTTTTCGCGGATCGCGTTGGTCAGTTCGCCGCCGACGTCGTAGCCGACGTAGCCGGGCGGCGCGCCGATCAGGCGCTGGTCGGCATGCTCGGCGCTGAACTCGGACATGTCGAAGCGGATGTAGGCGCTCTCGTCGCCGAACAGCAGGCTGGTGACGGTCTTCGCCAGCTCGGTCTTGCCGACCCCGGTGGGCCCGGCGAGGAAGGCCACGCCGCGCGGGCGGTTGCCCTTGCGGCTGGCGCCGACCCCGGTCATCGCGCGCTTGACGATGTCCAGCATGTGGGTCACCGCGTGCTGCTGGCCCTTGACCCGGCGGCGGACGATCTCGTCGGCCTGGCGGATGCGCTGGCGGTCGATCTTCAACCAGGGGTCTTCGGTGACGCCGACCTTGTAGCGGCGCACGGCGTCGGCGATGCGTTCCATGGCCAGGCCTTCCACGCGCGCCAACTGGACGATGGCGTTGAGATCGAGGAGCAGCAGGCCTTCGGTGTTCTCGACGAAGGTTGCGGCGGCCTGTTGCAGGGCCTCCTCGGCGACGCCCGCGCCGCCGAGCCCGCGGAGCAGCGCCGGGGCCAGGGCCCGGCGCGCCGGCTGGTCGGGCTTCGACACCGGGATATGGCGCAGGCGCGGGTTGTCCACCAGCAGCCAGTCGGGCAGGTCGCCTTCCTTTTCCACCACCCACAGCACGCTGTTGAAGAACGGTTTGCGCTGTTCCCCGGCGGGACGGCTGCGGGCCTGGTGGGAGAGCACCAGGGCCTGGGTGAACAACTGATGCTCGGCGGCGCTCAGGGCGTCGTTGCGCACCGCCAGGCGCGAGGCGAAGTCGACGATCAGGGCGATCGGCTCGCCGCTACGGTTGACCAGGCGTTGCAGGGTCGCGCCGAGTAGGTCGATGCCGGCCGGCGCGGCGCCGTCCACCGGGGTCAGGCCGAGGTCGAGAAGCACCTGCGGAGTGGCCCCCGCCTCGCTGCCCGGCCGGCCGAGCACACGGAACCCGGCCAGCGGATCCCAGGCCAGCACCTGGGCGTAGCCGGCGTCCAGCAGGGCGTCGCAGAGGGTCTGGTTGAAGCTCTGCGCGGTGACCGTACCCGGCACCACTTCGCAGGCTTGCAGGTCGCGGATGTTCCCGGAGAGGACGAATTGACTCTTGAGGGGCAGGAAGCGCAGGAGGTCGCGCAACCAGCGTGGCTTTTCGAACAGTGCAGTCCCTGGCATCGATAGTCGCTCACAGCGTGTGTCGTGGCCACAGCATATTGCCCCGAGGGCCATGTCTCCAACCCTGATCTCGCCGGAGGCGACGAAAACCGCTACGAGTTCCGGGTGCCAGGCTTGGCGGAGCGCCTGCTCAACCGTCGTAGCTCCGGCAGCCCCAGCGGAACGCCTGCGCCGCCGCCTCGATCCCGCGGCCGATCACCAGGCGCGGCGGGCTTTCGTCGAGGCCGGGACGCGGCGGCAACGGACGGCTGTAGAGCACCTCCAGCTCGCCGAAACCATCCAGCGCGGCGCGTTCCGCCGGGTGCGGCGTCGCGCCCTGGCGCCGGGCGAAGTCTTCGAGGTCGCCCTCGGCGTAGGCCATCACCAGCACGCCGCTGTCGCCGCGTACCCGCACCGCGTTCACCAGACTGCCGTCGATGCGCAGCGGGGTGGCGAAGCGGTAGAGCAGGTCGAGGGTCTCGCCGGGCGCGCGATCCAGCACTTCGACGCCCTCGGCGCGCAGGCGCTCGGCGGTTGCGCGGTCGCGGCCGTCGGGGAAGTCGACGCGGCAGTGCAGGGCGTCGGCGAACAGCGCGGTCAGGTTCGGTGCTGGCGGGGCAGGGGACGTGCAGGCGGCCGGCAGGAGCAGCGCCAGGCCGGCGGCGAGACGGAGCAGGTAGGGGCGGGTCATGTAGCCTTCCGTTGGCGGACAGTGCGGTGGGAGAAATTGCCAGCAGACGCTTCCGCGATACTGGCGGCCTGCGCTCAGAGCAGTACGGGCAGCGCGTCTTCGCCCAGCCCCGCTTCCCTCAATCGAGCCCTGGCCCTGGCGGTCGCGCGCACGGCGTCTAGGTCGCAGCCGCGAGGAACATAGACCGGATCGAAGCCTTCGAGCACCAGGTAGGTGGAGGCCTGGCCGCGGGCATTCAGGTAGGCGTTGAAAGCCTGGTCGGCCGGGCGCAGAAAGACATCGCACCAGTACGGCAAGCGCTGCGCGAAGAGCGCCTTGGCGATCTCCAGGTGCTCTTCGAACAGTTCGTCCATGCTGCCTCTCTTCTCCTGCTGGAACAACGTCACTCTTCGCTGCGTCCGTCGCCTTCGCGATCCCTTTCATAGTGCCGTGCCAGCGGAAACGCCGGCAACCAGCCCTCGCGGCGGACGGTCCAGAGTTCGTAGGTGGGCTGGAACCGGTCGGGAGCGTCGAGGGCGCCGAGGCTGACCTCGATCTCGTCGGCGCTGCGTGAGAATACCGAGGAGCCGCACTGCGGACAGAAGAAACGCCCGGCATAGTCGCGGGTCTCGCCTTCTATGCTCACCGCCTCCTCGGGAAAGATCGCCGAAGCGTGGAATAGCGCGCCGTGGTGCTTGCGGCAGTCGAGGCAGTGGCAGAGCCCGACCCGGTAGGGGCGGCCGCTCGCCACCAGGCGGACCTTGCCGCAGAGGCAGCCGCCGGTGAATCGATCCATTTCGTGACTCCTTTGCAAGGCGTTGGGGCGTTCAGCCCTTGAAGGCCTTCTCTATGGTGGCGATATCGATCCTGCCCATCGTCATCATCGCCTCGAAGGCGCGCCTGGCCGCCGCGCGGTCGGGGCTGGCGATGGCTTCGCTGAGTACGCGCGGGGTGATCTGCCAGGAGATGCCCCACTTGTCACGGCACCAGCCGCAGGCGCTTTCCTCGCCGCCATTGTCGACGATAGCGTTCCACAGGCGGTCGGTCTCGGCCTGGTCGTCGGTGGCGACCTGGAAGGAGAACGCTTCGCTGTGGCGGAAGGCCGGGCCGCCGTTGAGCCCGAGGCAGGGAATGCCCATCACCCGGAACTCCACCGTCAGTACGTCGCCCTCCTTGCCGGAAGGGTAATCGCCGGGCGCGCGATGGACAGCCAGCACGGCGCTGTCGGGAAACGTCTCGGCGTAGAAGGTCGCGGCCTCCAGGGCGGCGCTGTCGTACCAGAGGCAGATGGTGTTCTTGCTGTTCATGGCCAGGTCTCCACGGGCGGGGTCGACCCCGCCAGTCTAGTCGGCTGGCGTGCGGCGACCTGGGCAGGCGCCGAACGGGAGGTCGCGCCGCGAGTGCCGATCTGCGCTACCCTATGCCGCGTTTCGCCCAGCCTCGCCGGGCTTTCCGGGCAGCGCCTCGGCGGCGCGCCCTCGACCATGCAAGGACAACCCATGGAAGCGGTCTCCGTCTCGCAGCATCTGGCTGCTCTGTTCGAATCCCACCGGATCGACTGCGTCGTGCACGGCGAATGGGTGGCGCCAGCCGGGCGGCTACCGGCGATCCGCGCCACCTGGTATGCGGGGGAAAAGACCGGACGGCTGGACGTCGATGTGCTGCTGGAGGACGAGCGCCAGTTGCAGGAAGCCTTCGCCGGCATCGGCAGCGCCGAGGACGGCTTGCAGGAAGCGTTGCGTAACTTCGCCTCCAACTCTTTCCACGTGCTGCTTTCCGCGCTCTGGGGTCAGGCCGAGGAGGACCAGGTGATGGTGGAGACCTGGGAGATCGGCGAGCGGCGTTTCGAGGTGCATATCGGCAACCTCGGCCTGCGCGGCGCCGAGGGCAAGGCGCCGCCGCTGCCGGCCGGGCTGTTCCCGAGCATCGAGCGGGCGATCCGCGCCGAGCCGCTGGACGCGCGCCTGCACTGGTTCCGGCATTTCTTCTGTGCCTTCGGCAACCAGCGCACGGTGGAGGCGCTGTTCGACAACCAGCCGTGGGAGGCCGGCATGCAGAACCTGGCCGCTCTCGACTGGCAGGATTCGCAGGGTTACTACAGCGTGCGCAACTTCCTCATGCTCAAGCCGCTGGCGTAGGCCGCCGCGTCGCCCTTCGACGAGTTCGACCCCTACCACACGACCAGCACTGCGACGATCCTGCGGCCCCTGGCCGACGGGACGATGCAGAATCGTTCTTCATCGGCAAGCGGCGCCATGACTTCCAGATGAGGCGCGCGCAGGACTGACACGCCGCGTTCAGCCGAGCAGGGCGGCCACCTGCTCGGCCGTGGCCTTGGCCGACTGCGGGTTCTGCCCGGTGACCAGGCGGCCGTCGACCACCACCTTGCTGGTGAACGGCAGCAGGCTTCTTTCGTAGAGCGCGCCGCGTCGTTTCATTTCTTCCTCGACGTTGTACGGCACCTTGCGGGCGACCCCGGCGAGCACTTCCTCGATCCAGGAGTAGCCGGTGAGGCGGCGCCCGGCGACCAGCAGGCGGCCATCGTCCAGGCGTGTGTTGAGCAGGCCGCAATAGCCGTGGCAGACCGACGAGACGATGCCGCCGCGCTGGTAGATCTCGCGGGTCAGGTGCTGCAGCCCGGCGTCGTCGGGGAAGTCCCACATCACGCCGTGGCCGCCGGTGAAATAGATGGCGTCGAACGCCTCCGCGTCGACCTGCTCGGGAGCGGCAGTGTCGGCCAGCAGCGCCAGGCGCGTCTCGTCGGCCAGCCAGGCCTTGGCGCTGGCGTCGGCGTGGGGCCAGCCGAGGGCGCGCGGCTCCAGCGGCGACTCGCCGCCGCGGGGGCTGACCAGGCGTTGCTGGTAGCCCCGAGCGGCGAAGATCTCGTAGGCATGGGTCAACTCCGACAGCCACAGCCCGGTGGGCTGGGTCGGATCGGCATAGTGGGCGACGTTGGTGACGACGTGCAGGATGCGCTTGGTCATTGCGTTGACCTTCCTCGGTGAGTGATCCCGTCGGCAGCCGGTTTCGGCAGGCTGTCCGGGTGGGTTGGCGTCACTCTAAGATTCAAGTCGACTTCAAGGTCAAGCGTCGGAAAGCCGCTGCTCCGCCGGCGTGGGAGAGGACGCCCGCGAGCGGGTTTGCCGTGGACGCCCGACCGTCTGTGGAGGGCCTTCCTCGCGCAGGCGCTCCAGCACGCGCTGGGTGTTTTCCGTGCACTGCAGACCGTCCGGCTTGTTCTCGATGCTTTCGATGGCCACCAGCAATTGTGCCTTGTTCTGTTCCAGGCGTCGTTGCAGGGCCTCGATCTCGGCCACCTTGCGACGCAAGCCTTCGAGCAGCTCGCCGTGCTGCCAGGCGCCGTCGCCGCTCGGCAGCAGGCGAGCGATCTCCTCCAGGGAGAAGCCGGCGCCCTGGGCGCCGGTGACCAGCTCCAGGATCCACACGGTGTCTGCCGCATAGTCGCGGTAGCCGTTGGCCTTGCGCTGCGAGCGGATCAGGCCGCTGGCCTCGTAGAAGCGGATGCGCGATGTCGCCAGGCCGGTGAGCTTGGCCAGTTCGCCGATTTTCATGTCGCACCTCGAAACGCGTTGACCTTCAAGCCTACTTCAAGCCTAGGGTGGTTTCACGGCCGGGCGACGAACTCGCCTCCATCGACGGGTTCGCCAGGCCGCATGGGCGCTACCGCCGGTCGCGTTTTCCTCGTCCAGGCGGCGCAACGCAGGCGGCTTTCTACTCTACACAGGGAACGGCGGCCGCAGGGTGGCGCCGTTGCCTGCATCCACACCGATCGGGAGAAGCGACATGGGTTACGTGACAACGAAGGATGGCGTCGAACTCTTCTACAAGGACTGGGGGCCGCGCGACGCCCAGGTGATCTACTTCCATCATGGCTGGCCACTGAGTTCCGACGACTGGGATGCACAGATGCTGTTCTTCCTCGCCGAGGGCTTTCGCGTAGTGGCCCACGACCGCCGTGGCCACGGTCGCTCCAGCCAGGTCTGGGACGGCCATGACATGGACCACTACGCCGACGACGTGGCGGCGGTGGTCGAGCGCCTCGGGGTGCGCGGGGCGATCCATGTCGGCCATTCCACCGGCGGCGGCGAGGTCGTCCACTACATCGCCCGCTATCCCGACGACCCGGTGCCGAAGGCGGCGATCATCAGCGCGGTACCGCCGCTGATGGTGAAGACCGAGGGCAATCCGGGCGGCCTGCCGAAGAGCGTCTTCGACGATCTCCAGGCGCAGCTCGCGGCCAATCGCGCGCAGTTCTACCAGGACATTCCCGCCGGCCCGTTCTATGGCTACAACCGTCCCGGGGCGCAGCCCTCGGAAGGGATCGTCCGCAACTGGTGGCGGCAGGGCATGATGGGCGGCGCCAAGGCCCACTACGATGGGATCGTGGCCTTTTCCCAGACCGACTTCAGCGATGACCTGAAGCGCATCGACATCCCGGTGCTGGTGATGCATGGCGGCGACGACCAGATCGTGCCCTACGAGAATTCCGGCGTACTCTCGGCGAAGCTGTTGCGCAACGGCACGCTGAAGATCTATCCGGGGTTCCCGCACGGCATGCCGACCACCCAGGCCGAGGTGATCAACGCCGACCTGCTGGCCTTCATCCGCGGCTGAGCGCGCCGGGTGCCGGGGCGCGCTCCCGGCACCCGGTCGGGGCCCGGGCTGCGCGGCAAAAAAAGCGTTGACCTTGAAGTCGACTTCAATCTTATCGTCGGGCCACTGTCCTCATGAGGTAGGCCCATGAACCTGTTCGACACGCTGACGCTTCCCAACGGCTCGACCATTCCCAATCGCCTCGCCAAGGCCGCCATGGAGGAGAACATGGCCGATGCCGCGCAGGCCCCCTCCGAACGCCTGATGCGCCTCTACCAGGCCTGGGCCGACGGCGGCGCCGGGCTGCTGATCAGCGGTAACGTGATGGTCGACAGCCGTGCCATGACCGGCCCCGGCGGGGTGGTCCTGGAAAACGACGCGCAACTGGAGAAATTCCGCCGCTGGGCGCGCATCGGGCGTTCCGCCGGCGCGCAGTTCTGGTTGCAGATCAACCATCCCGGCCGGCAGATGCAGGCCAATCTCGGCCAGCAGGCCTGGGCACCCTCGGCGGTGCCGCTGGAACTGGGCGGGATGTCCAGGCACTTCGCTACGCCGAAGGCGATGGACGAGGCGATGATCGCCGAGGTGATCCAGCGATTCGCCCGCAGCGCCGGCCTGGCCGAGCGGGCCGGCTTCAGCGGGGTGGAGATCCATGCCGCCCACGGTTACCTGCTCAGCCAGTTCCTCTCGCCGCTGAGCAACCGCCGCAGCGACGCCTGGGGCGGCTCCCTGGAGAATCGCGCGCGCCTGCTGCTGGAGATCGTCCGGGCGGTGCGCGCCGAGGTTGCCCCTGGCTTCGCGGTGGCGGTGAAGCTGAATTCCGCCGATTTCCAGCGCGGCGGCTTCAGCGCCGACGATGCCCGCGAGGTGGTACGGATGCTCGATGGCCTGGGCGTCGACCTGGTCGAGCTGTCGGGCGGCAGCTACGAGGCGCCGGCCATGCAGGGCGAAGCGCGCGACGGGCGGACCCTGGCCCGCGAGGCCTACTTCGTCGAGTTCGCCCGCGACATCCGCGCGGCGGCGCGGATGCCGGTAATGGTCACGGGCGGCATCCGCCGGCGGCCGGTGGCCGAACAGGTGCTGGCCAGCGGGGTGGACATGGTCGGCATCGGCACGGCGCTGGCGATCGAGCCGAACCTGCCGCGCGACTGGCGCGCCGGCAAGGATTCGGCGCCGCAGTTGCGGCCGATAACCTGGAGGAACAAACCCCTGGCCTCGCTGGCGAACATGGCCGCGGTGAAGTTCCAGCTGCGCAAGCTGAGCCGGGGCAGGGCGACCAACCCACGGGTGTCGCCGCTGTGCGCGTTGCTCGCGCAGCAGGCCGGCGCGCTCCTGCAGACCCGCCGTTACCGGCGGCTCATGCGTTCGCGCGCCGAAGCCTGAGCACCGTCAGCGCCTCAGGCGCCGTTGCGGTCGAGTTCGGCCAGCTTGCCCGGCAGGCCGAACCAGGCGTCGTGGTCGTCGGGCGCCGGCTTCTTGCGGGTGATCTGCGTCCAGTTGGGATGCGTGGCGAGTTCGCCGTTGAGGGCGATGAACTGCCGTTGCCCGAGCGGCACCTCGTCCTCGGCGCGAATCGCGGCGACCGGGCATTCCGGCTCGCAGAGCGCGCAGTCGATGCATTCATCGGGGTGGATGACGAGGAAGTTGGGGCCTTCGTAGAAGCAGTCCACGGGACAGACTTCCACGCAGTCGGTGTGTTTGCAGCGGATGCATTCTTCCAGCACGACGAAGGTCATGATCGTCCTCCCTGGCTCAGGCGTTCGTAGCGGCGGGCGTCGCCAGCCGTTCCAGGCGCGCCGGCACGTACTTGTGCCAGGGCGTGCCGGCGAGGAAGTCGCGCTGGGTGCAGTCGGTCACCTCGTTGGGCGCCACGCCCCGGCGCACCACCTCGCCCTCGGCGTTGCGGTAGTCCAGGCCCTGGCCGTTGGGCAGGGAGATATTGCCCGGCTGCATCATGTCGCTGATCTCCACTTCCGCCTCGACGTCGCCGCGGCGGGTCACCACGCGCAGCACCTCGCCGTCGGCGCAGCCCAGCGCCTCGGCGTCCTGCGGGCTGATGCGCAGGGTGCCGTAGCGCCCGCGGCGGTGCCAGCCGGTGTCGCGCACGGCGGTATTGCTGGTGTCGCTGCGCCGCTCGCCGGCGGCGAGGATGAACGGGTAGGCCGGATCGTGGGGTGGCGCGCTGTGGGCGAGCTTGGCCAGTTCCGGCAACAGTTCGGGGATGTGCAGGTTGATCCGCTGTTCGGGACGGGCGACGGCCTGCCAGCTTTCGGCGTAGGTGGTTTCGGCGAAGACCACCCCGGACGGGTTGTCGAGCATGGCCTGGAACAGGCGGTCGGCGGCCAGCGGCGGCAACCCGTCGAAGCCGGCGCGGGCAGCGGTCTTGCGGTTGTTCAGCACGTGCAGTTGGCAGATGCCCCAGATCGCCGCGGCCGCTTCCATGCCGGCGGGCAGGGTCGGGCCGAGGGTACGGTAGAGCAGGACCGGCGCGTATTTCATGACCTTGGGGCGGGTCGCCGCGGCGGCGAGGAAAGCCGCCGAGAACGCCTTGCGCCCGAGCTTCAGGGCCAGGCGCAACGGCCGGTAGTCTTTCTCGCCGAGCACCCCCATGGCTTCCAGCAGGCGGGCGTGGATCTCCGCTTCCGGCAGGGTGCCGGGGCGCGCCGGGAACAGCGGCGCGCGCAGATGGAAGGCGTTGCGCGGGAATTCCAGGTTGAAGAAGGTCGCCTCGGCTTTTTCGAACTGGCTCGCCGCCGGCAACACATAGTCGGCGTGGCGCGCGGTCTCGGTCATGGCCACGTCGATCACCACCGACAGCTCCAGGGCGCGCATGGCTTCGCGCATGCGCTGGCTATCGGCCAGCGAATGCAGCGGGTTGCCGGTCTCCACCAGCATGGCGCGGTAGCGCTTGGGATGGTCGGTGAGGATTTCCTCTGGAATCACGTTGCAGGGAATCAGGCCGATGATGATCTTGGCATTGGCCACCGGGCTGCGCTTCTCGACGCGTGGCGCGCCCTTCTTGCCCATCGAGGTATCGCCTTTGCTGGCCTTGGACAGCGAGAGGAAGGGCACGAAGGCGTTGCTGGTGCCGGGGCGCCCGTAATGGCCGGTGAGCAACCAGACCAGGCGTTGCAGGTAGCTGCCGAGGGTCGAGTGCAGGTTCATCTGCATGCCCAGGTCTTCCAGCGCCGATACGCTGCTGGCGCTGGCGATCCGCCGGGCGGCGGCGCGCAGCTTGTCTTCCGCCACCCCGCAGGTCTCGGCGCAGTAGGCCACCGGGATAGCGTTCAGTTCGTCGACGATGTGCTCGTAGCCGCTGGTGTGCTCGGCCAGCCAGTCGCGCGCCAGCAGCCCGTCCTGGACGATGATCCCGACCAGCGCCGCCAGGCACCAGGCGTCGGTGCCCGGACGGATCTGCAGGTGGAAGTCGGCCAGGGCGGCGGTTTCGCTCAGGCGCGGATCGATCACGATGATCGAGCGTGCGGGGTCCTTGGCCATGGCGTTGAGCAGCACGCGGGCGCGGGCGAAACCATGGGATTGCCAGGGATTCTTGCCGATCAGGATGGCCACCTCGCAATGCTCGAAGTCGCCGTGCACGCCGGTACCGAACATCTTGCCCTGGACCCAGAACTCGCCGGTCTTTTCCTGGGCCAGGGCGTTGGAGCGGTACTTCACCCCGAGGGCCTTCAGCGTGCTGTCGCCGTAGGCGCCGCCGAGGTGGTTGCCCTGCGCGCCGCCGCCGTAGTAGAGGATGCTTTCACCGCCATGCCTGCGCTTGATGGCGAGGAATTTCTCCGCCACCTCGCGGATCGCCGTGTCCCAGTCGATGGCTTCGTAGCTGCCATCGGGGCGCCGGCGCATCGGCGTGTCCAGGCGGTCGGCGCCGTTCTGGTAGTAGTCCATGCGCTGCGATTTCTCGCAGACGTAGCCCTGCGAGGCGGGGTGGTCGTCATCGCCGCGGATCTTGCTGATGCGGCCATTCTCGGTCTGCACTTCCAGCCCGCAGTTGAGGCTGCAGAGGATACAGGCGGTCTTCTTCCATTGCGGGGACGGCGTAGTCACGGTGTGTTCCTCGTTGTTGTCGTTGCCGGCGCAACCTGGGGCGCACCCCAGCCGTGCGGGCTTCGTTCTTTCGGGACTGCCTGACGCTGTGCTGCAAGGACGACGCGCGGGCGGCACACGGAACCCCGTCGTATCGGCCTTTCCCTCTCATGCTCGACGCTTCTACAGTTCCGAATCGGAACTTACTATGCGGGCGCTGATATGGGACCCGTCCGTAGTGCTGGTTTGTCCGATCCTGCCAGGAGCGCGCCGGGTCCATGACCTTTTCGGCCGGATACTAAGTTCCAATTTGGAACTGGTCAAGCTCCGAAGCGGCCCCCTAGAATGGACGGAGGTTTTTCCGGGAGAACCCCATGAAATGGCAAGAAGTCGGCGAAACGCCCTGTTCGATGGCGCGCAGCCTGGCGATCCTCGGCGACCGCTGGACGCTGCTGATCCTGCGCAACTGCTTTCTCGGCATGCGCCGCTTCGATGAGTTCCAGGCCAGCCTCGGGGTCACCCGTCAGGTACTGGCCGACCGCCTGAGCCGGCTGGTGGAGGCGGGCGCGCTGAAGAAGGTGCCTTACCAGGAGCGACCGCCGCGCTACGAGTACCGCCTCACCGAGATGGGCCACGACCTGCATCCGGTGCTGCTGGCCCTGGCCAACTGGGGCGACCGCTGGCTCGACGAGGGCCGCGGCGCTCCGGTGGAGTACGTGCACAAGGCCTGTGGCCACAAGTTCCGGCCGACCATGGTCTGCCCGGAGTGCGGCGAGCCGGTGGGGTCGCGCGATGTGACGGCGGTGCCGGGGCCGGGGTTCGCGGCGATGGCTGGCAAGCTCGCGCAGAACTGAATCCGCGCGCGCTCTGCCAAGGGCGGGCCGCGACCCGCTCGGTTCGCTCAGCCGGCCTTGCGGAAGACGAACATCAGCCCCACCACGATCAGCCCCATGCCCAGCAGGCTGAGCCAGCCGAGGCGGTTGCCGAAGACCATGAAGTCCATGATCGCGGTCACCGCCGGCACCAGGTAGAACAGGCTGGTGACGTTGACCAGGTTGCCCTGGGCGATCAGCCGGTAGAGCAGCAGGGTCGCGCCCACCGAGACCACGACGCCCATCCATAGCGCGGGGACCAGGAAGCCGGCGTTCCATTCGAACTCGAACGGCTGGAAGGGCACGAACGCCAGGCACAGGCCGAGGCCGGCGAGGTACTGCAGGGGCAGGGTGCCCAGCGGGTTCTCGCGGATGCCCTTCTGCATGATCGAGCCGCCGGTGACGCCGGCCAGCGCCAGCAGTGCGCAGAGGATGCCGGCCGTGGACATCCCGGCCAGGCCGATGCCCTGGTAGACCACCAGCACCAGGCCGGCCAGGCCCAGCAGCAGGCCGAACAGGCGCGCCGGCGACTGCCGGCGTTCGAGGATGACGGCGGTGAGGATCGGTTGCACGCCGAGGATGGTCGCCATCATGCCGGGAGTGACCTGCAGCTTCAGCGAGAAGATATAGAAGATCGGATAGACCCCCAGCATCACCAGGCCGGTGAGCAGGGCCTTGCCGCGCTCACGCGCGCTGCGCGGCGTGCGCAGCCTGAGCAGCGGGGCGAGCGGCAGCAGGCAGGCGAGGGCGATGCCGAAGCGGAACACCAGGAAGGCGAACGGCGAGGAATGCGCCAGGCCCCATTTCGAGGCGATGGCCCCGCTGCTCCAGAGCAGGACGAAGAGGCTGGTGCTGGCCAGGCCGGCCAGTGCGGATTTGTTCAGTGCAAACATGGATCTGCCACCTTGTAGTCGGGCATGCCGCGGGCTCGGGCCGGCGGCGGACGGCACGCTTCGGCAGCGGATGGCGCTGCTTGCGGCGGGCTGTGGAAGGGCGTTGGGGCGCTACCGCGCTCGTCAGGGACTGACGCCCGGCGGCGGGCAGGCGGCCGAACCGGGAGGGGGAGGCGGCGGCGAGGCGACTACAGGAGGGGAAACGCAGCCCAGGCTGGCGCACGGCTGGAGCGCGCCGACCTCGCCGGTGGCTACCGGAAGGGCGGGGAGCGAGCTGTGCGAGCGCTGGTTCATGGAGGCTATCCGGTCGATGAAGACAACGAGAGGGACTATAGCGGGCCGTCCGGGATTTGACGAGCCTGTGGGCGAGCCTTGCGCTAAAACGCCAGCCCGGCGACAAACCGGGCCGGCGCCGGGCTTCACTTGCCGGTCTTCACCGTGTTCCAGGTGCGCGTGCGCACGCGGTCGATCTTCTGCGGCATGGACTCGAGGGCGAACAGCTTGGCCATCTTCTCCTGCGGCGGGTAGATCGCCGGGTCGGCCTTGATCTCGGCGTCCACCAGCGGGTCGGCGGCCAGGTTGCCGTTGGCGTAGTGCACATGGTTGCTGATCGCGGCCATCACCTCGGGACGCAGCAGGTAGTTCATGAAGGCGTAGCCGGCCTTCTCGTCGGGCGCGTCGACCGGCATCGAGACCATGTCGAACCACAGCGGCGAGCCTTCCTTCGGCGTCGAGTAGCGCACTTCCACGCCGTTGTTGGCCTCCTTGGCGCGGGTCGCGGCCTGCAGGATGTCGCCGGAGAAACCGACCACCATGCAGATCTCGCCGTTGGCCAGGTCGCTGACGTACTTCGAGGAGTGGAAGTAGCGGATGTACGGGCGCACCTTCAGCAGCGCCGCCTGGGCCTGCTTGTAGTCGTCGGCCTTCTGGCTGTGGTGTGGCAGGCCGAGGTAGTTGAGGGTGATGGGCAGCAGCTCGGGGCCGTTGTCCAGCACCGCCACCCCGCACTTGCTCAGTTTCTGCATGTATTCGGGCTTGAAGAATATATCCCAGGAGTCCAGCGGCGCGTCGTCGCCGAGCACCGCCTTGATCTTCGCCGGGTTGTAGCCGATGCCGGTGGTGCCCCAGAGGTAGGGGAAGCCGTACTGGTTGCCCGGATCGTTGACCTCCAGGGCCTTGAGCAGCACCGGGTTGAGGTTCTTCCAGTTGGGCAGCTGGGACTTGTCCAGCTTCTTCAGGGCGCCGGCCTGGATCTGCTTGGCCATGAAGTGGTTCGACGGGAATACCACGTCGTAGCCGGATTGGCCGGTCATCAGCTTGCCGTCGAGGGTCTCGTTGCTGTCGTAGACGTCGTAGGTGGCCTGGATGCCGGTTTCCTTGGCGAAGTTCGCCACGGTTTCGGGAGCGATGTATTCGGACCAGTTGTAGATCTTCAGGTTGTCCGCGGCGAGGGTTGCGCCGCTGCCGCAAGCGAGGGCGAGGAGGGTGAGGGAAGCGATGCGGGTCTTCATTGTTGTAGGTGTCCTGTCGGCTGACGACAGCGTCGGCGACGGACTGGTTCGCCGCCGGCGCTCAGGGGGCGCCGGCAACGCTGGCCGGCACCCGGGTTTTATCCCGCGTTGCCGGAAGCGAGGAAAGGGGCGGCTTTTACCTGCGGGCCCGCAGACAGGCGCCGGCACCGCAGCGGGGCGTCGCTCCGCCCGCCTGCCTCAACTCAGGGCGACCTTGACCCCGAGGGCGATCAGCAGGCCGCCGAGCAGCTTGTCCACCACCCCCTGGGCCCTGGCCAGGCCGCGGCGCACCACCGCGCTCTGGATCAGCACCACCAGCAGCGGCCACCAGAGTGCGGCGAGGCCGACGATGATGCCGGCGTACCAGAGCTTCTCGGCGAAGCTGGAGTCCAGGCTCAGCACCTGGGTGAACACGGCGAGGAAGAACAGCGTGGCCTTGGGGTTGAGCAGGTTGCACAGGTAGCCCTGGAGGAACGCGCTCCAGTGGCCGACGCGCTGCACGCCGCCGACCGCCAGGTCGAGCGTGCCGCCGCCGCGCGAGCGCAGGGCCTGGATGCCGATCCAGATCAGGTAGACCGCGCCGGTGTACTTCAGCGCGTTGAACAGCCACGGCGTGGTGGTGATCAGCACCGCCAGGCCGGCGACGCAGTAGGCCATGTGGGTGGCCACGCCGAGGATCACCCCCAGCGAGGTCATCATCGCCGCCGAGCGCTGGTAGCGCGCCGCGTTGCGGATGATCAGGAAGAAGTCCGGGCCGGGCGAGAGCATGCCCAGGGTGGCGAGGGTGGCTACGAAGAGCGAGGTTTCCAGCATGATTCGATACGCCTGGCGCAAGGCGGCGCCGGTTCGCTGCGGCGCCGCGGGTCGGTGGTTACTGGGTCAGTTCCTGTTCGCTGAACAGGCCGTCGAAGAGCATGCTCGAAAGATAGCGCTCGCCGGAATCGGGGAGGATCACCACGATGGTCTTGCCCTGCATGTTCGGCTCCTCGGCCAGGCGCACCGCGGCGGCCATCGCCGCGCCGGAGGAGATGCCGCAGAGGATGCCTTCTTCCTGCATCAGGCGCAGCGCCATGTTCTTCGCTTCGTCGTCGCCGATCTTCTCGACCCGGTCGACCAGCGACAGGTCGAGGTTCTTCGGCACGAAGCCGGCGCCGATGCCCTGGATCTTGTGCGGGGCGGGCTTGACCTCCTCGCCGGCGAGGGTCTGGCTGATCACCGGCGAGGTCACCGGCTCCACCGCCACGGCGAGGATCGGCTTGCCCCGGGTGTTCTTGATGTAGCGCGAGACGCCGGTGAGGGTGCCGCCGGTGCCGACCCCGGAGACCAGCACGTCCACCGCGCCCTCGGTATCGTTCCAGATCTCCGGGCCGGTGGTCTTCTCATGGATCGCCGGGTTGGCCGGGTTGTCGAACTGCTGCGGCATGAAGTACTTCCCGGGATCCCCCGCGACCAGTTCCTCGGCCTTCTGGATCGCACCCTTCATGCCCTTCGCCGGTTCGGTCAGGACTAGCTCCGCGCCCAGCGCCTTGAGCACCTTGCGTCGCTCCAGGCTCATCGACGCCGGCATGGTCAGGATCAGTTTGTAGCCGCGTGCGGCGGCGACGAAGGCGAGGCCGATGCCGGTGTTGCCGGAGGTCGGCTCGACCAGGGTCATGCCGGACTTCAGTCTGCCGCTGGCTTCGGCATCCCAGATCATGTTCGCGCCGATCCGGCACTTCACCGAATAGCCGGGGTTGCGCCCTTCGATCTTGGCCAGGATGGTGACGCCGCGCGGGGCGATGCGGTTGATCTGGACCAGCGGCGTGTTGCCGATGGACTGCGCGTTGTCTGCGAAGATGCGGCTCATGATGGTGTCCTTGTCGCATGGAGAAAGATCAATCAGCCTATTCCGCCCCCGCCCGCGCGTCCAGACGCGTTCGAACCAGCGGCGCGCCGCGCGTGTCCACTGTCCAGGAGGGCCGTACCGATGAAGAAACGCTATGCCATTCCCCTGGGCAGCCTGGCGGCGCTGCTTCTGTTGTTGCTGGCGCTGCACCTGGCGCTGCCGTACCTGGTGCGCGACTACCTGAACGGCAAGCTGGCCGACATGGGCGACTACCGTGGGCACATCGCCGACGTCGACCTGGCGCTCTGGCGCGGCGCGTATCGGATCGACGGGCTGAGCATCGTCAAGGACAACGGCAAGGTGCCGGTGCCGTTCCTCGACGCGCCGAGCATCGACCTGTCGGTGAGCTGGCAGGCGCTCTGGGATGATCACGCAGTAGTGGCGCGGGTGGTCTTCGAGCGTCCGCAGCTCAACTTCGTCGATGCCGGCGGCGACCGCGACGCCTCGCAGACCGGTGCCGGCACCGACTGGCGCGAGCAACTGGACAAGCTGCTGCCGATCACCCTCAACGAGGTGCGGGTGGTGGACGGCACCCTGCGTTTCCGCAACTTCACTTCGAAGCCGCCGGTGAACCTGCACGCCTCGGCGCTCAACGCCAGCATCTATAACCTGACCAACGTGGCCGACGCCCGGGGCGAGCGGCCGGCGCATCTCGAAGGCACGGCGCGGATACTCGGCCAGGCGCCGCTGGAAGTGGCGGCGCATTTCGACCCGCTGAGCGACTTCGAGGACTTCGACCTGCGCCTGCGGGTCACCCGCGTCGAGCTGAAGCGGCTCAACGACTTCGCCAGCGCCTATGGCAAGTTCGACTTCAATGCCGGCACCGGCGACCTGGTGCTGGAGGCCCAGGCTAAGCGCAGCCAGTTGGATGGCTACATCAAGCCGCTGCTGCGCGACGTGGACGTGTTCAACTGGCGGCAGGACGTGGAGGATGGCGACAAGAACCTGTTCCGCTCGGTGTGGGAGGCGCTGGTCGGCGGTGGCGAGACGGTGCTGAAGAACCAGCGCAAAGACCAGTTCGCAACCCGTGTGAACCTGAGCGGTAATATCCACCAGCGGGACGTCAGCGCGTTCCAGGCGTTCCTCGGGATTCTCCGCAACGCGTTCGTCGAGGCGTTCAACGCTCGTTTCGAGCGTTCCCCGGCGACGCGCGACGACGACGGCTGAAGACGCGGGCGGAACGGCGGGTCGCGAGGTGGCCGGGCATTCAGTGACTGAATGACCCGTCTGCGTTCACAGTGCGCTTGTCCCCGCGTTATAGTCGGGTTTTCAAACAATACTGAACTGCCCGGTTTTCCAGCCAGGGCGTTACCGTTCGAGGATTTCCTGATGAAGTTCGAAGGCACCCAGTCCTACGTCGCCACCGACGACCTCAAGCTCGCGGTCAACGCCGCCATCACCCTGCAGCGGCCGCTGCTGGTGAAGGGCGAACCGGGCACCGGCAAGACCATGCTCGCCGAGCAGTTGGCCGAGTCCTTCGGCGCCAAGCTGATCACCTGGCACATCAAGTCCACCACCAAGGCCCACCAGGGCCTCTACGAGTACGATGCGGTAAGCCGCCTGCGCGATTCGCAGCTGGGCGTGGACAAGGTTCACGACGTGCGCAACTACATCAAGAAGGGCAAGCTCTGGGAGGCCTTCGAGGCCGAGGAGAGGGTGATCCTGCTGATCGACGAGATCGACAAGGCCGACATCGAGTTCCCCAACGACCTGCTGCAGGAACTCGACAAGATGGAGTTCTACGTCTACGAGACCAACGAAACCATCAAGGCGAAGCAGCGCCCGATCATCATCATCACCTCGAACAACGAGAAGGAACTGCCCGACGCCTTCCTGCGCCGCTGCTTCTTCCATTACATCGCCTTCCCCGACCGCGAGACGTTGCAGAAGATCGTCGACGTGCACTACCCGAACATCAAGCAGTCGCTGGTCAGCGAGGCGCTGGACATCTTCTTCGACGTGCGCAAGGTGCCCGGCCTGAAAAAGAAACCTTCGACTTCCGAGCTGGTCGACTGGCTGAAGCTGCTGATGGCCGACGAGATCGGCGAAGCGGTGCTGCGCGAACGCGACCCGACCAAGGCGATCCCGCCGCTGGCCGGCGCCCTGGTGAAGAACGAGCAGGACGTGCAGCTTCTCGAGCGCCTGGCGTTCATGAGCCGCCGCGCCAGCCGCTGAGTGCGTCGGCCCTTTCCGGGGAAAGGGCTGCGGGGCGGCACGCCAGACAGCGGAGGAACATCCCATGCTCAGCGGAAGTTGCCTGTGCGGCGCGGTAAGCTATGAAATCGACGCGCCCATCGAGTCGGCCAGTCATTGTCATTGCAGCCAGTGCCGCAAGGCCCACGGCGCGGCGTTCGCCACCTACGGCAAGGTGCGCCGCGAGGCGTTCCGCTATGTCGCCGGAGCGGACGCGGTGGCCGAATACCACTCGTCGCCAGGCGTCACCCGTACCTTCTGCCGCCACTGCGGATCGAACCTGCAGTGGCTTGGCGGCAACGAGGACCCGACGTACACCTCTATTGCCCTCGGCACCCTCGACTCGCCGCTGCCATCGGTAGCGCAGCGGCACATCTACGTGGGTTCGAAAGCCGACTGGTACGTCATCGCCGACGACCTGCCGCAAGAACACCAATACTGACCGGCGCTCGCGCGCCGGGATCAACGGACAACAGACGAGGTCGCAGCCATGCTGCTCAACCTGTTCAACGAAATGCGCGCAGCCAAGGTGCCGGTGTCGGTGCGCGAGCTGCTCGACCTGATCGATGCCCTGAAGCACCGCGTGGTGTTCGCCGACATGGACGAGTTCTACTACCTGGCGCGCACCATCATGGTCAAGGACGAGCGCCACTTCGACAAGTTCGACCGGGCCTTCGGCGCCTACTTCAAGGGCCTGGAGAAGCTCGACGACCACCTCAAGGCGCTGATCCCCGAGGAATGGCTGCGCAAGGAGTTCGAGCGCCTGCTGACCGACGAGGAAAAGGCGCAGATCCAGTCCCTCGGCGGCCTGGACAAGCTGATCGAGGAGTTCAAGAAACGCCTCGAGGAACAGAAGGAGCGCCATGCCGGCGGTAACAAGTGGATCGGTACCGGCGGTACCAGTCCGTTCGGCTCCGGCGGTTTCAACCCGGAGGGCATCCGCGTCGGCGACGCCGGCAAGCGCCAGGGCAAGGCGGCCAAGGTCTGGGACCAGCGCGAATACAAGAACCTCGACGACCAGGTCGAACTGGGTACGCGCAACATCAAGATCGCCCTGCGGCGCCTGCGCAAGTTCGCCCGTGAGGGCGCGGCGGAGGAGCTGGACATCGACGGCACCATCGACCACACCGCGAAGGACGCCGGGCTGCTCAACATCCAGATGCGCCCGGAGCGGCGCAACACGGTGAAGCTGTTGCTGCTGCTGGACATCGGCGGCTCGATGGACGCCCACGTCAAGGTCTGCGAGGAGCTGTTCTCGGCCTGCAAGACCGAGTTCAAGCACCTGGAGTATTTCTACTTCCACAACTTCATCTACGAGTCGGTGTGGAAGAACAACCTGCGCCGCAGCAGCGAACGCACCGCCACCTTCGACCTGCTGCACAAGTACGGTCCGGACTACAAGGTGGTGTTCGTCGGCGACGCGGCGATGGCGCCCTACGAAATCACCCAGGCCGGCGGCAGCGTCGAGCACTGGAACGAGGAAGCCGGTTACGTCTGGATGCAGCGCTTCATGGAGAAGTACAAGAAGCTCATCTGGATCAACCCCTATCCGAAGGACACCTGGAACTACACGGCGTCCACCGGCCTGGTCCGTGAACTGGTCAAGGAACAGATGTATCCGTTGACCCTGAGCGGCCTGGAGGAGGGCATGCGCTTCCTCTCGCGCGGTTGAGCCAACTGCCTGCGGGACCGGCGACAGGCGCGGCGGCACGCAACTTGCCTACCCTGTGTATCCCGTCCGCGCGGTAACAGCGCGGCGCGGCCACCGGTAACGATGGGCACGCCATGATCGACTCGACCTTCTCCCGCGCCACCTGGCTCAACTCGCTGCACATGTCGACCCTCACTCTCTCGCTGCTGGAGAAGGAAGGGTTCGCCCGCGAGCAACTGCTCGAAGGCAGTGGCATCACCCCCGCCGACCTGCTCGACCTGCGGCGCCTGATCAGCCCCTGGCAGGAGCAGCAGGTGTTCGCCAACGCCTGCCGGCTCAGCGACGAGCCGGCCCTCGGCCTGCGCCTGGGACTGCGCACGCGGATTTCCGCCTACGGCCTGCTCGGCTACGCGCTGCTCTCCGCGCCGACCCTCGGCGAGGCGCTGCGCATCGGCCTCAGCTATCCGGTCTTGCTCGGCACCTACTTCCACCTGTCGCTGGAAGTCGCCGACGGCCGCGCCTGGCTGGTGGCCACCGGCTACGGCGAGGACGAGGCGCTGCGGCCATTCAACACCGAGCTTTGCCTGGGCTCGCTGAAGGTCACCTGCGCCGACCTGCTCGGCCAGCCGCTGCCCTTGCTGGAAGCGGCCTTCGACTATGCCGGCGACGAGGCGATGGCGCGGGCCTACGCCGAGGGTTTCGCCTGCGAGTTGCACTTCGAACGCGAGCGCAGCGCCATCGGCTTCGCCGCCGAATGGCTGGAGCGCCCGTTGCCGCTGGCCGACCCGGTGACCCACCGGGAGATGCTGGAACAGTGCCGGCGGCAGAACATCGACCTGGCCGCGCGTCGTGCCTGGCTGGACAAGGTCCGGGCGATCCTCGCCGAGCGCTTGCAGGACCCGCCCGGCCTGGAGGAACTGGCCAGGCGCCTGAACTGTTCGTCGCGCAGCCTGCGCCGGCACCTTCAGCAGCAGCGCACCAGCTACCAGCAATTGCTCGACGAGTTGCGCTTCGCCCGCGCCAAGGAGTTGTTGCAGAGCGGCGACATGCCGATCTACCGGATCGCCGAGGAACTCGGCTTCAGCGAGACCGCCAGCCTGCGCCATGCCTTCCAGCGCTGGAGCGGCCAGCCGCCGAGCCATTTCCGCGCCTGAGCGCTCGCTCAGGCGGAGGGGCTGGTGTCGGCGTGGCGCCGTCGCCGTTCGTCCGCCACCTCACTCAGGGATTTTGCCGCGCCGTCGCCAATCCAGGCCATGAAGGCACGATCGAAGCGGAAGTCGGCGCCGCACAGCCCGACGAGGAAGCGCCGTACGTCCTGGGCGTTGCGCTAGTCGCGGCACACTGCGGTGTCGCGGGTGATGGTGTCGCCGTGCCAGCCGAAGACCATCTGTCGTTTCTCTGCGCGCGCTGGAGCGGGCAGGCCAACGATGGCCTGCCCACGGGCCGTCAGGATGCCGGCTCTTCGATCAGCCGGTCATAGGGCGGCAGGCCGCTGTATTGGCCCAGGGCTTGCTCGTAGGCGTTCTTCAGGTCGTCGGCGGCGAGGTCGTAGCCGACCAGCAACTGTTCGAGTTCAGCGGCGTTCTGCGGGTCGTCGTTCTGCAACTGCGCGTCGAGTTCGCGGGTGCGCGCGGCGACGCACTGGATCGCCACCATCAGGGTCTGGGGTTTCAGGTTCATGGTTCACTCCTAGAGCCCGCGGGCTTTTTCCCATTGGCGGCGGATGGCGTTGCGCACGAAGTTGTCCAGTTGGCCCATGAGGACCTCCCGGTACATCGGCTTGGCCGGCATGATGGTGTAGTGGGTGGCTTGCAGGCGCTTGTTGTAGCTGTCCTGCTTCACCTTAAGGTCCGGCGGGATGTCGGTGCCGTCGGGTATCACGAAGTCGCCGTCGGCGCGGCGCAGCACGCCGGCGCGGTCGAACACCGAGGTGCCGCCGGTGTCCGGGGCGTAGAGGCCGTCGCGGCCGGCGACGATGTCCGGCGCGCGGGCGGGGACGCCAGGGGTGTTGGGGCTGTCGAAGGTCGGATGCAGCAGCGGGGCGACTTCCGCAGCCTCGGCGAGTTCCTTGTCGGGATGCAGGTAGCGACCGACGTCGCCGTCGTAGTTGGCCTTGAATACCGCCCGGTAGAGGGTGAGGCTGGTTTTCTCGTAGTCGTAGGACATGCGTGGACTTCCCTGTGGGTTGCGTTCGCGGCGCCGCGGGTGCGCGGCATCGCTACCGGCCACCGTCCTTGTGGCGCCATCGGCGAGCAGGATAACAGCCGTGGGCGGATCCGCCAGGGGCAGGCGACGACCGTCGCCCGGGAGGCTCAAGGCCTGGCCGCGCCGTGCAGGTAATGGCGGATGCGCACCTCCACGCCGGCGCTCTGGAAGCGCCGGGCGGCGGCCTCGACCCGCAACTCGCCGCGGGTCACCCGCTGGTGGTGGCGCAGGTGCTCCAGCCAGGATTCGTCGATGAAGAACTCCAGCCACAGGCGACGGTTGCCGCTGTCCTGGACCAGCCCCCAGGACACCGCGCCGTTGCGCCGACGCATGGCGCGCACCTCGACCATCGCCGCCTGGAATGCCGCGGCGTCCTGTGGGTCGATGTCGTACTCGAGGGTGACCATCACCGGGCCGCGTTCCTGGTCCACCTCTTCGTCGACCAGTGGTGACGGCCAGTGCAGCGACGGCGCGAGGTCCTCGGCCTCGGTGACCGGCAGCCGGCAGCGCAGCGACGCGAACAGGCCGAGCAGCAGCGCGGCGCTGGCGCAGAGCAGGGCGAAGGTGATCGACAGGTGGCTGGCGACCAGACCCCACAGGGCGCCGCCGGCGGCCATGCTGCCGAAGAACACCAGGATGTAGACCGCCAGCGCGCGGGCGCGGACCCAGGCCGGCACGGAGGTCTGCGCGGCGACCTGCAGGCTGGAGAGCACGGCGATCCATGCCGCGCCGCTGAGCAGCATCACCGGCACCAGCAAATAGAGGTTGCGCAGCAGCGCCAGGGCCACCAGCACCAGTGCGTAGAGCACGCTGGAGAGCAGCACCAGGCGGTCGCTGCCGAGGCGTTCGCGCAGGCGCGGCAGGAACGCGGCGCCGAGCACCGCGCCGACGCCGACGCTGCCCAGCAGCAGGCCGAAGTCCATGGCGTTGCCATGCAGTTCGCCGCGCACGATCAGGGGCAGCAGCGACATGCCGGCGCTGGCGCCGAGGAAGAACGCCACCGCACGCACCAGCACCGATTGCAGTGGCCTCGAGCTGCGGCTGTAGCGCCAGCCGGCGCGCAGGGCGCCGAACAGGCGTTCCGCCGGCAGCACCGAGGGCACGGCCTCGCGTTTCCAGGCCAGCAGCACGGCGATCACCGCGAAGAAGGAGAGGGCGTTGAGGGCGAAGGTCAGCCAGGGGCCGACCAGGCTCACCAGCACCCCGGCGATGGCCGGTCCGACCGCCCGCGCCAGGTTGACCCCGACACTGGACAGCGCCACCGCCGCCGGCAGTTCGTCCTTGCCCACCAGTTCCGGAGTGGTGGCGCTCCAGGCCGGCATCATCAGCGCGGTGCCGATGCCCATGCACAGGGTCAGGCCGAGCAGCAGCCAGACGCTGGTCAACTGGAGCAGGGTGAGGCTGGCCAGCAGGGTGGCCACCAAGGCCATCCACAATTGCACGCCGAGCAGGTAGCGGCGCTTGTCGACGATATCGGCGAGGGCGCCGGCCGGCAGGGCCAGGAAGAACATCGGCAGCGATCCGGCGACCTGCACCAGGGCCACGTTCAGCGGGCTGGCGGAGAGCGAGGTCATCAGCCAGCCGGCGCCCACCTCGTGCATCCAGGTGCCGATGTTCGAGGCGATGCTGGCCAGCCATAGCCAGCGGAAGGTGGCTTGGCGCAGGGGACTCCAGGGTGAGGCGGCGGGTGCGGTCATGGTCAGAGCGAGCCTTTGAGTGGGTATTCGACGATCAGGTAGAGGCGGTCGATGTCGTCACCGGCCTGGGCCGCGTTGGCCCGGTGGCTGAGGTGCGAGACGTTCAGCGAGAGGTCCTTGAGCGGGCCCGAGGCGAACAGGTAGCGCAGGTCGAGGTCGCGCTCCCAGTGCTTGCCGCCGCTGCCCTGCAAGGGCCGGTAGCGGCCATCGGCGCCCAGCGGGTTGTAGGCGCCGCCGGCCGGCGCATGGCTGCCGTCGATGGCGCGGCCGCTGACGTAACGCGCCATGAAGCTCAGCCCCGGCAGGCCGAACGGGGCCAGGTCGAGGTCGTAGCGGGCCTGCCAGGAGCGTTCGCCCGGACCGTTGAAATCGGCGTACTTGATCGAGTTGGCGAGGTAGATGGAGTCACCTCCGACGAAGTCGAACGGCGTATCCCCATGGACACGCTGGTAGGCCAGGGAGAAACCCTGCGCGCCGACGCGGTACTTCAGTTGCAGGCTGTAGGCCAGGGTGTCGATCGCGCCGGCCCGGCTGCGGCCCTGGTCGCGCGTGCGATAGAGGTTGCCATCCAGGCTGAACGCGGCACGTTGCAGGTTCATGTTGAGATAGACCTGGCGCCAGACGTTGTCCAGTTGCGCGGCGAACAGCGAGCCGCTCAGGTTGTCGCTGGCCGCCAGGCTGGCGCCGGCGAAGCCGATGGCGCTGCCGGCGGTGCTCGCGCCGTAGCCGTCGAAGTCGCCATGGCCGGAGCTGGAGGCCTGTTCCTTGAAGGCGGTGAAGCGCCCGGCCTGGATCCGCACGCGGTCGAGGTCGTCGCTCTGCAGGAAGAAGCCCCTGGCGTACTGGGGTTGCAGGCGCTTGTCGCTGGTATCGAAGACCGGGGTCTCGACGGTCATCTCGCCGACCTTGAGCAGGCTCTCGCCGAGCCGCAGCTTGAGTGCGGCGCCGGCGTCGGAATACTCGCTGGCGTTATCGCCGGATGAGTCCAGCGGCAACAGGCCGGTGCCGGCATGGCCACGTCCGCCGTCGAGCTTGAAGCCGGCGAAGCCGTGGAGATCGAGGCCGAAACCGACGCGGCCGGGAGTATAGGCCGACTCCAGGTCGGCGATCAGGCCGTGTGCCCATTCCTTGCGGTAGCCGCGCCCGGCGTCCGCGCGGCGATAGTCGTTGTAGAGGAAGTAGTTGCGGTTGAGCAGGCGCCACTCCAGGTAGTCGGGTGCCTTGGCTTCCTGTGTCGCGGCGTGGCACGGCGAGGTGCCGCCCAGCGCCAGGAAAAGGGCCAGGCGGCCGACCGGTCGAACGCGGATCATCGGGAAAACTCCGGGCGAGGCGGGCCGCGAAGGGCCCGCCCGGGTACGTCAGAAAGCGAAGCAGGAACAGCCGAATGCGCCCCAGAAACCCTGGAAGTCGCTCACCGGTACGTTGGAGTGGCGCGCGCGGTTGTGCTCGTGGGCGTGTACCGCGCAGGCACCGACGCACTGGTGGACCTGGGCGGTCAGCGGCGCGCCTTGCCGCCAGTGGCCGGGTACCTTGGCCACCGGCGACCAGTCCGGCAGCACCGGCGGCGCCGGCGGACCGAGCTTGTCGAACTCGGCGGCGGCATAGACGACCTTGCCGTCGACCACCGTGAGCACCGACTCGATCCACTTGATGGCCTCTTCCTCGACGCCGAAGAAGTCCGCCGACAGCGCCGCCAGGTCGGCGAGCTGGCCAACCTTGATCTGTCCTTTCTTGCCCTGCTCGCTGGAGAACCAGGCGCTGCCGTGGGTGAACAGCTGCAATGCGGTTTCCCGCGGCAGGCCCTGCGGATACAGGGCCATGCCGCCGACGGTGCGGCCGCTGACCAGCCAGTACAGCGAGGTCCAGGGGTTGTAGCTGGAGACCCGGGTGGCGTCGGTGCCGGCACCCACCGGCACGCCCTCGGCGAGCATGCGCTGGATCGGCGGCGTGGCCTCGGCGGCCTTGGCACCGTAGCGGTCGACGAAGTACTCGCCCTGGAAGGCCATGCGGTCCTGGATCGCGATGCCGCCGCCGAGTGCCCGTACCCGCTCGATGTTGCGCGGGGTGATGGTCTCGGCGTGGTCGAAGAACCAGGGCAGGCCGTTGAACGGAATGTCGCGGTCGACCTTCTCGAACACGTCGAGCATCCGCGAGATCGATTCGTCGTAGGTGGCGTGCAGGCGGAACGGCCAGCGCTGCTCCACCAGGTGGCGGACCACCGGCTCCAGCTCCTGCTCCATGGTCTGCGGCAGGTCCGGGCGCGGTTCGAGGAAGTCCTCGAAGTCGGCGGCGGAGAACACCAGCATCTCGCCGGCACCGTTATGGCGGAAGAAATCGCTGCCCTGGCCGTACTTGACGCTGCCGGTCCAGTTCTTGAAGTCGGCGAGTTCTTCCTTCGGTTTCTGGGTGAACAGGTTGTAGGCGATGCGTACGGTGAGCTGGCCCTGGTCGGCCAGTTCGCGAATCACCTGGTAGTCGTCCGGGTAGTTCTGGAAGCCGCCGCCGGCGTCGATCGCGCTGGTCAGGCCGAGGCGGTTGAGTTCGCGCATGAACTGGCGGGTGGAGTTGACCTGGTATTCCAGCGGCAGCTTCGGTCCCTTGGCCAGGGTGGCGTAGAGAATCATCGCGTTGGGCCGGGCGATCAGCATGCCGGTGGGTTCGCCGCTGCTGTCGCGGACGATCTCGCCGCCGGGCGGGTTGGGCGTGTCCTTGGTGTAGCCGACCACGCGCAGGGCGGCGCGGTTTAGCAGGGCGCGATCGTACAGGTGGAGGACGAACACCGGGGTGTCCGGCGCGGCCTTGTTCAATTCCTCCAGGGTCGGCATGCGCTTCTCGGCGAACTGGAACTCGTTCCAGCCGCCGACCACCCGCACCCACTGGGGGCTGGGCGTGCGTTCGGCCTGGTTCTTGAGCATGCGCAAGGCGTCGGCCAGGGAGGGCACGCCTTCCCAGCGCAGCTCCAGGTTGTAGTTGAGGCCACCGCGGATCAGGTGCAGGTGCGAGTCGTTGAGACCGGGGATCACGGTGCGCTTCTGCAGGTCGATCACCTGGGTGGCGCTGCCGCGATGGAGCATCGCCTCGGCGTCGTTGCCGACGGCAAGGAACTTGCCGTCCTTGATCGCCACGGCGGTGGCGGTGGGGTTGTCGCGGTCCACGGTGTGGAAGCGGCCGTTGTGCAGGATCAGGTCGGCGGTCATGGAACCTCCTGGGTTGCTTGCGGGAGAAAGGCTGGCGGCGTTGGCGAAGGGCAGGGCGGACCACAGGACTCCGGCGGCGCCCAGCACCGAACTGGTAGTGAGGAAATGGCGGCGGTCCTTGCTCGGCGGATCGTGGCTCATGGCGTGCTCCTGGCAGCGGGGCGGAATCGGTCAGCGAGGGCGGCGGCGAGAGAGGCCACCGGACAGGATAGGTGCGGCGGGAAACGTACGGGACGAAAGAGCGGTTTTCCCGAATGACGCATCCTCCTGCAAGCGCAACTTGCTGGTGGTCGATAGCAAGTAAGGCGCGAGACATGTCCTGAACTTCATGGGGGCTTTTTCTTATAGGGCGGACTGTCGATTCTGCTAGCTGGTAATCCTTTTTTTATTGTCTCTGTGTGCGCTTTTTGTATGGATGTGTCGAATATTTTGAATATCGCCGTTCAACTTTATCCAGGGCCGCAGTTCAGTGATTTATTTTCTCGAAAAGTTTGTTTTTTCCAATATTCATGCTTCATAGTCTGGCCGGCCACGGGAAATTATCTGTTGGCCTGCGTGCTGTTGTGCGCAACAGCTGGAATTCATCGTTCGTTGTCAGGAAACAATCATGAGCCACTATCTCGAAGTTCTAACTCCGCAGAACAGCCAGATCATCTTCATCGACCAGCAGCCACAGATGGCATTCGGCGTACAGTCCATCGATCGCCAGACGCTGAAGAACAACGTAGTGGGCCTGGCCAAGGCGGCGAAGGTATTCGACATCCCGGTCACCATCACCACGGTGGAAACCGACAGCTTCTCCGGCCCGACCTATCCGGAGCTGCTGGCGGTGTTCCCCGAGCAGAAGATCCTCGAACGCACCTCGATGAACTCCTGGGACGACCAGAACGTGCGCGACTCGCTGGCCGCCGCGGGCCGCAAGAAGGTCGTGGTCGCCGGGCTGTGGACCGAGGTCTGCAACACCACCTTCGCCCTCTGCGCCATGCTCGAGGGCGGCTACGAGATCTACATGGTGGCCGATGCCTCGGGCGGCACCTCCAGCGACGCCCACAAGTACGCCATGGACCGCATGGTCCAGGCCGGCGTGGTACCGGTGACCTGGCAGCAGGTCCTGCTGGAGTGGCAGCGCGACTGGGCCCGCCGGGATACCTACGACGCCGTGATGGCCATCGCCAAGGAGCATTCCGGGGCCTACGGCATGGGCGTGGACTACGCCTACACCATGGTGCACAAGGCGCCCGAGCGGGTGACCCACGGCGAACGCATCGGCCCGAATCCGGCCAAGTGAATGCCGGCCGTGCCGCTCCGGTCCGCCGGGCGGCACGGCCGCGAAGGAGAACGAAGATGAAGCTCTACGTATTGTCGCTGGGCGCCGGACTGTTGGTGGGGATCGTCTACAGCCTGCTGCAGGTGCGTTCGCCGGCTCCGCCGCTGGTGGCGCTGGTGGGGTTGCTCGGCATCCTGCTCGGCGAGCAGGTCATCCCGGTCGGCAAGCAATTGCTCGGCGGTTGCGCGTTCGCCTCGGCCTGCGACAAGGCGGGTTCGGTCGGCCATGTGCTGGGGCAACTACCGGGTCGGCATCGCCTCGACCAGGCCGCTGGCCCGTCGGAAAAGGAAAAGGGTTGAGCGTTATATCATCGAGTAACAGCGCAGTAATCTGGTAGTTATCTTCGTCGGTTAGATTTCCCCGGAACGGCTCCCTCGGATTAATCTCTGGGGGAGCTTTCGTGCGTCGTTTTTCGCGTCGAGAGAAAAGTGTCACGAGATCATCAGGCGCATGGAATCAGGGGGAGTCATGACTGTTGCCATAGACAGAACAAAGGGCGACCAATCCACGCCAGGGAACATCATAAGGGGAGAAGGGTACGCCTTGATTCGCAATAGTGAGGCGACTCCCGATCCGGACAAGGTGATCCATATTCCTTGTGCCGATTCGTTTTCCGTCATCGTGCAGTTGCGCGATTTCAATTCCCATCGTCTCTGGAATGGAAACAAACTGGTTTTCGATGGCGGACATCCACGGAAAAGTATCTCCATCGCCTATCTTGGCGATGAAATAAAGTGCCAGCACCGGACAACTTACGACAATGTCCGCTTCATGTTGCCGCGCGCTTCGATAAAGGAGTTTCTCTACGAAGAAGGGCAACGCGCGTCCGCCGAGCCGGAGCGGATCATCGGTGTCGACGATCCGGTGGTCTATCACCTGGCGCTGGCGCTGCTGCCCAGCTTCGCCAGGGCGGGCGAGCGCAACGAACTGTTCATCGAGCAGGTCATGCTGGCGCTGTTGACCCACGTTCAGGATCGCTTCGCTTCGACCCAGGTCCCGGTCTGCACCGGCAAGGGCCTGGCGCCCTGGCAATTGCGCAGGGCCAAGGAGCTGATCGCCGGGCATCTGGCCGAGGGCGTATCGGTGGCGCGCCTGGCCGAGGAGTGCGGGCTCTCGCGCAGCTATTTCACCAAGGCCTTCAAGTGCAGCACCGGTGTTTCGCCCCACGAATGGCTGATGCGCATGCGCGTCGACCGGGCCAAGGAGCTGATGCTGGGCAGCGACGAACCGCTTTCGCAGATCGGCGTCGCCTGCGGCTTTTCCGACCAGCCGCATTTCTCGCGGATCTTTCTCCGGCTGGCCGGCGCCTCGCCCTCGACCTGGCGTCGGGTCAAGCGGCAGCGCACCGACGCAGCGCTCTGAACCGCGACCGTGCGTGACGGACGGTACGGAAGCCGCCGGATGCTCGGCTAGAATGCCCTGGCTTCGGCGGTCGCCACCGGCCGCCCACTTCGCAACGGAACAGGGAATCGCAGATGAAAGCAGTACGCCAGGGTCGCGGCGTAACGGGGTTGCTCATGCTCCTGGCGCTGGCCGGGTGCAGTTCGCGGTCGGCGGAGCCGCCGCCGCCCAACCCCGACGAAGTACGGGCGAAGATCGTCCGCCTGATGCCGGCCACGGTGCGCGATCGCCAAGGGTGGGCCAGCGATATCTACGCGGCCTTTTCCGCCCAGCAGATCTACCCCAGCGACGAGAATCTCTGTGCGGTGCTGGCGGTGACCGAGCAGGAGTCCACCTACCAGGTCGACCCGCCGGTGGCCGGCCTGGGCAGGATCGCCACCCGCGAGGTCGAGCGTCGTGCCGGCAAGCTGCACGTGCCGGCGTTCCTGGTCAGCTCAGCGCTGAATATCAAGTCGCCCGATGGCCGCACCTACAGCCAGCGCCTGGCCGCGGCGCGCACGGAGAAGGAACTGAGCGAGACATTCGACGATTTCATCGCCATCGTGCCCATGGGCGGCAAGCTGTTCGGCGGCTTCAACCCGGTACACACCGGCGGGCCGATGCAGGTCAGCATCGCTTTCGCCGAGCAGCACGCGGACGGCTATCCCTATCCGCTGGACGGCAGCATCCGCCGCGAGGTGTTCAGCCGGCGCGGCGGCATGTATTTCGGCATCGCCCACCTGCTTGGCTATCCGGCGGACTACCCGGCGCCGCTGTACCGCTTCGCCGACTTCAACGCCGGCTGGTATGCCAGTCGCAACGCCGCGTTCCAGAGCGCGGTGAGTCGCGTCTCGGGGATTCCGCTGGCGCTGGATGGCGATCTGATCCGCTACGGCACGCGCACGCCGGGCTCCACCGAACTGGCCGTGCGCAGCCTCGGCAAGCGCCTGGACATGAGCGACGCGGCGATCCGCCGGGCGCTGGAGCAGGGCGACAGCCCGGAGTTCGCCGACAGCGCGCTGTACCGCAAGGTCTTCGCCCTGGCCGAAAGCGCCACCGGCAAGACATTGCCCCGCGCCGTGCTGCCGGGGATCACCCTGGAGAGCCCGAAGATCACCCGCAAGCTGACCACCGCCTGGTTCGCCAAGCGCGTCGACGAACGCTACCAGCGCTGCATGGCGCGCGTGCGGAAACGCTGAGTCCATCGTCGCGTGGGTCGAACCTGGCGCCGCCGCGGGAGTCTGCCGTCCTGTCAGCCAAGCTCATGGAGAAGCAGCGTATGAAGACCCGATACAGCGCCGAGGCACCGGCGCGCGACGAACTGGACCGGCTCGCCGGTCCGACGCTGGTGGAGTTCGGTACCGACTGGTGCGGCCATTGCCAGGCCGCCCAGCCGCTGCTGGCGGAAGTATTCAGCGACTATCCGGAGGTCGGCCACCTGAAGGTCGAGGACGGTCCCGGGCGCCGCCTGGGGCGCTCGTTCCAGGTCAAGCTGTGGCCGACCTTCGTCTTTCTTCGCGACGGCCGGGAGGTGGCGCGGGTGGTCCGCCCCGGCAGCGCCAGCGTGCTGGAAGAAGCGTTCGAGAGCCTGGTCGGCGAGGGCTGAGGACCCGGCCCGCGGGCCGGGCGGCGTTCAGGCCGGCATCGCGTGATCCACCTGTTCGCGGATCTCCTGGTAGCGCAGTTCCATCAGCTTGCGCTGCTCGCGCCGGGCCAGGGCCTGGGCGTAGCGGCGTTTCTCGATCGCGGTCTCCGGTTCCAGCGGACGCACCGCCACCGGCCGGCGCTGGTCGTCCATCGCCACCATGGTGAAGAAGCAACTGTTGGTATGGCGCACGGTGCGCTCGTGGATGTTCTCGGTCATCACCTTCACCCCGACCTCCATCGAAGTGCGCCCGGTGTAGTTCACCGAGGCGAGGAAGGTCACCAGTTCGCCGACATGGATCGGCTCGCGGAAGATCACCTGATCCACCGACAGGGTCACCACGTAGCGTCCGGCGTAGCGCTTGGCGCAGGCAAAGGCCACTTCGTCGAGGAGCTTGAGCAGCGCGCCGCCGTGGACGTTGCCGGAGAAGTTCGCCTTGTCGGGGGTCATGAGCACGCTCATGGTCAGTTGGTAGCTGCCAGGTTCCATCGTTCACCTATCACGCAAGTTGGTCACGGGCCATTGCAGTGGGCCGGCGGCCGCTCTGCGGCGGCCTCTGGCGATAGGGTAGGGAGAAACGCCGGCGCGATTAGCACCGCAGTCGACAATGGTGTTTTCCGCGAAACGGGCTTGCGGCGCCGCTCCGTATGCGCCAAGGGCTAGTCGCGGGAGCCGCCGCGTCCTTCCCGGCTGGCATCCATCCAGCGCAGCACTTCTTCGCCGAACTCCGGTGGCGCGATACGCCCCACCCGGCGTACCAGGTCGAGGATGGTCTGCTGGGCCAGCGCTTCTTCCATGCGCTTCTGCGCGGTGAGCATCACCGCGTGGATCGAGCAGGTGTTGCGGGTCGCCCAGGAAGGCGGGTTGCCTTCGAAGATCGCGCAGCGCTCGCGGACCTCGCGGCATTCGAAGATCGATTTGTCGCCGTCGATGGCGCGGACCACGTCGAGCACGCTGATTTCGTTGGCCGGCCGTGCCAGGCGGAAGCCACCGCGCACGCCTTCGGTGGCAGCCACCAGGCCGGCCTTGGCCAGGCGGGTGAAGACCTTGGCCAGCAGTTCCGGCGGCACGCCCTGCAACTCGGCGAGGGTGCGTACGCTGGACTCGCGGCTGTCGCCTTTCTCGTCGGCGAGGAACAACAGGCAGTGGATGCCGTATTCGACGCCGGCGCTATAGAGAGCCATCACTAACTCCGATAGAAATATTCGCAATATTCTGCGCGGTTTTCAGGTCGCTCACAAGGACAGGTCGTTCGCTGTCTTCCGCCTCGAAGCGCTCTATCTCCGATCCTTTTCGTATGTTTTCGACGTCTTTTCCTCTCTTTCACGGCGAGGGGCGATTGCCTGTCGGAACGCTTTTCGGGGATTGATCTTCTTAACTACGACAAATATAGTCGTAGTTGCGGAGAGGCTTTTCTCCGGATATCCCGTCCTTTCCCTCCAGGAGCCCCCAATGAAACAACGTATCCTGATCGTCGGTGCCGGATTCGCCGGCATGTGGAGCGCGCTGAGCGCAGTGCGCCAGCTCGACCGCCAGGGCCGCGACGACGTCGAGGTCGCGGTGCTCGCGCCGCAGCCCGAGCTGCGCATCCGCCCGCGTTTCTACGAGCCTGACGTGCAGCGCATGGCGGCGCCACTGGGCGAATTGTTCGCCGCGGTCGGCGTGCGTTTCGTGCAGGGCAGCGCGCAGCGCATCGACGTGGCCGGCAAGTGGGTGGAGTACCGCGATGCCGAGGGCACGCTGGCGCAACTGGACTACGACCGCCTGGTGCTGGCGGCCGGCAGCGGCGTGTGGCGTCCGGCGAGTGTCGTCGGCATCGACGCTGCCTTCGATGTCGACCAGTTGGAAGACGCCCTGCGCCTAGAGGCACACCTGCATGCCCTGCGCGACTTGCCGGATTCACCGGCACGCAACACCGTGGTGGTCGCCGGCGGCGGCTTCACCGGCATCGAGACCGCCACCGAGATGCCGGCGCGCCTGCGGGCGATCCTCGGCGAGAAAGCGGCGCTGCGAGTGATCGTGGTCGACCGCGGCGCCGCCATCGGCGCATCGATGGGCGCGGACCTGAGCGGCTTGATCGCCGAGGCCTCGGCGGAACTGGGCGTGGAGTGGTGCCTGGGGCGTTCGGTGGCGGCGGTGGATGCCGAGGGCGTGACGCTCGACGACGGCCAGCGGATCGAGGCGAAGACCGTGGTCTGGACCGTGGGCGTGCGGGCCAGCACCCTGACCGGGCAGATTCCGGGCGAGCGCGATGCCCAGGGTCGCCTGCATGTCGACCGCAACCTCAAGGTGCTCGGTCTCGACGATGTCTACGCCACCGGCGACGTGGCCCGCGCGGCTACCGACGACCTCGGCAACCATGCCCTGATGACCTGCCAGCACGCCATCGCCCTGGGTCGCTCGGCCGGCAATAACGTGGCCGCCGACCTGCTCGGCGTCGAGCCGATTCCCTACAGCCAGGTGAAGTACGTGACCTGTCTCGATCTCGGCGGCTGGGGCGCGGTGTTCACCGAGGGCTGGGACCGCCAGGTACGGTTCGTGCGCGAGGAGGGCAAGAAGATCAAGACCGAGATCAATGGCGTGTGGATCTACCCGCCGGCGGCGGACCGCGCCGTGGCGCTGGCGGCGGCCGACCCGCTGATTCCGGTGGTAGCGTAGGGCGATTTTCCCTCACCCCAACCCTCTCCCGCAGGCGGGAGAGGATGCCGTGCAGCGTAGAGGGATGCAGCGGCGCGCGGATGCCTGGCTTCCGGTAGGGCGAATAACCGCGAAGCGGTTATCCGCCGTTGCCTCGGTTCTCTTGGGAGCGTGCGTCTTCAGCGCTGGCGTTCCACCGCCGGACGGGCGAGCAGAAGGCGCAACGAGGCCCCCAGCGTTTCGCCATGACCCAGGCCGTCGAGCGGCTGGAAGTCCAGCGTGAGCCCGGCAACCCGGCGCAGGTCATCTACCAGCCGCGCCATCGCCTGGCCCGGCTCGGCTTTCAGCGAGCCGCGCGGGCTGGCCGGTTCGGCGCTGCCGCGCCAGAGCAGGAGTTCCGCGCGCTTTCCGCGCAGGCGCTGTTCGAGCCCCGCTCGTTCGCCGAGGATCGCCCCGTCGCGCCACCACAGCGACGGGCTGGCCGCGGCGTAGCGGGCGAACTCGCCGGGACGGGTGAACAGTGCGTGGAGCACCAGCAAGCCGCCGTAGGAGTGTCCCCAGAGGGTTTGTCGCGCAGTGTCCAGGGGCGCCTGCGCCGCCACGGCCGGGCGCATGCCGTCGCGCAGCAGGCCGAGGAAGGCGTCGGCGCCACCGCTGGGCAGGCCGTTGAGCGGGTCGCGCTGATCGGCCTGGCCGGGACTCGCGGGGGTGTAGTCGAAGGTACGCCCGGCGCGGTCGATGCGCAGCGGCGTGCGGTAGCCGATGGCGACCAGCAGCGGTGCGTCGCCGTCGGCCAGGCGTCTCAGGGTTGACTCGTCGAGGGCGCCGACGGCGGCGTTGCCGTCGAGCATCCAGACCACCGGGTAGCCGGCGGCGGGCGGTGCCTGCAGCGGTCGGCCGAGCCACAGCCGGTAATGCCGCTGGCCATCGACGGAATCCAGGTCCACGGCGCTGAAGCGATAGGGCAGGTCCTGGCGTTGCAGCAGGCTGCGGTCCATGGTCGCCTCGGGGTCCGGTTGCGCCAGCGGCGCGCCGCCGGGCAGGGCCGCCGCCAGGGCGAGGCCCAGGGCGGCGACGAGCAGGGAGGTTCTCATCAGGCTTTCTCGTTATGGCTCAGAACGACGCGGTCAGGCTGGTATAGAAGGTCCGTCCGGGCTCGTTGTAGGTCGCCGCGCCGGCCCCGTCGATGCCGACCACGCCCTGGGCATTGCCGGCGCGGAACAGGCGCTTGTCGAACAGGTTGTCGACGCCGGCGCCGAGGCTCAGGTTCTTGCTCAACCGATAGGTGCCGCCGAGGCCGGCGATGGCGTAGGGCGAGAGCTGGTCGTTGGCGCTGCCGGTGACACGGTCGCCGTGATAGTCGTATTTCTTCGGCTTCTGCTTGCCGTACCAGGTGACCGTGGCTTGCAGCGAGAGGTCGTCGGTGGCCTGCCAGTCGAGCATCGAGTTGAGGGTGTAGCGCGGCGTCACCGAGAGCACGTCGCCGGTTTCCTTGTTCTTCGATTGCAGCATGTAGGTGAAGTTGTTGCTCCACTTCAGGCCGTCGGCCAGGGGCAGGGTCAGGGTGCCTTCGAGGCCCTCGACCACCGCCTTGGGCACGTTCTCCCACTGGTAGATCGCCGCGTTGGCGTAGTCGCCCTTGCCGCCGCTGGCGTGGTCGACCGGTGACAGGCCGGATTCGATCTTGTTCTTGTAGTCGTTGCGGAAGTAGGTCAGCCCCGCTACCAGGCCGTCGTGGCTGTATTCGATGCCCAGTTCCTTGTTCACGCTGGTCTCGGCCTTGAGGCCGTCGTTGCCGCGCAGGTAGCAACTGGTGCTTTGCCCGTAGCAACCCTGGCCACGGCTGTAGAGCAGGTAGTCGGGGTTCAGCTGGTACAGGTTGGGGGCCTTGTAGGCGCGGGCGATACCGGCCTTCAGGGTGACCCGCTCGGTGAGCGCGTGGGACAGGTTCAGCGATGGGCTCCAGTTGTCGCCGACGATGTCGTGGTGGTCCCAGCGCAGGCCTGGGGTGAGCATGGTGCCGGGCATCAGCTCGATGTTGTCCTCGGCGAACAGCGAGAAGATCCGCGCCGAGGAACTGCTGCTGCGGTTCTTTCCGGCGAGACCGGGGATCGAGCCGCCTTCCTCGGTGTTCTGGGTGTTGGAGCTGGGGTCGTCGAGCTTCTGCTCGGTCCACTCGCTGCCGAGGGTCAGGGTCTGCTCGTAGCCCAGGTGCAGCGGCAGGTTGACCTCGCCGTGGGCGGTCAGGTCGCGCAGGGTGGCGGTGTAGAAGCCGGCGTTGTTGGGGTCGAAGATACCTTCGGTGCCGCCGGCCAGGCCTTCGTTGATCCGGCTGTTGCGGGTCTTCTCGTACTGCAGGTAGGCCAGCGAGCTGCCGAAGTCCCATTCGCCGCGATGGGTGACCGAGTAGGTCTCGCGGTACATGCGGTTGGTCTCGTGGCCGAGCATCTGCTTCACGTAGTTGTTGCTGTTGGTGTTCTGCGTGTCGCCGGTGTAGATGTTGCCCTGGCGGCTGAAGCCGGCCTCGAACTCGAGGGTCTGCTCGGGCGTCAGGCGCCAGCTGAGCAGCCCGTCGATGTCCTTGTTGCGCACGCCTTCGCGACCGGCGGGGAGGGTGCCGGCCTGCTTGCCGGTGCGGTTGGATTCGTGGCCGGCGTTGATGTCCCAGTCGTCCGAGTCGGTCTTGGCGATGTTGCCGTAGACGCGGTAGCTGAGGTTTTCCGTGAGCGGCCCGTTGAGACCGAAGCTCATCCGTTCGCTGGCGCCTTCGGCCTTGTGTTGCGGGAAATTGCTGTAGACGCTGAGATTACCGTGGGTTTCCGCGCCGGCCTGCTTGGTGATGATGTTCACCACGCCGCCCGCCGCGCCGTTGCCGTAGCGCGCCGCCGCCGGGCCGCGGATCACTTCGATGCGCTCGACCTGGTCGGCCGGCACCCAGTTGGTGTCGCCGCGGCTGTCGCGCTCGCCGCGCCAGCCGTAGCGCACCGAGTTGCGCGAGCTGACCGGCTTGCCGTCGACCAGGATCAGGGTGTTCTCCGGGCCCATGCCGCGGATGTCGATCTGCCGGTTGTTTCCACGCTGGCCGCTGGAGCTGTTGCCGGTCAGGTTGACCCCCGGCATGGTCCGGATGATCTGCGACAGGTCGTTGCTCGGCGGTCGCTTGGCGATGTCCTCGGCGGTGATGATGGAAACCCCCGGCGCCTGCTTGGTTTCCTCCTGGGCGGTGGCGACCACGGTCTGCTCGCCCAGCTCGATGACGGAGCCGTCGCCCTGGCCGGCGGCGTGTACGGCGTTGGCGAGCAGGCAACTGGACAGCAGCAGGAAGGGAACGGCGGGAAGGGCGCGTGAGGACATCGGTGATCTCCGGGCAATGCAGCGAAATGCAAGAGATCACAAATGATATTTATTGTTATTTGAGAGTAAAGCGCATTAACTTTCTAAACACTTCGCCCTCAGGCGGCCGCCGGCAGCCACAGGTGCAGGCACAATCCGGGCTTGCCGTTGCTGGCCCAGAGCCGGCCGCCCTGTAGCTCGATGGCGCGCCGGGCGATCGCCAGGCCGAGGCCGAAACCTTCGCCGGCGCTATCGTCCAGGCGCTGGTAGGGGAGGAAGATGCGTTCCAACTGGTCTTCCGCCACGCCAGGGCCCTGGTCCTGCAGGCGCAGGTGCCAGAAGTCGCCCTCGCGCTCGCCGTCGAGGCTGACCGTGCCGTCCTCGGGCGAGTGACGGATGGCGTTGCGCAGGAGGTTCTCCATGGCCTGGGCCAGGCTGTCCAGGTGGACCTCGACGCGACAGTCGACGCCCAAGCGGCAGGGTAGCCGCGCCGGGTCCCAGCCGCTTTCGAAACAGGCGTCCTCGCGCAGCGCTTCCCACACCGACAGCGCCAGCACCGGCTCGGTGGGTAGTTGCGGGCGCTCGGTGTCCATCCAGGCGAGGTCGAGGGTGTCTTCCAGCAGTCGTTGCATGTCGCCGATTTCGCGATCCAGGCGCTGGCGCAACTGCTCCGGCGGTAGCTCGCTGTCGTGGGCGATGCGCAGGCGCGCCAGCGGCGTGCGCAGTTCGTGGGACAGGGTGCGCAGCAGCAGGCGCTGCTGGGCGAGACTCAGGCGCAGGCGCTCGGCCATGTGCTCCAGGGCCTGGGCCAGCTCGCCGAGTTCGTCGCGGCGGGCCGCCAGCGGTGCGGCGAGGGGAGTGCTTTCCAGTTCGTCGGCGCGCAGGGCGTCGGCGCGATCGCGCAAGCGGTTCAGCGGCACCACCAGGTGGCGATAGAGCAGCAGGCCGAGCAGGGCGGCCAGCAAGGTCGGGACTATGCCGTGGGTGACCAGGTGGGTCCAGGGGGTCAGTCCGCCGGGCAGCAGGCGCTCCGGTAACTGGATTACCAGCCGGCCCTGCTCGGGATGTCCGGGGAACTCGATGCTGACGTACGGCAGTTCGTCCTGCAGGCGCCGGCTCATCGGCCAGTCGAGCTTGCGCATGAAGGTCAGGTGGCTCGACTCCTCGGCGCTTAGCGGCGTGCTGCCGAGGCTTTCCAGGTGCGGTCCGACCAGCGCCACCCAGGTATCTTCCTTCGCCGACAGTTCCTTGCGGAAGCGTTCGGCGCCCGCGGCGCCCTCTCTGCGCCAGGCATCCTCCGCCTGCCGCGCGTAATCCGCCAGGTAGTGGCGGTCGGCCGGGGCGAGGAAGTAGGTGCTGCGCTCCACCGACAGGCCCCAGGTGTAGATCAGCCAGGTCAGCAGCAGGCAGAAGCCGACCTGCAGCAGCGCCAGTTTCCATAACAGCGGGTGCCTGCGCATCAGGGGTGTTCCGTCTCCACCAGCAGGTAGCCCTGGCCGCGCACCGCCTGGATCTGCAGGTGACGGACGGCGACCACGGCGAGCTTGCGCCGCAGGTTGCAGACGTGCACGTCGAGACCGCGGTCGAGGCGCGTGTAGCTGCGGTGCAGCACGCTCCGGTAGAGGAACGGCTTGCTCAGCGCCTCGCCAGCGTGTTCGCGGAGCGTCGCCAGGAGGCGGTACTCGGATGGCGTCAGCCCCGCCGGAAGGCCCTGGTGGAGCACATCCTGGGCCTGGTCGTCGAACACCAGCCGGGTATCCCGCCGCTGCGCCAACGGCAGGCGGTCCAGTCGTACGCGGCGCAGCAGGGCGTCGGTGCGGGCATCCAGCTCGGCCAGGCTGAACGGCTTCGGCAGGTAGTCGTCGGCGCCGCGGGTGAAGCCGCTGATGCGATCCTGTTCGGCGCCCAGGGCCGACATCAGCATCACCGGCGTGGCCTGCTCGCGGCGCAGCGACTCCAGCAGCGCCAGGCCGTCGAGGCCGGGTAGCATGATGTCCAGCAACACCAGGTCGAACGCTTCGCGCCCGGCGGCTTCCAGTCCGTGCGAGCCATCGCCGCAGACGGTTACGCGGAAGCCGCGCCGGCGGAAATGCGCGTCGAGATCCTCGCGTAGGCGCGGGTCGTCTTCGACCAGCAGCAGGCGGGGAGATGGGATTGAAATATGAGAATGATTCACGTTCGTGAATATCTCATTTTTGCCGGGTATCGGGCAATGGGCCAATGCGCCGCAGCGTGCTCGGAGCGGAAATACTTTTCGACAAAGCCGTCGTTGCTTCGGCTTTGGTTCTGGCTTAGGGTCGGCGGGTCCGCAGGAGGCGGGCAGGAGTGTCGTGGCTATTGGCCAGCCTTTCGCGACGGCACTGGGTTGTACGATCATCTGGCGCGCTGCTGGCGCGTTGTTCGGGCCGCCCGCCGCAGGTGACTATCAAGGAAGATTCCCCATGCTGTTCTCCCAACACACCCGCCTGGTACACGTGGACTCCCCGCTGGGACCCGAGGTCCTGCAACTGCAACGGCTGGAGGGTCGCGAAGAGCTGGGCCGGCTGTTCAGCCACGAGCTCGAACTGGTCTCGAGCAATCCCGCCTTGCCTCTGGATGCCCTGTTGGGCAAGCCGATGAGCCTCGCGCTGGAACTCCCCGGCGGCAGCCGGCGGTATTTCCACGGCATCGTCGCGCGCTGTAGCCAGGGCGCCGGCGCCGGCCAGTTCGCCAGCTACCAGGTCACCCTGCGGCCCTGGCTGTGGCTGCTGACGCGCACCTCCGACTGCCGCATCTTCCAGAACCAGAAGGTCCCGGACATCATCAAGCAGGTGTTCCGCGACCTTGGCTTCTCCGACTTCGAGGACGCCCTGAGCCGCTCCTACCGCGAGTGGGAATACTGTGTGCAATACCGCGAGACCAGCTTCGATTTCGTCAGCCGGCTGATGGAGCAGGAAGGCATCTACTACTGGTTCCGCCACGAAAAGAAGCGCCACATCCTGGTGCTCTCCGATGCCTACGGCGCGCACCACAGCCCGGCCGGCTACACCAGCGTGCCCTATTACCCGCCGAGCCTCGGCCATCGCGAGCGCGACCACTTCTTCGACTGGCACATGGCGCGCGAGGTCCAGCCCGGCTCGCTAAGCCTCAACGACTACGACTTCCAGCGTCCCGGCACCCGCCTGGAAGTGCGCTCCAATGTCGGGCGCGCCCATGCCGCGGCCGACTACCCGCTCTACGACTACCCTGGCGAGTATGTGCAGAGTCAGGACGGCGAACACTATGCACGGACCCGCATCGAGGCGATCCAGACCCAGTACGAGCGAGTTCGCCTGCGGGGATGCGCCAGGGGTATCGGGGCGGGCCATCTGTTCCACCTGAGCAACTACCCGCGCCTGGACCAGAACCGCGAATACCTGGTGGTTGGCGCCGAGTACCGGGTAGTCCAGGAACTCTACGAGACCGGTAATGGCGGGGGCGGCGCGCAGTTCGAGAGCGAGCTGGACTGTATCGACGCCGGCCAGGCTTTCCGCCCCTTGCCGTCGACCCCGGTGCCGGTGGTGCGCGGCCCGCAGACCGCGCTGGTGGTCGGGCCCAAGGGCGAGGAGATCTGGACCGACCAGTATGGCCGGGTCAAGGTGCATTTCCACTGGGACCGCCACGACCAGTCCAACGAGAACAGCTCCTGCTGGATGCGCGTCTCGCAGGCCTGGGCCGGGAAGAACTGGGGCTCGATCCAGATCCCGCGGATCGGCCAGGAAGTGATCGTCAGCTTCCTCGAAGGCGACCCGGACCGGCCGATCATCACCGGGCGGGTCTACAACGCCGAGCAGACGGTGCCCTACGAGCTGCCGGCGAACGCTACCCAGAGCGGCACCAAGAGCCGTTCGAGCAAGGGCGGCACGCCGGCCAACTTCAACGAGATCCGCATGGAGGACAAGAAGGGCGCCGAGCAGTTGTTCATCCATGCCGAGAGGAACCAGGACATCGAGGTCGAGAACGACGAGAGCCACTGGGTCGGCCACGACCGGACCAAGACCATCGACCACGACGAGACGGTGCATGTGAAGCACGATCGCACCGAGACCGTGGACAACAACGAGACCATCACCGTGCATGCCAACCGCAGCAAGACGGTCGACCGCAACGAGACGGTCAGGATCGGCATGAACAAGACGGAAACCATCCTCATGGCCTCGTTGCAGAACGTCGGCATGGGGCGCATGGAAAACGTCGGGCTCGGCTACAGCCTGAACGTCGGCATGATGATGAACACCGTGGTCGGGCTGAACCAGAGCACCCAGGTGATGAAGAAGAAGACCTTGTCGGTGGGCGATAGCTACGAAGTGAGCGTGGGCGGCAGCGACGATGGCTCTAAGATCACCCTGGACGGTCAGAGCATCACCCTCGGCAGCCAGCGCATCGAGCTGACCGCCGACCGCGAGATCCTCTTGCGCTGCGGCCAGAGCACGATCCGCCTGACGCCGGGGGAGATCGAGATCCTCTCGCCCAATGTCGATATCAACTGTTGAGCGGCGGGCGGATGTCCTGTCGCGGCTTTTCCCAAGGAAGGATGGATAGATGAGCGGCCTACCGGTTTCCCATGTCGGCGAGAAAGTCTCGGGAGGGGTTATCTCCACCGGCTCGCCCACCGTGCACGTCGGCAGCAGCGCGGTCGGCCTGGCCGACCGGGTGTCCGCCTGCGTGCCGTTGGTGGGCAAGCCGGTCAACCCGATGCTCGGCAGCAAGCTGCTGCCGGAAGAGGTCGATTTCGCCCTGGCGGCGCCGGACACCTTCACCTTCGCCCGTGGCTACCTGTCGAGCAACCCCCGTATCGGCCGGCTCGGCCGGGGCTGGTGGCTGCCGGGCGAGAGCATGCACCTGGAACTGAGCGAAGACGCCTGCGTGCTGGTCGACGCCCAGGGCCGCCGGATCGGCTTTCCTGCGCTGGCTCCCGGCGCCCAGCATTATTCCGGCAGCGAGGAGCTGTGGCTGCGCCGCGGCGGTTCGAGCGGCGGCGAAGCGCAGGCCTGGCGCGGGCGCTGGGCGGCGGTGCCGGCCGAACTGCAGACGCAGGAGGGCTCCGTGCTGGTGCTGTCCGGCCACAGCTACCTGCATTTCCAGCGTTGCCCCGACGGTATCTGGCGCCTGCAGGCCAGCTTCGGCCGCGCCGGCTACCGCACCGAGTTCCGCTGGAGCGGACGTGGCCTGCTCACCGGCGTGCGCGACAGCGCCGGGCGCAGCTATGCGCTGGTCTACCAGCAAGCCTGCGAGCCGAGCGAGGGCGACGACGGCCTGCGTCTGTTCGGCGTGATCCTGGCCAGCCACGACGGACCGCCTCCGGACTACATCGATCCGCAGAGCCCGGGGCTCGACTGGCTGGTGCGCTACCAGTTCAGCGACAGCGGCGATCTGATCGCCGTGCGCGACCGTCTTGGCCAGGTGGTCCGGGTATTCGCCTGGCGCGAGCACATGCTGGTCGCCCACGGCGAACCGGGCGGGCTGGAGGTTCGCTACGAGTGGGATGTCCATGCTCCGCACGGGCGGGTCGTGAAGCAGATCGAGGCGGGCGGCCTGACCCGTACCTTCCGCTACCTGCGCGATGCCACCGAGGTCAGCGACAGCCTCGGCCGCGTCGAACGCTACGAGTTCGCCGGCGAGGGCGGGCAGCGGCGCTGGACCGCGCTGGTCAGGGCCGACGGCAGCCGTAGCGAGTTCGACTACGACCTGTTCGGCCGCCTGGTCGCCATGCGCGATCCGCTGGGACGGGAGACGCGGCGCCGGCGCGATGGCCAGGGGCGGATGCTCGAGGAGGAGTCGCCGGGCAAGGCGCGCTATCGCAAGCGCGTCGACGAAGAGACCGGGCTGCTGGTCGAGCTGGAGGACGCGATGCAGCGCCGCTGGACCTTCGAGCGCGACGAACGGGGCAATGCGACGACGGTGCGCGGCCCGGCCGGCAGCACCCGCTACGCCTACGAAGACCCGCGCCTGCCCGACCGGCCGACGCGAATCGTCGACCCGCGCGGCGGCGAGCGGCGCCTGGAGTGGAACCGCTTCGGCCTGTTGGCCGCGTTGACCGATTGTTCCGGCCAGGTCTGGCGTTACGACTACGACAACGAAGGACGTTTGGTCGCCAGCAGCGACCCGCTGGGACAACTGACCCGGCGCCGCTACGACCCGCTGGGGCAACTGATCGGCCTGGAATTGGCCGACGGCAGCGCCCTGAGCTATGAATACGACGCCCTTGGGCGGCAGACCCGTATCGCCGATGCCGAGGGGCACGCCACGCTGTTTTCCTGGGGGCACGGCGATCTGCTGGTGCGGGTTTCCGACGCCGGCGGCGGCGAATTGTCCTACCTGCACGACGAAGCCGGCAGGCTGGTCGCCCTGACCAACGAGAACGGCGTCCAGGCGCAGTTCCGCTACGACCTGCTGGACCGTCTGGTGGAAGAGACCGGCTTCGACGGTCGTCGCCAACGCTATCGCTACAACGCCGCTGACGAACTGATCGCCCGCGAGGATGCCGACGGTCGCGAGACCACCTATGCCTACGACCGCGACGGCCGCCTGGCGAGCATCCGGGTTCCCGCCACCGAGCACGCACCGGCCCTGGTCGAGCGTTACCGCTGGTTGGCCGACGGCCGCCTGGCCAGCGCCGGCGGGGCGGATTGCGAGGTGCGCTACACGTACGACGAGGTCGGTAACCTGCGCCTGGAAAGCCAGGTACATGCCGACGGTTGGGTCTACAGCGTCGAGCACAGCCACGACGCGCTAGGCGTGCGCCAGACCAGCCGCTACGGCGACGCGCCGCCGGTCGCCTGGCTGACCTATGGCCCGGGTCATCTGCACGGCGCGCTGGTCGGTGCGGTCGAGCTGGCCTTCGAGCGCGATGCCCTGCACCGTGAGGTGCGTCGCGACGCCCGCCGCGACGGGCAGGATGACGCGTTGTTCACCCAGGAGCGCCAGCACGCGCCGCTGGGACGCCTGCAGCGCAGCCGCCTGCGTCTGGCCGGCGGTTTCGACTGGCAGCGCGGCTATCGCTACGACGGACTTGGACAACTGGTCGGCATCGACGACAACCAGTATCCGTCGGTGCGCTACGAATACGACCTCGGCGGTCGCCTGCTGGCCAGCCGGCGCGCTGGCGCGGCGGCCAGCACCTACCGCTACGACGCCGCCGGCAACCACCTGGAGGGCGTCGGCGAGTACGCGCGCGAGGACGCTCGCCAGGCATTCGCCGAGAACGAACTGTACCGCTCCGGTTTCAGTCGCTCCGAGGCGCGCGCGAACCAGGCCGGCGAAGGCCCGGCGCGCTGGGCCGGCAACCGCGTGGAGAGGATCGCCGGCAACCGCTATCGCTTCGATGCGCTGGGCAACCTGGTCGAGCGTATCGGCGCCGACGGCGAGCGCCTGCGCCTGGCCTACGACGGCGCGCAGCGCCTGGTCCATCTGACGCGCGATTACGCCGACGGTACGCGGCTGGAGGCGCGCTACCGCTACGACGCGCTGTCGCGACGGATCGCCAAGGTGGTGCTGCGCGACGGTGTCGAGCAGCAGGTGCGCTTCGGTTGGGACGGCGATCGCCAATGCGCCGAAGCCTTTGCGCGGGAACTGCGCACCACCGTTCACGAACCGGGCGGTTTCGTCCCGTTGCTGCGCCTGGAGCAGGCCTGCGAGCCCGATCCCCCGGAGCTGCTGCAACTGCGCCAGGCGTTCGCCGCCGAAGGCCAGCCGCTGCCGGCGCAATGCGTGCCGGCGCTGGGCGAGGCGCGGATCGCTTTCTTCCACACCGATCACCTCGGTACCCCCCTGCAGCTGAGCGACGAACGTGGCCAACTGCGTTGGCAGGGCGTTCCGGACGACTGGCGGGCGGTAGCGCCGGAACGACAGCCGGGTGCGCAGCCGATCCGCTTCCAGGGGCAGTACCACGATGAGGAAAGCGGCCTCTACTACAACCGCTACCGTTACTACCTGCCGGAAGCCGGGCGCTATGCCAGCCAGGACCCGCTCGGCCTGGGCGGTGGCCCCAACCCCTATGCCTACGCGCTGAACGCGCCCACGCTGGCCTACGATCCCACCGGCCTGATCATCCCGCTGGTGGTGATCGGCGCCTTCGCCGCCCGCGCCGCGATCGGAGCGGCGCTGGGCGCCGGCATCGAGCTGGGGATGCAGACCGGCAAGCAGGTGCTGGGGCAGATGAAGGACAACTGGGACAGCGATCGCGACCTCACCGATATCAAGTGGAAGTGCATCGACATCAACTGGAAACACGTCGGCGCCTCGGCGGCCATCGGCACCGTGGCGCCGGGCATGCTCAGCACCGGCAAGACCGTGGTGCAGTCCGCCAAGGCGATCAGGACCCTTTCCGGACAGGCGGCCAACACCGCCAACCGCGCCGCCAAGCTGGCCGCGCGCAAGGCCGCCCATGCCGATACCATCAAGAAGGCCGTGGCCACCCAGGCCGCCTGGCAGACGGGCAAGCAGATCGTCAAATGCCCACTGAAGGACGAAGAAGAGGAGTGCCCGCCGCAATGATCAAGCATTACCTGCTGATGACCCTCGTCTGCATACCGCTGGCGTTGCTCTATGTCTGCCTGGAATGGTTCTTCGGCAACACCTGGGTGACCGTCGGGGTGTTCTTCGGCGTGCTCGTCGTGCTGCGCCTCGGGCTCTACCTCTACCGCCGCTCGAAGGGCATCAGGGACGGCTACCTGGACGAGTGAGGCCGACCCGGCATCGCGGAGCATCGACCCATGCAGGGCCTCTTCGTCAATGGCTCCGCCAGTCTTCCGCCGCCGATGCTGTCGCGCAGGCGCTGCTGGCGGCGTTCGCCTGGTAACCTGGCGAACTGCCTGTCTTCTTTGCCAAGGTCCGAGGAGCCGACCATGCACGACCTGCCTACCTACGACGATGTGATCGCCGCCGCCGCGCGGATCGCGGGGCATGCCAACCGCACGCCGGTGATGTCCTCGCGTACCCTCGACGAAGAACTCGGCGCGGAAGTCTTCTTCAAATGCGAAAACCTGCAGCGCATGGGAGCGTTCAAGTTCCGCGGCGCCTTCAACGCGCTGTCGCGGTTTTCCGCCGAGCAGCGTGCCGCCGGGGTGGTGGCGTTCTCCTCCGGCAACCACGCCCAGGCCATCGCCCTCTCGGCGCGCTTGCTGGGGATCCCGGCGACCATCGTGATGCCGGCCGACGCGCCGGCGGTGAAGATCGAGGCGACCCGTGGCTACGGCGGGCAGGTAGTGCTCTATGACCGCTATACGGAAGATCGCGAGCAGATCGGCCGCGACCTGGCGCAGCGCCATGGCCTGACCCTGATCCCGCCCTACGATCACCCCGACGTGCTGGCCGGGCAGGGCACCGCGGCCAAGGAACTGTTCGAAGAAGTCGGTCCGCTGGACGCCTTCTTCGCGCCCCTCGGCGGCGGCGGCTTGCTCTCCGGCTGCGCCCTGGCGATCCGCGCGCTGGCGCCGGCCTGCCGGATCTACGGGGTGGAGCCGGAGGCCGGCAACGATGGCCAGCGTTCGCTGCGCAGCGGCGCCATCGTGCATATCGATACGCCGCAGACCCTCGCCGATGGCGCCCAGACCCAGCATTTGGGCAATCTCACCTTCCCGCTGATCCAGCGCAACGTCGATGACATCCTCACCGCCAGCGACGCCGAACTGGTGGATGGCATGCGCTTCCTCGCCGCGCGGATGAAGCTGCTGGTCGAGCCCACCGGTTGCCTCGGCCTGGCCGCCGCCCGCCAGCGCAAGGACGAATTGCGCGGCAAGCGGGTCGGGATCCTGCTCAGCGGCGGTAACGTCGACCTGGCGCGTTTCTGCGCCTTGCTCGGCGGCTAGCCGGCCGCTAGAGGCCGAGTCCTTCGCTGGCTGCCCAGCGCGCCATCAGGCGGTTCGACGGCAGGCTTTCGTCGAGCAGCTTGCGCGCGCTTTCCACCCCCGCGACCGGCAGGCCCTGCGGGTCGAGCAGGCCGATCTGCACCAGCACGCCGGCCTGGTCCCAATAGATGTGCTCGTGGTAAAGGCGGTCGCCGCGAAAGCGCACCACGCCGAGCATGGGGATTTCCACGAAGCGCCCGGTGGGTGGGACGCCGGGCAGCAGCCAGTCGATCTCGCAGCTGTGGGTGAAGCGCATGACGAACTCGTCGACCACCTGCAGCGCCCCCACCGTCCGCGAAATCGGCGTGAGGGTCATGTCCGGCGGGTTGCCGTGGATGAAGTGATGGCGGTAGAAGCGGCTCAGTTCGCGCTGGCCGACGCCGCCGGTGAGGGTCGGGACATGGTTGACGTAGGGCTCGGCGACCATGGTCGCCATGGTCGCGGCGACGTCGCGGGTATCGAACTCGTGGCGCACATGCTCGTCCCACAGCGCGGAGAGGTCGAAGTTCGGCCCGATCTCCCGCTTCAGGGCGGCGATGCTGCGTTCGTGAGCCATCAGGTAGGCCGGTTTGTCGAAGTGCATGCCGCCGACGCGGGCGAAGGCGTGATCGACGCCGGGGTAGAGGTACAACTCGGTCTTGGGCAGGTTGCGCAGGCAGGGCAGGATCGCGTCGCGGGCCTGCTGCGGGCAGTAGGCGTCCTGTTCGGCGAAATGCAGCACCAGCCGGCCCTTGATCTGTTTCGCCTCGTCGAGCAGCGCCTCGATGCCCATGCCGTAGTAGCCCACCGAGCAGGAGACGTCGGTGCGCGTCGCGGCGAGGTAGGCCAGCTTGCCGCCCATGCAGAAGCCGACGAAGCCGATCCCGGCGTGGACCACCTCCTCGCGTTGGCGCAGGTGCTCGATACAGGCGGCGATGTCGTCCACCGCGGCGTCCAGATCGATGCGCTGGAACAGCTCGATGGCCTTGGCGAAGGCCGCTTCGTCGTAGCCCAGGTCGACCCCCGGCTGCAGCCGCCAGAACAGGTCGGGGACCAGGGCCACGTAGCCCTCTTCGGCGTACAGGTCGGCCACCGCGCGCATGTTCGCGTTGACGCCGAAGATTTCCTGACCGATCACCACGCCCGGCCCCTTGCCGCTGGCGGGGAGCGCGAGATACGCGTCGAACCGGCCGCTGCCGTCGGACGCGGCGATGCTGACGTACTGTCCCATGCCTGGATTCCTCATCGGGTTGTTGTTGGAGTGGGAAAACGGGAAAGCGAAGCGAACCAGCCTAGTAGGAACCGGTCGGCGGGTCATTGGCTATCCGCATGCTGGCGGGAGGGTATCCGGATTGTCCGGGAGCGAGGGGCGGGAGGCGGCGCGCTCCTCGGCGAGCCGCTCGCGGATACCGCTCAGGCCCGCTGGCGCTGCCAGGGCGGGCCAGCGGCGAACCGCGCTTCCACCCATTGGCGGAACGCGCTGGTCGCCGCCGTGGCGTAGCGCGCCGAGGGGCGCACCAGGTAGACGCCGGCGTCGGCGTCCAGTTGCCACTCCGGCAGCACCCGTACCAGCCTGCCGGCTTCGAGGTCGCGGCTCATCAGCCACTCGCCGGCGGCGAAGATGCCCAGGCCCTGGCGTGCGGCGCAGAGCAGGGCTTCGTTGTCGTTGCTGACCATCGAGCCGCGTACCCGCACGGGCTGCTGTTCGTCCTGGCGGGTCAGCTTCCATTCCGGGTACGAGTGCAGTCCGCTGAAGCCGAGGCAATTATGTGCCGCCAGGTCGGCCGGGATACGCGGTACCCCATGCCGCTTCAGGTAGTCGGGAGCGGCGCCGAGGATGCGCCGATGGGCGCACAGCCGCCTGGCCACCAGGCGGCTGTCGGCCAGTTCGCCGACCCGGATCGCGAGGTCGAAGCCTTCCGCGATGATGTCGACGAAGCGCTCCGAATAGTCGGTTTCCAGCACCACCTGCGGATGCGCCAGGGCGAACTCCGCCAGCAGCGGACCGAGCCAGAGCCGGCCCATCGCCGACGGCAGGGCGATGCGCAGGCGTCCGCGCAGTTGCGCGGCGCCCAGGCTGGCTTCGTGCTCGGCCTCGTCGAGCAGGTCGACGGCCTGGCGGAAGCGGCTCGCCAGGCGCTCGCCTTCATCGGTGAAGCGCAGTTGCCGGGTGGTGCGTTCGACCAGGCGGATGCCGAGGCGACGCTCCAGTGCGCCGAGCCGCTTCGAGAGCACCGAGGGATGGCGTTGCAGGGCGCGGCCGGCGGCGGCGAACGAACCGTGCTCGGCCAGGGCCAGGAGCGTGGCGACTTCATCGGCCTGCCGGCTGTCGAACGGTTGCATGCATGCGCCTCTTGCGGGTGGGTCAGGGCAAGAGTACCAGCGCGCCTTGCGAGCGTCCCTCCAGCAGATCGGTATGCGCCACGGCCGCCTCGGCCAGCGGGTAGCGCCGCCAGACCTGGGGCTGGATGACACCGTCTGCATGGGCGCGCAGCACAGCCTGCGCGCGTAGCCGGTATTCCTCCGGGTTGGCGGTGTGGGCGGCGAGCGAGGGACGGGTGAGGAACAGCGAACCCTTGGCGTTGAGGGTGGCGACTTCGACGGCTGGCGGCACGCCGGAGGTAGCGCCGAAGGACACCAGCAGGCCGCGCGGACGCAAGCTGTTCAGGGATGCCTCGAAGGTAGCGCGACCGATGGGGTCGTAGACCACATCGACCTTGCGCCCGGCGGTCAGCTCGGCGACCTGGGCGGCGAGACTGGCCGCGTCGAACACCAGCACCTCGTCGCAGCCGGCAGCCCTGGCCCGCTCGACGCTTTCCGCCTTCGACACCACGCCGATCACCCAGGCGCCCAGGTGCCGGGCCCAGGCCGCCATCAACTGGCCGACGGCGCCCGCCGCGCCGTACAGCAGGATGCGTGTGCCGGGCCCGACGGGGTAGGTGGCGTGCAGCAGGTAGTGCGCGGTGATGCCCTTGAACAGCAGCGCCGCCGCGTCCTCGAAAGCGAGTCTGTCGGGCAGCTTCAGCAAGCGCTCGGCGGGGTAGAGCCGGGCGCTGGCATAGGCGCCCAGCGGGCCGGTGGCATAGGCGACGCGGTCGCCCGGCGCCAGTCCGGAGACTCCCGGACCCAGCGCGGCGACCACTCCGGCGCCTTCCAGGCCGAGGCCGGACGGCAGCGGAATCGGTACCGCTCCCGAGCGCTGGCCGAGGTCCAGCGGATTGACGCCGATGGCGGCCTGCTCCAGCCAGACCTCGCCGGGGCCCGGTTGCTGCGCCTGGACTTGCTCCAGGCGCAGGACCTCGGGGCCTCCGTTTGCGTTGAGGGTGATGCGACTGGGCATGGCGGTCTCCTTGGCTGCGTTCGTCGTTCCGGCAGTCTAATGAAGCATCCGGGGATGACCAGGTAGGTTCTTTGCAGTTGATTGCTGCACCGCATGCAGTAGTGAGACGGTGCTCCAAGGTGACCGAAAGTCGTGTTTCCGTATCGACAGGATTCGCCTAGTGTAAGGCGGCAGCCTGGACGGTCATGGTCCCTGTGGTCGCCGGGATCATTTCGGGAGAGTCCCATGACGGCACCTTTCAAGGATCATTTCTCCACGGGTTCGGCGAACTACGCCGCACATCGTCCGACCTACCCGGCGCAGTTGGTCGACGAGCTGGCCGCGCTCTGCCCCGGCACCCGCCTGGCCCTGGACTGCGGCTGCGGCACCGGACAGCTCACGGTGCTGTTGGCCGAGCGTTTCGAACGGGTGGTCGGTACCGACGCCAGCGCCGCGCAGATCGACAAGGCGCAGGCTCGCGAGCGGGTCGAGTATCGCGTGGCCCTGGCCGAGGACAGCGGACTGGCGGCGGCCAGCGCCGACCTGGTGACGGTCGCCCAGGCCGCCCACTGGCTGGACCTGCCGCGCTTCTACGAGGAAGTCCGGCGTGTGGCCCGCGCGGACGCCATCCTGGCCCTGGTTACCTATGGCGTATTGCATGTCGACGGACCCATGGAACCGCTGGTCCAGCACTTCTACCACCAGGTCGTCGGCCCCTACTGGCCTGCCGAGCGGCGCCACGTGGAGGAGGGCTACCGCAGTCTGCCGTTCCCCTTCGAGGAGCGTCGCCTGCCGGACCTGGCCATCGAGGTGGCCTGGACCCTGGACGAACTGCTGGGCTATGTCGGTACCTGGTCGGCGGTGAAGGAGGCCGGCAAGGCCCTTGGCCAGGATCCGGGCGCCGCGTTCGTCGATGAGCTGCGCGAAGCCTGGGGCGACCCGCAGACGCGCTATCGGGTCAGTTGGCCGCTGACGGTGCGCGCCGGGGTGATCCGCTGAGCCATCGGACGCAATCCGAAACTCAACCATGACGGCGGGGAGAGCGCCGATCGCGTCCGCCTGCCGTCTACGCAGGTCGCTGCAACCCCCTGGCAGCCGCGGCGTCGCTTGAGCGCGGGCAGGGGGCAGGTGGTGCGCCGAGTCGTATTCGTCGAACTCGCCATGCCGCCCCAGGCCGGGTCGGCGTGCAGGTTGCCAGTCCCTGGCGTACGGGGCGCTCAGTGCGTGCTTTCGTTTCACTGAGCCAGGTTTTCCAGCGCTATGAAGAAATCGCCCCGATTGCAGGATGAGTCTTGCTTTCGTCCCGGTTTCCCTGCCGCTGGCTGCTGAATCGAGGGTGCACTCCGCGCAGTCCGGCCCCTCACCTTGAGAGCCGTTGCCATTGTCGGGGTTACCCACGTGCTTTCCAGCAGGTACGGAGCCGATGGGAGATCGAGTTGGCGAGAGTGCCGGCTTGCTCCGGCCTTCTGAAGGCTCTTCTTGAATCAGAAAAACCTTACGCCAGAAGTAGTGGGGGCTGATGGCCCAGCTCGCTTCGATCCTTCATGGTTAGCGGGTTCTGTTCTTCTTCGCCGTGGAGAGTTTTTCTGTGAGTGGTTCCCTCTTGGTACCGGCCAGTCTCGCCAGTCGCATCAGGCTCCTGCTGGTCATGACCCGGCGCGAGGTCGAACTGCGTTATCGCGACGCCATGTTGGGCCGCATCTGGATCATCGTCTCGCCGTTCCTGCTCTTGCTGATCTATACGTTTGTCTTCGGCTTCGTGCTGAAGTCGCGCTGGGGTGGAAGCCAGAGCACGCTCTCCTTCGCCTTGACCCTGTTTTCCGGACTCCTGCTGAACGGGATCCTCGCTGAAAGCCTGTCCAGGGCCCCGACTATCATCCAGGCCAACGCCAACTACGTGAAGAAGCTGGTTTTTCCCCTGGAGATACTCCCCCTCACACCGCTGCTGGCCGCTTTCTTCAACGCCATGCTCGGCTACCTGGTGCTCTGTATCTTTCTTCTCTTCAGCGGCGTCGAGCCAGGCTGGCAACTGGTTCTGCTACCGCTTGCCCTGCTCCCCTTCCTGCTCTGCGTGACGGGGCTGGCGTGGTTCCTCGCGGGACTCGGGGTCTATGTTCGCGACATAGGGCAGTTCGTCCAGTTTCTCCTGGTGCTTCTGCTATTCATCAGCCCGGTGTTCTATCCGCTGTCTTCCTTGCCACCGGTAATGCAGCCCTACCTGTACCTCAATCCGCTGACGATCCCGGTGGAAATGGTCAGGGCGATCCTTTTCGATGCTCCCTATCCGACCCTTGGGGTCTTCAGCGTTTATTGCGTTGCGTCTCTGCTGGTCTGTTCATCGGGCTTCCTCTGGTTCCGTCGGGTTCAGGAAGGTTTTGCAGATGTCCTCTGAGGCCGTTTCCCCGGGCCCGCAGATGACGGCCGAGTGGATACCGCTGGGGCAGCGTTTGCTCGAACGCGGGTTGGTGAGCGGCCAGGAACTCGAGCGGGCGCTCGACCTGCAACGCCGGCTTGGCGGCCGTCTGGGAGGCATTCTCGTGCGTTCCGGAGCCATCTCGGAAAATACCCTCATGCAGGTGCTGGCGGAGCAACTGCGGTTGCCGCTGGTGGGGGACGACCTGCGGAAGCCGAGCGAAGAGTCCATCGCCGCATTCCTGCTCAGTACCCCGATCAATACCGACTGGTTCGTCGAAGAGCAACTGGTGGTCTGGGAGGAGGGCGAGCAACTGCTGTTCGCGGCGCGTGATCCGTTATCTCCTTCGATACGCGAAACCCTGGGCTATTTCTATCCGGAGCGCTCGATTCAAGCAGTGCTGTGCCGCTCCCAGGATCTGGACGGCTGGTTGGAGCACTCCCTGGACCTGGCCCGGCAAGGTGCGGATCGGCACGCCTACGGCAGCGAAGACATCCGTTACCTGCGGGAGTTGGCGGAGGAGGCGCCGGTAGTCGAACTCGTCAACAACGTGATGAGCCAGGCCATGGAAAAGCGTTCTTCGGATATTCACATCGAACCCCGGGAGTTCGACTTCCGTATCCGCTTCCGCGTCGACGGCGTCCTGCACGACCAACTGAGCCTTCCCCGCGAGCGATTCGCGGCGGTCGTCTCGCGGATCAAGCTGATCTCCGCCATCGACATCGCGGAGCGACGGTTGCCGCAGGATGGACGCATGAGCATCCGGGTCAGCGGTACGGAGCTCGACGTGCGGGTCTCCACCTTGCCAGGGGTGCATGGCGAATCGGTGGTCATGCGCCTGTTGCCGAAGGAGCGCGAGGGGTTGCGCCTGGACCGGCTCGGGATGCTCCCGGACCACTTGCGGAGGATGCGTGCATGGGTAGCGGAACCCCACGGCATCATCCTGGTGACCGGCCCCACCGGATCGGGCAAGTCCACCACGCTCTATGGCGCGCTGGAGGAAATCAATGATGGCGTGCGCAAGCTCATCAGCGTGGAAGATCCCGTGGAATACCAGGTGCCCAATATCACCCAGGTCCAGGTCCATGCCGACATCGGCCTGACCTTCGCTGCCGCCTTGCGCTCGATCCTGCGGCAGGATCCCGATGTGATCATGATCGGGGAGATACGCGACCTGGAGACGGCGGAGATCGCCGTACAGTCCTCGCTCACCGGTCACCTGGTGCTTTCGACCCTGCATACCAACGATGCGGTGAGCGCCTTCACGCGTTTGATCGACATGGGCGTGGAACCCTTCCTGGTGGCTTCGCCGGTGCGCGGTGTCCAGGCCCAGCGACTGGTGCGCAGGTTGTGCGCCCACTGCGCGGAACCTTGCGAGCCAACCCTTGCTGCGGCCGATCTGGCAGCGACCCAGGCGGCCACCGCGCGGCTGTTCCCGGGGCAGGCAGCGCAATGGCGCGTGGCGCGAGGCTGCGGCCGCTGCGAAGGTACCGGCTACAGCGGCCGTGTGGGCATCTACGAACTCGTCGATCTGTCTTCCGAGATGCGCGACCTGATCGTGCAGAGAGCTTCCCTCGAACAGATGCATCGGCTTGCCGCCAGCCAGGGACAGCGCAATCTGCGTGAAGATGGCTTGATCAAGGCCTGGTTGGGTATGACCAGCCTTGACGAGGTGCATCGCGTGACCAGTGGCTAAGCCCATGAATTTCATCTACCAGGCCGTCGATCGCAAGGGCAGGCGCGTTCGTGGCGAACTCTGCCTCCCCACGCGCCAGGATGCGCTGCGGCAGTTGCAGCGCCAGGGGCTCACCCCGCTCAGCCTGGAGGTGAAACGCCGCAACCTGGGCTCGCGACGTCGGCTCAAGGCCGAGGAATTGAACATGGCCATCCACGAGCTGGCCACCATGCTCGCGGCGGGAGTGAGCATGGCCGACGCGGTGGAGGCTCAGGAGCGAGGCGCGCGCCACCCGAAGTTGATTACCGCCCTGCAGGCGATGGCCAATGGCCTGCGCCAGGGGCAATCCTTTCCCGTGGTGCTGGAGAGCGCCGGCCTCGACTTGCCGCGCTATGTATATCAACTGGTGGCGGCCGGCGAGATGACCGGAAACCTCGCAGGAGCCTTGAGGGACTGTGCCACGCAGATGGAATACGAACGGCGAACCCGCGCCGAGTTGCAAGGGGCGCTGATCTACCCTGCGATTCTGGTGCTCAGCGGGGTGCTCGCCGTGGCGACCCTGTTCGTCTTCGTCGTTCCGAAATTCGCCAATCTCCTGAACGAGACTGCCCAGCTCCCGTGGCTTGCCTGGGCAGTGCTGAGCATCGGGGTATGGAGCAACGAGAGTTCCGGCTTGCTGGCGTTCGCCGTCCTGCTGCTTGCTGGCGGCATCGCCGTGGCGCTGCGCAATCCGGCGCTCCGCGCCCATGCGCTCGACCAGTTGGTGCGCCTGCCCGTAGTCGGGGAATGGTTGATGCAGGCGGAAATAGCGCAATGGTCGAAGGTGCTTGGAACCCTGCTGGGAAATCGTGTGCCGCTGGTGGAGGCCCTGCTGCTTTCCGCCGCTGGCGTCCGCATTGCCCGGCAGCGCCGGACCCTGGAGCGAGTCACCCAGGATGTGCGGGCCGGCATCGCCTTGTCGGCAGCGTTGGAGGAGCGCCAGGCGGTCACGTCCATCGGTTCGAGCCTGGTGCGGGTTGGAGAGGCTTCCGGGCAGCTCGCGGAGATGCTGCAGAGCCTGGCGACGCTCTATGGAGAGGCCGGGCAGGCGCGAATGAAAAAGGCCCTGGTACTGATCGAGCCTTTGGCGATCCTGCTGATCGGCTCTGTGTTCGGCCTGATCATTACCGGCGTGGTACTGGCGATTACCAGCGCCAACGACATGGTGCTTTGAATGCCGGGTATCGATGCCGCGGCTGGTTGGATGAGACGTGAAGTGGAAACCGTATGAACAGAGCTGCACAACAGGGCTTCACCCTGCTCGAGATGATTGTGGTGTTGGTGATTATCGGCATGCTGATGGGGCTCGTCGGGCCGCGACTGTTCAATCAGGCCGACAAGGCGAAGGCGCAGACGGCGGATACCCAGGTGAAGATGCTCAAGGGCGCGTTGCTCACCATGCGCCTGGACATCGGCCGGCTGCCGACCGAAGAAGAAGGCCTGGCGCTACTCAACACGCCGCCTTCCGATGAACGTCTCGGGGCCTTCTGGCACGGGCCCTACCTCGAGGGCGGCGTACCGCTGGACCCCTGGAACCGGCCTTACCTGTACAGCGACAGGCCGAGTGCCGAACAACCCTTCACTCTCTACAGCCAGGGCGCGGATGGGCAGCCCGGTGGGAAAGGCCTGGATGCCGATGTCGGTTACGCGCCCAAACGTTGACCAGGCCGCGTTCACCTTGCTCGAACTGCTGGTGGTGCTGGTGATCGTCGGGGCCATTGCCGCGGTGGCGTTGCCCGGCCTGGTGAGGATGCAGGAGACCTGGGCGCGCAGGACCGCGCTGGACGATCTGTTCAATCAATTGCAGACCTTGGGCTATCGCGTGCGCAGCGATGGGCGGGAGCTGCTCATTGGTGAGAGCGGGGCGGTTCCCGAGCAGTTGCTGCGACTGCCCGATGGCTGGACGGTTACTGCTCGGCCGCCGATACGTTACATGGCAAACGGAGTTTGCCTGGGCGGAAAGTTGCAGGTCCATCATGGGCGCGCGACACATACGCTGCTGCTTCAGCCACCCCTCTGCGCGCCCGGGACGATCCGCTGATGCCGGCGCGGCAGGAAGGCTTCACGCTCCTGGAGGCGGTGGTTGCGCTGACGCTCCTGGCAGTGGTCGGCGGTGCGCTATTCGCCTGGCTCAACAGTGCCTTTCGGAGCATGCAGCGGGTCGAGGCGGCCGAGCTGCGCATCGAGACGGCTTGGGTGGCGATGGCTTATCTGGAGCGCATGAACCCTGCGCTCGAACCCGCAGGCAGGGTCCGGCTGGGGCATTACCGGCTGGAGTGGCGAAGTTCGCCGCTGTCCGCGTCGAAAGCGGCGGTGGGCCGCCATAGCGGCAGTCCGGGCATCTACGACGTGACCTTGTTCAGGGTCGTCGCCAGCATCCGGGCCGGCGATGGAACGCCGCAGACGCTGCAACTGGAGCTTCCCGGTTACGTGGTCATCCCAGCGCGACTGGGTGATGGACCATGATCCGCTCGCGACGAAAACAGGGTGCATTCACCCTGCTCGAGATGATCGTGGTGCTGCTGGTCGTTTCCTTCATCGGCACGTTGCTCATGCAAGGGTTGAGCTATGCCAGCAAGGCCAACCAGTCCTTGCACCAGAACCTGGGGCGCGGACAGGTCCGGGCGCTGACCTTCGATTGGTTCCGTGATGCGGTGGAGAACCTGGTCGCTCCCGAGGCTGGCGAGGTCCGCTGGCGTCTGCGAGGGGACGAACTCAGTTTCGAGGCCATGTCTGCCGCGGCCCTGGATCGCCGTGCGGGCATCCCGACGCCCTTGGCCTTCCGGCTTGAGCGGCGGGCAGGAGAGGACCGGACCGAGTTGATCTATGTGCGAAGGCTGGAGGACAGTCGCTGGCCCCTCCTGCATCTGCGCGGCGAAGCTCGCTTCCGCTATCTGGACGGTCACGGCCAGTGGCACCGGGACTGGCCGCCGAGCGCGCAACTGGCCGATACCCTTCCCGAGGCGATGGCACTGGCGGCTCCCGAGGAGCGTCTGTTTGTCCTTGTCGCGGTCGCACTGCCCAGAGCGAGGCCCGCCGAACATGATTTCTGATGGCGCACGCCGACATGCGGCGTCTGCCCGCTCGTCTGGCTTCGTTCTGGTCGGAGTGGTCTGGTTCCTGGCCATCATGACCCTGCTGGCCAGTGCCGCTGTACTCTGGGTCGGGCGCTCGCTGGATGCCACGGAAAACCGGCGCAAGGTGCTGCTTCGTGAGCTGGAGGAGCATGCCTTGCTGGCGCGGGTCCAATGGCTGGTGGCTACCCAGCGCTATACCGTCGCGGGCCTGAGCGTACCGGGAAATGCTGGCGCCGCGCCGAGCAAGGTGGACATGGACACTTCGATCCTGCCCATTGGCGGGGAGCTGCCTCTGGATGGCCGGGAGTTCTGCATGGCCAATGGCTGGTGCGTTGCGCTGCTCGATCGCTCTGCGCGCCTCAGTCTTTCCGGCATCGATCCGCGGGTACTGTCCAGGCTGCTGGCGGGGTTGGGGGTTCCCGCCGAGCAGGTGCAGGTCATGGTCGCCCAATGGTTCAGCTATCTCTATCCCGGCGCCGCTCCACGACTGGGTAGTGCCGCGCAAGCCAGCGACAGGTCCTCTCCGGGCCAGGCCCGGCGCCGTCCGTTGCGCTCGGTGATGGAAGTCTTCCGGCTGGAGGCCTGGCGCCCCTGGGAAGCGCATTTGCTCGACGCCGGTTGGCGCGATCTGGTCGCGGCGGACGAGGCGGCGCTGAACATCAACACCGCGGATGCCCGAATCCTGTCTCTTGCCTGGGGACTACCGGAGGACGCTGTCGGCCGACTGCTGCAAGCCCGCTGGCAGCGTCCGTTCACCCGGATGTCGGACCTGCATGACGTCCTCGGGGGTCATGCGAGGCTGGTTCCCGAGGATGGATGGGCGCGCCTGGCCAGTCCGGTCCTGTCGATTCGGCTCTACCCGCCAGGAGCCGAGCAGGGGACGGAATACGAGGTCCGCTTCAACTCAGAGCACCGCCTGCTGCCACCCTGGCAGCTTCTCTCGAAGAGGTCCGTGAAGATAAATGATCGCTACTCGAATCCTCCGTTGCATCCCGATATCGCCCCCGGGGTTCTTGCCGCCCCGCTTGTGGCAAGGCCGTGGTAAGGATGGCCGGGCGCAGCTTGAGTGGGTACGTAGAGGTACAGGGTTGGCGCGGCGCGCCCCAGCGCAGTGGATCGTGGATCGGGCGTGGTGTGTCTATCGCTGTCTCGATCTCAATCATGTGCCGCGCTCTGACCGGTATCAGGCACTGGCGTTGAAGCTTGCCGCCCTGGCGCCTTTTCGCCGCGCAGGCCATTACGTAGCCTGGCGGGGTGGCCATGCTCTGGTCTGGTTCTGGGATGAGGAGGTCCGGGAGGCCGTTGCCGAAGACTGCGTCGACCAACCTCGGCGTTATCGCTGTATCCCCGAATCCCTGCTGCAGGCTCCCCCTCGGTCGATCGCGGAAGGCGAGACGGTTCGGCTGCTTCGGGTTCGCTCCGGGCTGGATCTCCAGGTCTGGAGAGATGACTGCCTTGTCCTGAGCCATTTCTTTCCCAGCCCACCCCAGCCAGAACAATGGGTTCGGTTGCTCCGGGGGCTGGCGGGAATACGCATCCCGGAGAGCCTGGTTGCCGAGCCTGGAGAGTCACTGGGCCGTCCCTGGGCCGTTCCGGCGGCGGAAGCAACGCTGCTGCGATGGGAGCGTTGGTTGCCGCATGGGCTCATAGCCACCCTGTTGCTGGGATGCGGATTCAATCTGGGGGAAGGTTTGTCCTGGTGGTGGGCCGAGCGTGCGCTGCGAACGCAGTACGACCAGCTGAGCGGCCAGGTCTCGCCGATCCTCAGCGCACGCAACCAGGCCTTGCAGACCAATCGGATGGCCACCGAGCTGGGGCGCGCTTTGCAGCATCGCTCGCAGGTGGCGCTGCTGGGACAGGTAGCGGAACTGTTGCCGAAGGACAGTCGGTTGCTCGCCTGGCGCTATCGAGGCTCCGAGCTGGAGTTGCGGATTGGCACCGACAGTGTCGACCCGCGTCTCTATGTGAGGCGTTTCATGGAGTCGGGGAGTTTCGAAGATGTCAGGGTGGAACCTTCGCAGAGCGAGGGGCTATCGCTGAGCCTGGTCCTGCGTACGCCGGGGGAGGGTGCCTGATGTCGGACTTCCAGCGATCACTGCAGTTCCAGGGGCGGAACCTGCAACGACAATGGCAGGAAAAACCACTCTTGCGCATGGCCATCTGGAGCCTGTGCCTGCTGCTGGTTGTGCATCTGGTCATGCTCAGCATGGATTGGAGGGAGGAACGAGGGGAGGAATATCGTCGTCTGGCCGGGGAATGGCTCAAGCTCCAGGACGTTTCCCGGCAGACCGCCTGGCCGGAGCGGGCGATGCAGGCGGAGCAGGTCCTGAACCTTCAGCGAGAGCGCTTCTGGCAGGCGCCGAATGCGTCGCAGGCGAGGGCCGATGTGCAGGCCTGGCTGACCGAGCGGGTTCGCCTGGCGGGCGTCCCTGACGCGGAAGTGAGCGTACTGCTTCCTCGCGGCTTCGAGAAGCAAGGGACGATCGCGCGTATCGAGGCCCAGGTTCGCGGGCAGTTGCAGCCAGCCTCGTTCAGTCGGTTGTTGCAGGATATAGAAGCGGAGCAGCGACAAGTATCGGTGGAGTTTCTGGAACTGAACAATATGTTGTCGCCCATGCTCAATCTACAATTGTCGTTCCTGTTCGTAGCGGCCTATTGAAGCGGATGCGGATCGGGCAGCACCCGTTTGCCGGAAGAGTTCGGCGGAGGGCGGTGCCCGTCGATGGAGCGAGTTGCCGCCAGGCGGCCGGGAAACCGAATCCGCTCGGGACGCCTGCGATTCGGCTCCCCGGCCCGCCATTGTCGCATTCGCGCAGCGAAGAACGGCCAGTCTGGTCCGGCCTGTAAACAAGTGCAAAATTTTACTTCATGGTCGGCTTGGCACTCCGAGCCGGCTCGTCCATGCTGGAGCACAACTTTCCCATGGATACCATTGCCATGAAGTTCCTGCTGCCCCTGCTGCTGTTATTCCCGCTTTCCGCTCTCGCCGACGACAAGGACTACGACCAATGCATACTCGACTACCAACGCACGGCGAAGAGCGGGGTGGCGGTTCACTTCATCACCCAGGCCTGCGACAAGTTGTATAACGACGGCTCCTTCCTGCTGTCGCGGGAAAAGGCTTATTACGAGTGTCTGCTGGAGAACCTGCCGGGGGTGGAGAACAACCTGGCGGCGCAGAAGATCAGGAGCGCTTGCGAATCGAAGTCGCAGAATTGATCTGGCGAGGAGGGGAGCGAAAGTAGCCAGTGGGGTTTCCGACGGCATCGGCAGGATGCCGTCGGGAAAACCGGCTTAGCGTTGCAGCCAGGATTCGACGGTTTCGGAACCGTACTGTTCTTTCCAGGCTTTCAGAACCTTGTGGTTGCCGCCCTTGGTTTCGACGACTTCACCGTTGTTCGGGTTCTTGTAGACCTTCAGGGCGCGGGCACGGCGCTGCGGAGCGGCGCTGACGGTGACCGGAGCCTTGGGGTCGAGGATGGCGATGATGTTGTGCAGGGTCATGCCGTACTTGTCCATCAACGCCTGCAACTTGTCCTTGAATTCCAGTTCCTGCTTCAGGCTGCTGTCACTTTTCAGCTTTTCCAGCAGGGCCAGTTGCTCCTGAAGTTTGCGCTCTGCCTCGCGGAACTCGGCAAGTTTGGACATTCGTTTCACTCCCGTTCTAAAAATATGGTGCTGGGTTTTGGTGCATTTATAGTGGCTTTACGGACTTTCCGTGTCCGCGGCAAAGGATAAGTCTTTATCTACTGGAAGAACAATATAGTTACACGGATTTATTGACTAACGGACTGTAGGGACAGCTTGCCGGATGTTTCCCGGAAGAATATGAAACCTTTATGTCCGTGGGGATAATGCTTCGTACAACCCATGGGAGAGAGACGGCAGAACGGGCCCGTTGTGTGGAAGCCCGTTTTAGAGCAGATGGCGAAGCGCCAGGGGAGAGTCGGGCGAATCAATCGCCCCGATATTCGCAACCGCTGGTGCAAGTTTCGTGGACGCGGACCTTGGAGAGTTCCGGCAACAGCGGCTTGAGTTGTTGCCAGATCCAGCGGCAGAGGTTTTCGCTGGTGGGGTTTTCCAGGCCTGGAATATCGTTCAGATAATTGTGGTCGAGTTGCTCGTAGATCGGCTTGAAGATCGCCTTGATTTCCGCGAAGTCGCGGATCCAGCCGGTATGCGGATCGACCTCGCCTTCGATGTGGATGGCGACACGGAACGAGTGGCCGTGCAGGCGCCCGCATTTGTGGCCTTCGGGGACGTGGGGCAGGCGATGGGCGGATTCGAAGGTGAATTCTTTGAAGAGTTCCACTGTAGTGCGCTCTGGATCGGGGTTATCGGACAACCGGAATGGGGGCGCCATGGTAGCAGGTTTGCGCGCCGGACCCGGTCTGCTCCGACCGGGCGGTCGTTTACCTGAGTTGCAGGCGGCGCGCCAGGCGCGCCAGGTTGGCGCGATCCAGGCCCAGCTCGCGTGCAGCCGAGGCCCAGCTTCCCTGGTGGCGGGCCAGGCAGTCCTGGATCAGGCGGCGTTGGTAGGCGTCGGTGGCCGCGCGCAGCGAGTGACCGGTCGTTGGCGCGGCGGGCGCGGGCTCGACCACGCTGCGAGGTGGCGCGGGGGTTTCCGCGGGCAGGTCGAGATCCTGCCGATGCAGGGTGACGATCCGCGACCGCTCCGGATTGTGGCCGAGGGCCTTGAGCGAGGCGCGGCCGACCAGGTGCTCGAGTTCGCGCACGTTGCCCGGCCAGCGATAGTCGAGGAGCGCGGCCTGGGCCTCGTGGTCCAGGCGCAGGCTGCGCAGTCCCAGGCGCGGTCGGTTTTCCTCGAGGAAGTAGCCGGCCAGCAGGAGGATATCGCGGCCGCGCTCGCGCAGCGGCGGCACGCGCAAGGGATAGACGCTGAGGCGATGGTAGAGATCGGCGCGGAAGCGCCCGGCACGCACTTCCTCGGCCAGGTCGCGGTTGGTGGCTGCGATCAGGCGTACGTCGACGCGGTGCTCGCGATCGGAGCCGACCCGCTGCAACTGCCCGCTCTGCAGCACGCGGAGCAGCTTGGCCTGCACCGCCAGCGGCAACTCGCCGACCTCGTCGAGGAACAGGCTGCCGCCGTCGGCCAGTTCGAACTTGCCGCGCCGTTCGTTGACCGCGCCGGAGAAGGCGCCGCGCACATGGCCGAACAATTCGCTTTCCACCAGGGTCTCGGGCAGCGCGGCGCAGTTGAGACTGATCATCGGCTTGCCGCTGCGCATGGAATGCCGGTGGATGGATTGCGCCACCAGTTCCTTGCCGACCCCGGTCTCGCCGGTGATCAGTACGCTCAGGTCGCTGTTGGCGACCAGGCGGATTTCTTCCAGCAGCGCCTTGTGCGCGGCGCTCTGGCCGATCATTTCCCGTGGCCGCTCGCCAGCGGCTTCGAGATAGGCCTCGGCGCGCTGGTGCTCGTCCTCGGCGCGGCGGGTCAGGTCGCGCATCCGCTCGCTGGCCTTGACCGTGGCGGCGGCGAGGCTGGCGAAGGCCTCCAGGGTATCCAGGTCGGCGCTGGCGAAGCGCGACGGATCGAGGGTATCCAGGGTCAGCAAGCCCCAGGGCTGGTCGTCGAGGTACAGCGGACAGCCCAGGCAATCATGGATTTCCAGGTGGCCGTGGAGGCCTTCCACCAGACCGTCGTAGGGATCGGGCAGGCCGCAGTCGGCGGGGAAGCGGGTCGGCCCGCGGCGCTCCAGGAGGGCCTCGAGGCGCGGATGTTCGCCGACCCGGAAGCGCCGGCCGAGGGTGTCCGGGCTGAGGCCGTCCACCGCCAGCGGGATCAGGTATTCGCCGTCCAGGCGCAGCAGCGCGGTGGCGTCGCAGGGTAGCAGGTCGCGCAGGGCCTGGAGCAGGCGGCGGTAGCGTTCGTCTTCCGGCAGGTCGCGGGACAGGTCGGCAACCAGCGGGATCAGGGTGGCAAGCAAGGGGTTGGTGGTCATTTCGACCTCTTTGCAGTCCTAATGACTCTGAATGGTTGCAGTCATTATGACCTATGCCGGCCTGCAAGGCCCGTGAATTCTGGTAGTTTGCCTTGGCACGCTTCCTGAAATGCTTCGAGGTGAAACAAAACCTTGCATGCGTCAGGAGTCATCTATGTTGTCCAATGCCCAACGTGCCCTCATCAAAGCCACCGTACCGCTGCTGGAGACCGGCGGTGAAGCGCTGATCACCCATTTCTACCGCACCATGCTCGGCGAGTACCCCGAGGTTCGCCCGCTGTTCAACCAGGCCCACCAGGCCAGCGGCGACCAGCCGCGGGCGCTGGCCAATGGCGTGCTGATGTACGCCAGGCACATCGACCAGTTGCAGGAACTCGGCCCGCTGGTGGCCAAGGTGGTGAACAAGCATGTCTCCCTGCAGGTGCTGCCCGAACACTATCCGATCGTCGGCACTTGCCTGTTGCGGGCGATCCGCGAGGTCCTCGGCGAACAGATCGCCACCGACGAAGTCCTCGAAGCCTGGGGCGCGGCCTACCAGCAACTGGCCGACCTGCTGATCGAGGCCGAGGAGTCGGTGTATGCCGCCAGCGCCCAGGCCGATGGCGGCTGGCGCGGCGTGCGGCGCTTCCGCGTGGCACGCAAGCAGGCGGAGAGCGAGGAAATCACCTCGTTCTACCTGGAGCCGGTGGACGGCCAGCCGCTGCTGGCGTTCCAGCCGGGACAGTACATCGGCCTGCGGCTGGACATCGACGGCGAGGAAGTGCGCCGCAACTATTCGCTTTCCGCTGCCAGCAACGGCCGCGAATACCGCATCAGCGTCAAGCGCGAGGCGGGTGGACGGGTCTCCAATTACCTGCATGACCGGGTCGCCGAGGGCGACGAGCTGGATCTGTTTCCGCCGGCTGGCGATTTCGTCCTGCGTGACAGCGACAAGCCGCTGGTGCTGATCACCGCCGGCGTCGGCATCACCCCGGCCCTGGCCATGTTGCAGGAAGCGCTGCCGCAGGCGCGGCCGATCCGCTTCATCCATTGCGCCCGGCATGGCGGCGTGCATGCCTTCCGCGACTGGATCGAAGACGTGTCGGCGCAGCACGAGCAGGTCGAGCACTTCTTCTGCTACAGCGAACCGCGCGCCGGCGACAGTGCCGACGCCGAGGGATTGCTGAGCCGCGAGAAACTGGCCGACTGGTTGCCGCAGGAGCGCGACCTGGACGCCTACTTCCTCGGACCCCGGCCTTTCATGGCGCAGGTCAAGCGCCACCTGGCCGACCTCGGCGTACCCTCGCAGCAATGCCACTACGAGTTCTTCGGTCCGGCCGCCGCGCTGGACGCCTGAAGCGACGGGCCGGCGCGAGGTGCGTCGGCCCTTTTTCGGAAAAAGGAGATCGAGATGAACGCTCTGTTCGATTGTCCACGGCGGGTGCTGCGGATCGGTCACGGGCTGCTGGCGGCCGGCCTGGCGCTGCTCGTCGCCGGCGTGATCGCCGCCTATTTCCTCGACCGCTACCTGAACATGCCGGCGCTGGTGTTTTCCCATGCGCTGGTGATCCTCGGCCCGACCCTGTTGAAGATCGGCTACGTGATGCGCCTGAGCGCGCTGTTCCGCATGCGTCGACCCGGTTGGGAGGTCTGCTGTGCAAGTGCTTGATCGTTCCAGGCTGATGGCCATACCGCCGATCTGGCGCCTGGGCTTCCGCCCGTTCTTCCTCGGCGGCGCGCTGTTCGCGGTCCTCGCCATCGCGCTCTGGCTGGCGGCGCTGGCCGGGCTCTGGAGCGGCTGGCAACCGGTCGGTGGCTGGCTGGCCTGGCATCGTCACGAAATGCTCTTCGGTTTCGGCGTGGCGATCATCGCCGGCTTCCTGTTGACCGCCGTGCAGACCTGGACCGGCGTACCCGGCCTGCAGGGCAAACCCCTGGCCCTGCTCGCCGGGCTCTGGCTGGCGGCGCGCCTGGCCTGGCTATTCGATGCGCCGCTGGCGCTGCTGCTGGTGCTGCAACTGAGCTTCCTGCCGCTATTGGCCTGGGCTATCGGTCGCAGCCTGTGGCGGGTGCGGCAGAAGCGCAATTACCCGGTGGTGGGCCTGTTGCTGCTGTTGACCCTGGCCGACGCCCTGGTCCTGCTCGGCCTGTTCGAGGGCAACGACGACTGGCAACGGCGTGCCTCCATCGCCGCGCTATGGCTGATCGCCGGGATGATGAACCTGATCGGCGGGCGGGTGATCCCGTTCTTCACCCAGCGCGGTCTCGGCCGTCAGCAGCAGGTGCCGGCGATCGCCTGGCTGGACAATGGCATCCTGCTGGGCTGTGTGCTGGTGGCGCTGCTCACCGCCGCGGGCGTCACGACGCAGCCGACGCCCTGGCTTGCAGGACTGTTCGCCGCCCTCGGTGGTGCGCAACTGTGGCGCCTGTGGCGTTGGCGCGATCGCGGCATCTGGCAGGTGCCGCTGCTCTGGTCTCTGCACCTGGCATATTTCTGGATCGCCGTGGCGCCGCTTGGCATGGCGCTCTGGAGCCTGGGCCTGGCGCTGGCGCCGAGCCAGGCGCTGCACGCGCTGGCGGTGGGCGGCATGGGCGGGTTGATCCTGGCGATGCTGGCACGGGTCACTCTCGGCCATACCGGTCGCGCGCTGCAACCGCCGGCAGCGATGCCCTGGGCTTTCGCCCTGCTCAATCTCGGCTGCGCGGCGCGGGTGTTCCTGCCCAGCCTGTTGCCGGCGAACTGGGCGCTGCCCCTGGCAGGCGGACTGTGGGCTTTGGCGTTCCTGCTGTTCGCCTGGTTCTATGCGCCGATGCTGTGTCGTCCGCGGGTCGACGGCCATCCCGGTTGATCAGGGGGCTTGCCGCAGACGCCGCAGCTCCTGGTTCAGCCAGTCGGCGGAGTTGCGCGTCTGCGTGGCGCAGCGCACCTGGTAGGGCTTGCCGCTGAGGCTGCTCTGGGTCGCGGCGCGCTCGATGAAGTCCTCGCTGCTGGCGACCAGATCCTTGCGCTCCAGGTAGTCGAGCTTCTTCTGCAGGTGGGCGCGGGCTTCCGCGGCCGGGTATTCGCTGCCGTTGCGGATGAAGGTGCAGCCGCTGTCTTCAACAAAGCTCAGCAAGCGGCCGATCTCCTGGCTCGCCTGCGGGGAGGGCGCGGCCAGCGCCGGCAGGCTCGAGGCCAGCAGCCAACAGGCGGCGCAGGTAGTCCGCCAGGTAATCGTGAAAGCGCGCATCGTTCCAGTACTCCATGTGGCTCAACGGGGTGTGCCGCTTGTACCAGGGACCGACCGGCAGGGCGAGGTCCTCGTGGACGACCGCGGCGTAGTTCTGCAACGGCCGCAGCGGATAGCCGAGCGGATCGGCCGGCGCGTAGACGTTCAGCCAGCGTGCCTGCTGGCGGATGGCCGGGGGCAGGCAGTGGCCGGGAAAGCGGATCGGACAGACCTTCTCGTAGGCGAAGGTGAACAGCGGGATGTTGCAACCGAAGGTGACCAGCCCGGCCAGGGTTTCCAGGCCGAGGAAGGGGTCGATCGAGCAACTCGGCGTGCGGTTGAGTTTCTGCTGGTCCCAGATGAAATTGGACACGATGTGCCCGCCCAGGGAGTGGGCGAGGATCACCAGCGGCGTCTGCGGCCCGACTTTCGCGCGCAGGGCCATGATCCCGCTGCGCACGTGCTGGTGGACCTGCTGGTAGGTGGTGTCGTAGGCGGCGCTGACCTTGCGGTAGCCGCTGGCGTCGCCGAGGAATAGCGTCACCGCCCGGCGCAGCCAGCGCCAGCCCAGCGGCTCGCGCTCGATGCGCTTGAGGTAGTCCAGCTCGCGGGCGTCCAGTACGCTGGCCCAGTACAGGCTCTGGAAGGCCACCTCGCCGGCTTCCGCGCCGAGACGTCGGCGCAGCGCCGCCACCAGTTCGCGGGCGTAGCTGTGCAGACCGTCCTCGTCGCGGCTATCGGGCTGGTCGCCGATGCCGTGGATCAGCGCTACGGCCAGTTTCATGCAGGATCCTTCTCGTCGGTGGCGGCTCAGTCCAGCGCTTGCAGGCGTTCGCCGAGCCGGCCGCCGTCGACCAGTTCGAGGAATTCGTCGCCGAGCCTGCGGCTTTCCGCCATCGCCTGGCGCCAGTAGCGCTCGCGGCCGTCGTCGTCGCCGAGGTAGCGGGTGAAGTCCTTGCGGTCCGGCAGCTTGGCGTGCGGCAGGCGCGCCAGGTACTCGCGCGACGGCGCCAGCAGCAGCACGTCCTGCAGGCGCCCGGCGTCGCCACGGCGCCAGGGCAAGCCCTTGTCGAACCAGCCGGGGATCACCTTGTCGGTGAAGTGCGGGTAGAGCACCACGCCGCGGTCCTCGTAGGGCAGGTCGAGATGGTAGTCGAGCAGGCCGCCGTCGCGGTAGGTGCCGGGGCCGGCGCCAGGCAGGTCGCGGACGCCTTCCATGACCATCGGGATCGAGCCGGAGGCGAGCAGCGCCTGGCGCAGGTTGCCGCCGTCCAGGTGCAGGTAGCGCGACGGGAAGTCGGTCAGCGCGGCCAGCGGCGGCGCCTGGCGGGCGTCATGCAGGATCACCCGTTCGAAGTGGCGGTGCAGATGGCGGCGGCCGATCAGGTTGTCGCGGATCACCGAGGACAGCCCCAGGCCGAGGCTGGCCTTGTGGTCGTGGGCGAGGCGCCCGTGGCTCTTCACCACCACCACGTTGAGGCGGTACAGCGGGTTGTCGAGGATCCGCGCGTCCTGGCCGGCGAGCAGGTCGTCGAGCATCGCCGCGCACTTGCGCGAGACTTCGGCGATGCTCACGCCCTTGGGAAAACGCTGCCGGGTGTACAGCTCGCCGAGGCGGGTGAGGCCGGCCACGGCGTCGGGCAGGCAGGCACTGGCGAAGCGCCAGGAACCGATGGAGGCGCCGATCAGCGAGCGTTCACGCGGGGCGCGCGGCAGCCACTCGCCGAAGATCGCCAGGTCCAGTCCCTGGATGCCCAGCGCCTTTGGCCCGCCGGCGGCACCGGGGACGATGCCGACGTCGGCCGGCTGCAGGCCGCGCTCGCGGATGCGGGCGAGGGCGCGGCGACCGGCCTTGAGGGTCAGTGCGGGGGACTTGATCTGGATGGCTGGCATGCTGGTCTTCTCCCTTGCGGACCGGCGATTATAGGACGAGTTGTCGCAGGACCAAGCGCTTTCGAACGCCGGCGAGCCCCATCGCAGAGGCTTTCCGTTACCCTATGGCGCGCCCCGGCCATGTCCTTGCGGCAAATTCAGCTTCAATTAAGAGCGCCCGGTTAATCTGCAAACCGTCGAAAGCAACACGATTGATTCCCACGGAGAGATTCCCATGAAGAAACTGACTGCCCTGTTCGCCGCCACCGCCATCGCCCTGACTGCCGGCCTGGCCCAGGCCCGCGACCTCGGCCCGGACGAGGCGCTGAAGCTGCGTGACGCCGGGACCATCAAGTCCTTCGAAGAGCTGAACAAGAACGCCATCGCCAAGCATCCCGGCTCGAGCGTCCACGATACCGAGCTGGAAGAGGAATACGGCCGCTACATCTACCAGGTCGAGTTGCGCGACCCGCAGGGCGTGAAATGGGACCTGGAGCTGGATGCCGCTACCGGCGCCGTGCTCAAGGACCACCAGGACGACTGATGAAGTGGCTCATGCGCTACGCCGGGATCGTCGCACTGGTCCTGGCGGTCATCAGCCTCGAAGCGATGGCGCGCGACCTGGACCAGGACGAGGTCCTGCGCCTGCGCCAGGACGGTGTGATACAGCCGCTCGAATCCCTCATGCAGGAAGCCCTGGGGCGTTACCCCGGGGCGCGCCTGCTGGAGGTCGAGCTGGAAGAGGAAGACGACGTGTATGTCTACGAGGTGGAGTTGCTCACCCGCGACGGCGTCGTGCGTGAACTGGAACTGGATGCCCGCAACGGCCGCATCCTGAAGGACGAGGAAGACGACTGATGCGGTTGCTGCTGGTTGAGGATCACGTTCCCCTGGCCGACGAACTGATGGCCAGCCTGACCCGCCAGGGCTACGCGGTGGACTGGCTGGCCGACGGCCGCGACGCGGCGGTGCAGGGCGCCAGCGAACCCTACGACCTGATCATCCTCGACCTCGGCCTGCCCGGGCGTCCCGGCCTGGAGATACTCCAGGAGTGGCGTGGGCTGGGACTCGCGACTCCGGTGCTGATCCTCACCGCGCGCGGTTCCTGGGCCGAACGCATCGATGGGCTCAAGGCCGGTGCCGACGACTATCTGACCAAGCCGTTCCATCCGGAAGAGTTGGCCTTGCGCATCCAGGCCCTGTTGCGCCGCGCCCATGGGCTGGCCAACCAGAGCCAGCTGGAGGCCGCCGGGCTGCGCCTGGACGAGCAGCGTCAGTGCGTGTGCCTGAACGGCGCCGACGTCGACCTGACCGCCGCCGAATTCCGCCTGCTGCGCTATTTCATGCTGCACCCCGGCCAGGTCCTGTCCAAGGGGCACCTGGCCGAGCATCTGTACGACGGCGAGACCGAACGCGATTCCAACGTCATCGAGGTCCACGTCAACCACCTGCGGCGCAAGCTCGGCCGCGAGGTGATCGAGACCCGCCGTGGCCAGGGCTACCGCTACGCCGGGGTGGCCGCCGGATGAGGTCGATCCAGCGGCGCCTGAGCGTCGGCCTGTTCGCGGTGCTGCTGGTGGTCGGGCTGGTCCTCGCGCAGACCGGCCTGTGGCTGTTCGACCAGGGCCTGCGGCGCTATTTCGCCGGCAACCTGCGCGAGGAGGCGGAGAACCTGCTGGTGGCCATGGTACGCGGGCCGAACGGCATGCAACTGGACGAGCAACGCCTCAACCCGGCGTTCCAGCGCCCGTATTCCGGGCGCTATTTCGTCATCGAGCTGGAAAAGGACACCTGGCGCTCACGCTCCCTGTGGGACAGCGAGCTGGAAGTGCCGCACAAGAAAGGGCTGGTGCAGGGCCTGGTCGATGGGCCCGAGGAGCAGCGACTGCTGGTGTTCCGCGGCCACTACAAGCGCATGGGCCAGAAGCTGCGGATCGTGGTGGCGCAGGACTATACGCCGATCCTGGAAAGCTTCGCCCGTGTGCAGTGGATGGGTCTGGGCGCCGGCGCCCTGGCGCTGCTCCTGGTATTGCTGTTGCAGCGCCTGACCGTGCGTCGTTCGCTGCGTCCGCTGGAGGAGGTGCGCCTGCAGATCGCCCAGCTGCAGCAGGGCCAGCGTAGCCAACTGGACAACCAGGCTCCCGAGGAACTGGAGCCGCTGGTGGAGCAGATCAACCACCTGCTGGCGCACACCGAGGAGACCCTGAAGCGTTCGCGCAACGCCCTGGGCAACCTCGGTCACGCCCTGAAGACGCCGCTGGCGGTGCTGGTCAGCCTCGCCGAGCGCGAGGAGATGGCGCGCCAGCCGGAGTTGCAACAGGTCCTGCGCGAACAGCTGGAACAGATCCAGCAGCGCCTCGGTCGCGAGTTGGGCAAGGCCCGCCTGGTCGGCGAAGCGCTGCCTGGCGCACATTTCGATTGCGCCGAGGAGTTGCCGTCGCTGTGCGACACCCTGCGCCTGATCCACGGCCCGCACCTGCAGGTGAGCTGGAGCGCGCCACCGGGGCTGCGCCTGCCATGGGACCGCGAGGACCTGCTGGAGATGCTCGGCAATCTGCTGGACAACGCCTGCAAGTGGGCCGATAGCGAAGTCCGCCTGACCGTCGCGCAGGGCGAGGGCATGGTCCGCCTGAAGGTCGACGATGACGGCCCCGGTATCCTCCCCGACCAGCGCCAGGCGGTGCTCGAGCGGGGTACCCGGCTCGACGAGCAGGTCAGCGGCCATGGCCTGGGCCTGGGCATCGCGCGCGACATCGCCGAGGCCTGCGGTGGCCGCCTGAGTCTCGAGGACAGCCCGCTGGGCGGCCTGCGGGTGAGCGTCGAGTTGCCGTTGCAGAAGAGCGGCCGCGCCGCCAGGGCTTAACAGTTCTTCACCATTTGCCGACAGTCCCGGCAAGATTTCCTCCTGCGCTTTCCCTAGCATCCCGGGCTTCTTGCAAGGAGGTCTTGGACGATGAAACGGCGGACGAGTACGGGCCGCTGGCGCTGGGCGCTGATGCTGCCGGTGCTGGTGTTCCTGTTGGGCGAGTCCAGTGGACAGCGAGAGGAGGGGCGGTCGCCGCGGTTACCCGCGCAGGCTCGCTACGAGCAGGCCGTGGAAAACGCGTTGCGCAGCGAGCGCGGCGAGCCGCGACAGGCCGGGACAGCGGCAGCGAAGGTGGCCGAGGCGGGAGCCCCGGCGCGTCTGCGTGGCTGGCTGCGCTCGCTGGCCCGCCTGGCGATCTGGGGGACCTACGGCCCCCCGGCGCTATTCAGGCCGTGAACGGTCAGGCCTTGAACTGTTCCATCAGGCCCTGCTGGTGGTTGGCCAGGCGGTTCAGCGACTGACTGACCTGGGCCGACTCCTCGGCCTGGCTCGACAGCGACTCGGTGACGTCACGGATCGCCGCGACATTGCGGTTGATCTCCTCGGCTACCGAGCTCTGTTCCTCGGCGGCGCTGGCAATCTGCAGGTTCATGTCGTTGATCACCGTCACCGCCTCGCCGATCCGTTGCAGCGCGGCCACCGCTTCATCCACCTGCTCGACGCTGCCCTGGGCCTGGCGATGGCTGCCATGCATGGCGTCGACCACGTCGCGGGTGCCCTGTTGCAGGCCTTCGATCACCCCGCGGATCTGTTCCACCGAGTCCTGGGTGCGCCGGGCGAGGTTGCGCACTTCGTCGGCGACCACCGCGAAGCCGCGGCCGGCGTCGCCGGCGCGGGCCGCCTCGATGGCCGCGTTGAGCGCCAGCAGGTTGGTCTGCTCGGCGATGGCGCGGATCACTTCCAGCACCGAACCGATTTCCTCGCTGCTGCTGGCCAGTTGCTCGACCTGGCCCATGGCGCTGGTCAGGTTGGCGGCCAGGCTGTCGATGCTCTGTGTGGTGCGGTCGATCAGCGCCAGGCCGTCGCGGGTCGCCTGGTCGGCCCCGCGCGCGGCGTCGGCGGCCTGGGCGGCGCTACGGGCGACGTCCTGGGCAGTGGCGGTCATCTCGTGGGATGCGGTGGCGACCTGGTCGATCTCGCGGAACTGCTGCTGCATGCCGGCGCTGGTCTGGCTGGAAATCGCCGCCGACTGGTCGGCGGTACTGCGCGCATCGCGCACCGAGACCTTCACGTCACGGATGATCGGCTGCAGCTTGTCGAGAAAACGGTTGAACCAACCGGCCAGTTCGCCCAGCTCGTCGCGCCCGGTGTGCGGCAGACGCTGGGTCAGGTCGCCTTCGCCGCTGGCGATGTCGCGCAGCATGTGGGCGACGCCGAGGATCGGCCGGGTCACGCCGCGGGCGCTCAGCCACAGCACCAGCAGGCCGAGCACCGCGGCGCCGAGGCCGAGGCCCAGTTCGACCCAGGTGCCTTCGCGACGCATGTCGTCCAGTTGCCGTTCCAGCGCCAGGGCCGGGCCGAGCAGGGCGCTCTTCGGCACTTCGAGGAGCACGCCCCAGGGCTTGGCGCCGGGAATCGGCTGCAACGGTTGCAGCACCTTGAGGTCGTCGTTCTCGTTGAACAACCGGCTCTTGCCGGCGGCCAGCAGTTGCAGGAGTTCGCCGGCGTGCTGCGGATCCGCCTTGGCCAGGTTCTTGCCGAGCAGGCCGGCGTCGCGGCTGTTGCCGGCGAACAGCCCGGCGGGGCTGAGGATGCCGACCTGGCCGACGCCGTCGTAGAGTTCGCGGTTGCCCTGTTCGCTGAGCGCCTGCAGGTTGCTCAGGTTGATGTCCAGGCCCATCACGCCGATCACCTTGCCATCCAGTTCGAGGGGAAAGGCGATGCTGGTCATCAGCAGTTGGCGTTCGCCGACCTTGTCGAAGTAAGGGTCGAGCACGCAGGGTTGCCCGCTTTCCTTCGGGCAGGTGTACCAGGCGTTGTAGGCCGCGCCGCTGGGCCCGCTGCTGGTGTCGGCGAGTTCGGACTCGATCATCGACTCGGATTCCAGCTGTCCCGGCGTGGCCTGCGCCCAGTACAGGGAGAAGCGTCCCTTGTCGTTGCTGCCCAGGGCGGGCTGGTCGACGAACAGTTCGTCCTTGCCGTCCAGCGCATTGGGTTCGAAGACCACGTACAGGCCGAGCACCTCGGGATTGGCGGCGAGCGCGGTGCGCACCTGGCGGGTCAGGTCTTCGCGCAGGTCGTAGGCATCGAGGAAGCGCTTCTGCGCCTGGTCGCGGAGGAACAGGATCTGCCGGGAGAAGCCCTTGCCGTACTGGAAGGCATCCATGAAATAGCGCTGGATGCGTAACGCCTGCAATTCCCCGCGGGCTTCCAGGCGCAGGCGCGCCGATTCGTCGAGCATCTGCGTACTGGCGCTTTTCACCAGCACGCTGCTGTGCTGCATGCGGTAGACCGAAAGGCCGACCAGCAAGGCGACCACGCCGAGCAGGCAGAGCCCTGCCAGCAGGGTGATCTTCCATTGGATGGACAGGCGGCGAAGGAACATGGGAGGGGTCCTTGTACGAAGAAACTGCGGGGGCCCAAGGCTTATCGGCAGGGCTCGCCCATTCTTGACGACGGTCCGTTCGCTGGCGCCGGATTGCCGTCGTTCGGCGAATCGCACGCAAGAACCGTGCACAACGGTTTATAGCCAGGCGACATTCGCGCATGCGCGGCTTTGACAGGCGGGGATGGCTGTAGCAGAGTACGCCCCTTTTTTCGGCCGCAGACGGTCGAGTTCGTTTCATTTGCAAGGAGTTCAACGATGAACGCAGTGGTGCTGGCGGTGGGGGTGATGCTCGTCCTCAGCCTTTGCCGTGTGCATGTCGTGCTGGCGCTGATCATCGGCGCGGTGGTCGGCGGACTGTTCGGTGGCCTAGGCCTGGAGGGGACTCTCAAGGCCTTCAACGGCGGCCTCGGCGGGGGTGCCACGGTGGCCCTGTCGTACGCCATGCTCGGCGCCTTCGCCGTGGCCATCGCCCGCTCCGGCGTGGCCCATGCGCTGGCCGACAAGGTCCTGGCGCTGCTCGGCCGGCACGACGAGCAGGGCAAGGGCGCCGGTGCGTTCAAGTGGATCCTGGTCGGCCTGCTGCTCTGCGTGGCGGTATCCTCGCAGAATATCCTGCCGATCCATATCGCCTTCATCCCGCTGCTGGTGCCGCCGCTGCTCTATGTGCTGAGCAAGCTGCAGATCGACCGGCGATTGATCACCTGCGTCATCACCTTCGGCCTGATCACCCCGTACATGTTCCTGCCGGTGGGCTTCGGCAACATCTTCCTCAATGAAATCCTGCTGGCCAACGTGGCGCGCAACGGCGTCGACGTCAGCGGGATCAACGTCACCCACGCCATGTTCATCCCAGCCCTGGGCATGCTCGCCGGGTTGCTCATCGCGGTGCTGTTCAGCTACCGCCGCAAGCGCGTCTACGACTTGCAGCGGATCGAGCAGGCCGAACGCGTCGATGTCAGCTACAACCCGAAGAGCCTGGCGGTGGCCGGGGTATCCATCGTCGCCGCGTTCGTCGCACAGCTGTGGCTGGACTCGATGATCATCGGCGCGCTGGTCGGTTTCGTGGTCTTCTCGCTGTCCGGCGTGGTGCGCTGGAAGGAGACCGACGACCTGTTCACCGAAGGCATGAAGATGATGGCCACCATCGGTTTCATCATGATCGCCGCGGCCGGTTTCGCCGAGGTGATGAAGGCCACCGGCGAGGTGCAGAGCCTGGTCGACGCCTCGGTGGCCTGGATCGGCAACAGCAAGGCGGTCGGCGCCATGCTGATGCTGCTGGTCGGCCTGCTGGTCACCATGGGCATCGGCTCGTCGTTCTCCACCGTGCCGATCATCGCCGCGATCTTCGTCCCGCTGGCGGTGCAACTGGGCTTCAGCCCGCTGGCCATCGTCAGCATCGTCGGCACCGCCGGCGCGCTGGGGGATGCAGGTTCTCCGGCGTCGGACTCGACCCTTGGGCCGACCTCCGGGCTCAACGTCGACGGCCAGCACAATCACATCTGGGACACCGTGGTGCCGACCTTCCTGCACTACAACCTGCCGTTGCTGGTGTTCGGCTGGGCCGCCGCGATGTTGCTCTGAGTTCCATCTCGGGCGGTCGCCTGACGGAATGTCGGGCCGGCCGCTTAAGCTTCCGACGGGATTGCCGATGAAACGGGAATCCCGTTTTTTATTGGGCGTCATGCTAGGAGTTGATGATGCGTCTGACCCTGAAATCCAAAGTCCTCCTGCTGGCCATGGTGCCGGTGCTGCTCTTCGCCCTGGTGCTCAGCGGCGGAGCGGTGCTGATCCTGAAAAAACAGGCTGATGCCGAAGTCAAGGATACCCGCGAGCGCCTGCTCGGCGACCGTCGTGCCGAACTCGAGCACTACGTGCAGATCGCCATGGGCAGTATCCAGGCCGAGTACGACCGCTCGGCCAACGGCGACCTGAATGCCCGCGCCGAGGCCATCGCGCGCCTGTCGAAGATCAAGTACGGCAAGGACGGCTATATCTTCGGCTACGACTCCCAGGTGGTGCGCCTGTTTCGCGGCGACAGCCCGGTGGACGTCGGCAAGAGCTTCCGCGACCGCCGCGATCCCAGCGGCGTCTACCTCAACCGCGAACTGGTGGAGGCCGGCCGCAACGGCAGCCACTACGTGACCTATACCTCGCCGCTGCCGGGCAACGAGAGCGTCATGGTGCCCAAGCTGTCCTACACCCTGTACCTGCCGAAGTGGGACATGGTTATCGGCTCGGCGATCAACCTCGACGGCGTCGAGGCCCAGTTGGTGGAAATCAAGCAGGACATCGACGAGCGTATCGGCACCCTGATCGCCAGTATCGTGGGGATCGCCGGCGTCCTTCTGGTGGTCCTGCTGGTGATCGGCCTGGCGGTGGCCAACGCGATGCTGCGGCCGTTGCACCAGATCCGCCAGAACCTCGATGACATCGCCGCCGGCGAAGGCGACCTGACCCGTCGCCTACCGGTGACCAGCCACGACGAGCTGGGCGAGCTGGCCGGTTCCTTCAACCGCTTCGTCGAGAAGATCCACGGTCTGGTGCGGCAGATCGCCGGGATGACCGGCGACCTCAAGCAACTGGTGGAGCAGATGTCGGCCCAGGCCGAGCGTTCCGAGCAGGCCATGGAGCGCCAGCGCCACGAGACCGACCAGGTCGCCACCGCGATCAACGAGATGTCCGCCGCCGCCCATGAAGTGGCGCAGAGCGCCCAGCGCGCCGCCGAGGCCGCGCAGCAGACCGACCACGAAGGCCAGGCGGCCAAGCGCGTGGTGGACGGCAGCATCGAGCGCATCCACGCGCTGGTGGACGAGATCCGCGACAGCGGGACTTCTCTGGATAGCCTGCAGCAGGACGTGCAATCCATCGTCAGTGTGCTCGGGGTGATCCGCTCCATTGCCGAACAGACCAACCTGCTGGCGCTCAACGCGGCCATCGAGGCGGCCCGTGCCGGCGAGGCCGGACGTGGCTTTGCGGTGGTCGCCGACGAAGTGCGGGCGCTGGCCAGCCGCACCCAGCAGAGTACCCAGGAAATCCAGGGCATGATCGATCGCCTGCAGCAGGGCACCAACGCCGCGGTCGACGCCATGCGCCGTTCCGGCGAGGCCGGCGAGGGCACCAGCAACCAGGCCAACCAGGCCGGCGATTCGCTGGATGCCATCGCCCAGCTGATCGCCACCATCAACGCGATGAACGCGCAGATTGCCAGCGCCGCCGAGGAGCAGACCGCGGTGGCCGAGGAGATCAACCGCAGCGTGCACCAGATCGCCGGCGCGGTGGACAGCGTCGCCGACGAGGCCCAGCAGGGCGCGCAGACCGCCCGCAGCCTGGCGCAACTGGGCCAGGGCCTGGGCCGGCTGGTCGGTCAGTTCCGCATCTGACCCTTCCCCCGCGCGACCGCTGCCGGCAAAAGAGCCAGCCGGCAGTGGTGCGCCACAGAGCCTTCCTGTCATTATTCGGCGGAGTCGGCCGGCAGTCGTGAACGATCCACGTCCGCCGGCTGACTAATGCTTTGCTTCCCACTGCCAGATGGATTGGACATGCTCGACACGAAACTGGAATCCCGGACTTTTCTCCTGTTGCTGGCGGTGGTCACGCTCGCCTTCGGCTGGCTCTTGCTGCCGTTCTACGGCGCGGTGTTCTGGGGCACCATCCTGGCGATCATCTTCGCCCCGGTGCAACGCCGCCTGCAGGTGCGCCTGAGGGATCGGAAGAACCTCGCCGCGCTGATCACCCTGCTGATCTGCGTGCTGATCGTGATCATCCCGGTGATCTTCATCGCCGGTTCGCTGGTGCAGGAAGGCGCGAGCGTCTACCAGCGGGTCAAGTCCGGCGAACTGAACTTCGCCGCCTACCTGCAGCAGGCGGTGGCTGCCTTGCCGCCATCGGTGCACCAGTGGCTGGAGCGCTTCGACCTGGCCAATCTCTCGAGCCTGCAGGAGAAGCTCTCCTCGGTGGCGATGCAGGCCAGCCAGGTGGTGGCGACCAAGGCGTTCAGCATCGGCCAGAACACCCTCGACTTCGTCATCAGCTTCGGCATCATGCTCTACCTGCTGTTCTTCCTCCTCCGCGACGGTCGCGTGCTCGGCCGGCGGATCAAGCAGGCGGTGCCGCTGAGCCAGGAACACAAGCACCACCTGTTCGCCAAGTTCACCACGGTGATCCGCGCCACGGTGAAGGGCAACATCGCCGTGGCTGCCACCCAGGGCGCTCTCGGCGGCCTGATCTTCTGGCTGCTGGGCATCGAGGGCGCCTTGCTCTGGGGCACCCTGATGGCCTTCCTGTCGCTGCTGCCGGCCATCGGTGCGGCGCTGATCTGGGCGCCGGTGGCGGCCTACTTCCTGCTCACCGGGGCGATCTGGCAGGGTGTAGTGCTGATCCTGTTCTGCGTGGTGGTGATCGGCCTGGTGGACAACATCCTGCGCCCGATCCTGGTCGGCAAGGACACCAAGATGCCGGACTACGTGGTGCTGATCTCCACCCTCGGCGGCATGGCCCTGTTCGGTCTCAACGGCTTCGTCATCGGCCCGCTGATCGCTGCGCTGTTCATGGCCAGCTGGGACCTGTTCACTGGCCGCGAGGAAGAACCGCAGGCCTGAGTCGCGCCCGTGGCAGACAAGCCCCGCGAATGCGGGGCTTGTTCGTTTCAGGCCTTGAAGCATCATGGACGGCGCTGTCGTGGCTGAGCCGCTCCAGGCAGTGCCTGGGGCCTTCGGCTAACAGTGCGTCGAACCCGGTACATCGCGACCGTTGCGCAACTGGACATGGAGCAGCGCTTGCCGGCACTCCTCAGGGCTCGCCGCTGTCAACCGGCGGCGGACCTCGGCTTGAGCGCGCAGGTGGCGAGGAAGGTCGGCATGAAGCGGTCGATGACGAAGCGCGGGTGCGGTTGCCAGTCTTCGTAGAAATCCTGCAGCAGCAGGCCGGCGGCGAGCTGGCCGGCGATCTGCTGGGTCAGGCTATGGCCGAACACCAGGGCTTCGCCTTTCTCGCGCTTTGCCGCGAGGGCTTCGGCGGAGAGGCTTTCCAGGTCGGAGTAGGGCAGGCGATGTCGCGGCCGGATCAGGCCCTGCTCTGCCAGTTCCGGCGAGCGGTCCTCGATGAACAGCGCCGGGTTGTAGAAGCTCGCCAGCAGCTTGCCGCCCGGCCGCAGCACCCGCGCGCATTCGCGCCAGACCGGCAGGACATCGTCGACGTAGAGATTGGAGATGGGATTGAAGACCAGGTCGAAGGAGGCATCGGCGAAGGTCGAGAGGTCGCGCATGTCGCCCTGCACGCAGGCCAGTTCGAGGCGGTCGCGGGCGGCGATCTGGCGGTCCTTGTCCAGCTGTCCCGCCGAGGCGTCGAACAGCGTGACCCGTGCGCCGGCGGCGGCAAGGATCGGCGCCTGCTGGCCGCCGGCCGAGGCCAGGCAGAGGATCTCGCGGCCGCGTACGTCGCCCAGCCAGTGAGCGGGTAACGCGCCCGGGGTCAGCTTCACCGCCCAGTCGCCGCGGCGTGCGGCGGCGACCTCTTCGGCGCTGACCGGTCGCGACCATTCGCAGTCACGGGCGGCCTGGGCGTCCCAACTGGCGCTGTTGTGTCGCAGGACGTCGATTTCGTGGAAGGTGGGCATGAGGCCTCCGGGTTCATCCATGGAGCGCGGAGCATGCCACGGCAGCGGGGCAGGGTGCGTGGGGCGGGGCAAAGAAAAACCCCGCCGAGGCGGGGTTTTCGTGGAGCGGGCGACTCAGCCGGCGAGGGCCAGGCCGGAATGCTGGAGGATTTCCAGCAGCGGCTGCGGGTAGACGCCGAGGAAGAACGCCAGCAGGGCGATGGCCACCAGCATGATGCCGCCGGCGCGCTGGCCCCAGTTGAACGGTGCGTCGTGCTGGCGGATGCCGGGCTCGACCAGGAACAGGGTGACCATGACCCGCAGGTAGTAGTACAGGCCGATGGCGCTGCCCAGCACCAGGGCGCCGATCAGCCACCACAGGTGCGACTCGACGCCGACCGCGATCACGTAGAACTTGCCGATGAAGCCGGCGGTCAGCGGGATGCCTGCCAGCGACAGCATCATCACGGTCATCACCGCGGTCAGTACCGGCCGGCGCCAGAACAGGCCGCGGTACTCGAACAGCGCATCGGCGTCGCGGCCGCTGTACGGGGTGGACATCAGGGTGATCACGCCGAACGCGCCGAGGGAGGTCAGTACGTAGGTGGCCAGGTAGACGCCGACCGCTTCCACGGCCATGCCCTTGCTGGCGATCAGGGCGACCAGCAGGTAGCCCAGGTGGGCGATGGACGAGTAGCCGAGCAGGCGCTTGATGTTGCTCTGGGTCAGTGCCAGCAGGTTGCCGAAGAGGATCGAGGCGACCGCGATGACGCTCAGGGAGATGTTCAGCAGTTGGTTGTCCAGGGCCGCAGGGGCGATCTGGAACAGCCGCAGCAGCACGGCGAACACCGCGACCTTGCTGGCGGTGGCGAGGAACGCCGAGACCGGCGCCGGGGCGCCTTCGTAGACATCCGGGGTCCACAGGTGGAAGGGCACCAGCGACAGCTTGAAGCCCAGGCCGACCAGCATCATGCCTACGCCAACGCTGACCAGCGGACCGCTCAGCACGTGCTCGGCGACCTTGGCGCCAAGGCCGGCGAAGCCCAGGGTACCGGACTCGGCGTAGAGCAGGGCCATGCCGAACAGCAGGAAGGCGGAGCCGGCGGCCGAGAGCACGGTGTACTTGATGCCGGCTTCCAGCGAGCGCTTGTTGAAGAAGGCGTAGGCGACCATCCCGTAGACCGGGACCGAGAGCAGCTCCAGGCCGATGAACAGGCTGGCCAGGTGCTGCGCGCTGACCAGCACCAGGCCGCCGGCGGTGGCCAGCAGCAGGAGCAGGTACAGCTCTTCGCGGTTACCCGGATAGCTTTCCATGTAGGCGTGGGCGAGGGTCACGCAGGCCAGGGCGGAGACCAGCACCAGGGCCATGTAGAAGCAGGCGTAGTTGTCCACCAGCACCAGCGGTGTCACCTCGATCGGGGTGACGCCGAGGACCGGCAGCAGCGACAGCAGGGCCAGGTTGAGGCCGATCACCGAGAGGGTGGCGGTGAACGAGTGATTGCGTTTCCAGGCTACCGCCAGCATCACCACCACCAGGGTGGCGCTGGTGATCAGCAGTGGCAGGAGCGCGATGAAGTGTTGGATCGTAAAGGTCATTTCGCGACTACCGTCCTGCAAGGGTGGAAAGGGCTGCGCCCAGCCATTGCTGCACGCCGTGCATGCTGGCCGCGGAGATGTCCAGCACTGGCTGCGGGTAGACCCCGAGCAGGACCAGCAGGACCGCCAGGCCGAGCACCATGCTCAGTTCGCGGGCATCGAGGCCGAGGATCGGCTCGTCGGACTGGCTGGGGCCGAAGTAGGCGCGGTGGATCATGATCAGCGAGTAGACCGAGGCGAAGACCAGGCCGAAGGTGGCGATCACGATGATCACCGGGACCACCTTGAAGGCGCCGATCAGGATCAGGAACTCCCCGACGAAGTTGCCGGTACCGGGCAGGCCCAGCGACGCCGAGGCGAAGAACAGGCTGATCGCCGGCAGGTAGGGCATGCGCGACCACAGGCCGCCCATCTTGCGCATGTCGCGGGTATGCAGGCGCTCGTAGAGCTGGCCGCAGAGGATGAACAGCGCCGCGGCGGAGAGGCCGTGGGCGATCATCTGCACCACCACGCCCTGCAGCGCTACCTGGCTGCCGGAGTAGATGCCGATCATCACGAAGCCCATGTGCGAAACGCTGGAGTAGGCGACCAGGCGCTTGATGTCGGTCTGCGCGAAGGACAGCAGGGCACCGTAGAAGATGCCGATGATGCCGAGCCACATGGCGATCGGCGCGAATTCCGCCGAGGCGTTGGGGAACAGCGGCAGGGCGAAGCGGATCAGGCCGTAGGCGGCGGTCTTCAGGAGGATGCCGGCGAGGTCCACGGAGCCGGCGGTGGGCGCCTGGGCGTGGGCGTCCGGCAGCCAGGAATGCACCGGCACCACCGGCATCTTCACCGCGAAGGCGACGAAGAAGCCGAGCATCAGCAGCCATTCCACGTGGGGGCTCAGCTGGGTCTTCAGCAGGGTGGCGTAGTCGAAGGTGATCACGCCGGTGGCATTGAAGTTGACGAACACCAGGCCGAGGATCGCCACCAGCATCACCAGGCCGCTGGCCTGGGTGAAGATGAAGAACTTGGTGGCGGCGTAGATGCGGGTCTTCTTGCCGTCATCGGAACTGTGTCCCCACAGCGCGATGAGGAAGTACATCGGCACCAGCATCATTTCCCAGAAGAAGAAGAACAGGAACAGGTCGATGGCGAGGAACACGCCGATCACACCGCCCAGGATCCACAGCAGGTTCAGATGGAAGAAGCCGATGCGGCGCTGGATCTCGTTCCAGGAGCAGAGGACCGAGAGCACGCCGAGCAGGCCGGTGAGGGCGACCATCAGCAGCGACAGGCCATCCATCGCCAGGTGGATGCTGATGCCGAGACGCTCGATCCACAGCACCTTGAATTGCAGGGTCCATTCCGGCTCGCCGCCGGGCGCGGGCGCCAGCTGGAAGTCGCCGGTGGCCCAGATCCAAAGGCTCAGGATCAGGACCAGGGTCATCGAAAGCAGCGCGATCCAGCGGGGCAGGGTCTTGCTGCTGTGTTCGGCGATCCAGCAGAGGAAACCGCCGATGAAGGGGATCAGGATTAGCCAGGGCAGAATCATGACAGGCTCAGTCTCTCCGTGAATTCGTTAGGCCAGCAGCAGCGCGCCGAGCAGGATGGCGGCGCCACCCACCAGGGAAGCGGCGTACCAGCGCAGGCGGCCGTTCTCGGTGAGGCTGAGGAGGTTGTGTCCGCCGCGCACGCTGAACGGAACGATGCCCAGGGTACGGTCGATGGGGTCGCGCCCCAGCAATTGGCAGAGCAGCAGGTAGGGTTTCACGAACAGCTTGTCGTACAGCCAGTCGAAGCCCCAGGCGTGGTACCACCAGGTACCGAAGAAGCGACCCGGGGCGCTCTTCGCCAGGGCGCTGACGAAGCGGCGCTGGCCGAGGAAGAGCAGGGCGGCCAGCAGGATACCGGCGATGGCGATGGCACCCGAGGCCAGTTCCAGGCTGTGCTTGGCTTCGCCACCGGCGTGGCCGACGCTTTCCGGCAGGACGCCAGCCAGCGGCGGGGTGATCAGGGCGCCGACGAAGGTCGACAGGACGATCAGCACGCTGAGCGGCAACCAGTGGGAAATCCCGTGGCCGGCGTGGGCTTCGGTCTTCGGCTCGCCGTGGAAGGCGACGAAGATCAGGCGGAAGGTGTAGATCGAGGTCAGGAACGCACCCACCAGGCCGGCGATCAGCAGTTCGCGATGGCCGCTGGCGAAGGCCTCCCAGAGGATCTCGTCCTTGGAGTAGAAGCCCGCGGTGAGGAAGGGCAGGGCGGCCAGCGCCGCACCGCCGACCACGAAGCTGGCGTAGGCCAGCGGCAGCTTCTTCCACAAGCCGCCCATCTTGAAGATGTTCTGCTCGTGGTGGCAGGCGACGATCACCGCGCCCGAGGCAAGGAACAGCAGGGCCTTGAAGAAGGCGTGGGTCATCAGGTGGAAGATCGCCGCGTCCCAGGCGCCGACGCCGAGGGCGAGGAACATGTAGCCGATCTGGCTCATGGTCGAGTAGGCGAGGATGCGCTTGATATCGGTCTGTACCAGGGCGGCGAAGCCGGCCAGGACCAAGGTCACCGCGCCGACGATGCCGACCAGTTCGAGGATGTCCGGGGCCAGGGTGAACAGGCCGTGGCAACGGGCGATCAGGTAGACGCCGGCGGTCACCATGGTGGCGGCGTGGATCAGCGCGGAGACCGGGGTCGGGCCGGCCATGGCGTCGGCCAGCCAGGTCTGCAGCGGCAGCTGGGCGGACTTGCCGACCGCGCCGCCGAGCAGGGCCAGGGTCGCCAGGGTCAGCCAGAGGTTGCCTTCCGGGAACTTCTGCGGCGCCAGCACCAGCAGCTCCTGGATGTTCAGGGTGCCGAACTGCTGGAACAGGATGAACAGGCCGAAAGCCATGAACACGTCGCCGACGCGGGTGACGATGAATGCCTTGAGCGCCGCGTTACCGTTGTTGCGATTGCTGTAGTAGAAGCCGATCAGCAGGTAGCTGCACAGGCCCACGCCTTCCCAGCCGAAGTAAAGGAACAGCAGGTTGTCGCCCAGCACCAGGAACAGCATGCTGGCGATGAACAGGTTGGTGTAGGCGAAGAAGCGCGAATAGCCGGTTTCGCCACGCATGTACCAGGAGGCGAACAGGTGGATCAGGAAGCCGACGCCGGTAACCACGCCGAGCATGGTTACCGAGAGGCCGTCCAGGTACAGGGTGAAGTTGGTGCTGAAGTCGCCGGCCGCCATCCACTGCCACAGCACCAGGCTGTAGGCGCCGCCTTCCGGCGGACTGCTGTGGAAGCTGAAGATGGCCCAGGCCGCGCTCAGGGCGGAGAGGCCGACCGAGCCGACGCCGACCAGCGCCGAAAGGTTTTCCGACCACCTGCCGCGGGAGAACGACAGCAGCAGGAAGCCGACCAGGGGGAACAGGAAGGTAAGAGGTAGAAGGTTCATCCGCGCATCTCGCTGGCAGCGTCGATATCGAGGGTGTGGAAGCGGCGATACAGTTGCAGCAGGATCGCCAGGCCGATGCTCGCTTCGGCGGCCGCGAGGCTCAGCACCAGGATGAACATCACCTGGCCGTCGGGTTGGCCCCAGCGGCTGCCGGCGACCACGAAGGCGAGGGCGGCGGCGTTCATCATCACTTCCAGGCTCATCAGTACGAACAGGATGTTGCGTCGCACCATCAAGCCGACCAGTCCGAGGGCGAACAGGACGCTGGCGAGGGCCAGGCCGTGTTCCAGTGGTATTGCGTTCATAGCGTTACGTTCCCTTGGGGCGGGCGCAGGGCGCCCGCCGAACCTTTATTGTTTGGCGTCTTGACGACCCAGGTGATAGGCAGCGACCAGGGCCGCGAGCAACAGCATGGAGGCCAGTTCGACCACCAGCAGGTACGGGCCGTAGAGGCTGATGCCGACCGCCTTGGCGTCTACCGTGGTATGGCCGATGCCGGCACCGCTCGGGGTGCGGGCGAGGACCACCAGCAGTTCCACCAGCAGGACCAGGGCCAGGGCCGAAGGCCCGACCCAGATGCCGGGCGTGAGCCACTTGCGCTCCTGCTCGACCACGGCCGGGCCGAGGTTGAGCATCATCACCACGAAGACGAACAGAACCATGATGGCGCCAGCGTAGACGATGATCTCCAGGGCACCGGCGAAGGGTGCGCCGAGGCTGAAGAAGGTCATCGAGATGGCCAGCAGGGAAATGATCAGGTAGAGCAGGGCATGCACCGGGTTGCTGTTGGTGATGACCCGCAGCGTGGCCAGTACGGCGACGCCGGCAGCGAAATAGAAAGCGAATTCCACGCGACGTCTCCTTATGGCAGCAGGCTTTTCACGTTGATCGGTTCGGCTTCGTTCTGCGCGGCGCCTTTCGGCTTGCCGGCGATCGCCATCCCCGCAACGCGGTAGTAGTTGTAGTCCGGGTTCTTGCCCGGCCCGGAGATCAGCAGGTCGTGCTTCTCGTAGACCAGGTCCTGGCGCTTGAACTCGCCCATCTCGAAGTCCGGGGTGAGCTGGATCGCGGTGGTCGGGCAGGCTTCCTCGCACAGGCCGCAGAAGATGCAGCGCGAGAAGTTGATGCGGAAGAACTCCGGATACCAGCGACCGTCCTCGGTCTCGGCCTTCTGCAGGGAGATGCAGCCAACCGGACAGGCCACGGCGCACAGGTTGCAGGCTACGCAGCGTTCCTCGCCGTCGGGGTCGCGGGTCAGGACGATCCGGCCACGATAGCGCGGCGGCAGGTAGACCGGCTCTTCGGGGTATTGCAGGGTGTCGCGCTTGCGGAAGGCATGGCCGAAGATCATCACCAGGCTGCGAAGCTGGGTGAAGGTGCCATGCACGACGTTGATGATTTCTTTGATCACGGTGGTTCTCCTTACTGGGCCGCGGCCAGCACGAGCGCGCCGGTCACCAGCAGGTTGATCAGGGTCAGCGGCAGGCACACCTTCCAGCTGAACGCCATCACCTGGTCATAGCGCGGACGCGGCAGCGAGGCGCGGATCAGGATGAAGAGCATGATGAAGAAGCCGGTCTTGGCGGCGAAGTAGAAGAACGACAGCCAGGGCAGGGTGTCCAGGAACGGACCGTGCCAGCCGCCGAAGAACAGGGTCGCCAGCAGCGCCGAGACCAGTACGATGCCGATGTACTCGCCGACGAAGAACATGCCCCATTTCATCCCGGCGTACTCGATGTGGTAGCCGTCCGCCAGTTCCTGCTCCGCTTCCGGCTGGTCGAACGGGTGACGGTGGGTCACGGCGACGCCGGCGATGATGAAGGTGCAGAAGCCGAAGAACTGCGGAATGATGAACCAGACGTTGTCGATCTGGTACTGGACGATGTCGCGCATGTTGAACGAGCCGACCTGGGCGACGATGCCCATCAGCGACAGGGCCAGGAACACCTCGTAGGAGATGGTCTGGGCCGAGGCGCGCAGGCTGCCGAGCAGGGCGAACTTGTTGTTGCTCGACCAGCCGGCGAACAGCACGGCGTACACCGTCAGGCCGGCCATGGCGAAGAAGAACAGGATGCCGATGTTCAGGTCCGCCACGCCCCAGGTGGGGGTGATCGGCACGATGGCGAAGGCGACGAGCAGGGCGCCCATCGCGATCACCGGGGCCAGGGTGAAGATCATCTTGTCGGCGAACGGCGGGGTCCAGTCCTCCTTGAAGAACATCTTGACCATGTCCGCGCCGAGCTGGAACGCACCGAACGGACCGACCCGGTTGGGGCCGTAGCGGTCCTGCCAGAGGCCGAGCAGGCGGCGCTCGACCCAGCTTAGCAGGGCGCCGCAGATGACCACGGCGAGCAGCACCACGATGGCCTTGACCACGGTGAGGATGATGGTGACCAGAGCGGGAGTCAGCCAACTCATTGTGCAGCCTCCTGCAGACCTTCCACGGAGCAGCCGGCGATCGCCGCCGGGATGCCGGCGAAGCCGACCGGCAGGCCGATCAGGCCGGCGCCGAGTTGTTCATCGATACGCAGCGGCAGGCGCAGGGCCTGGCCCTTGAGCTGGAAGCCGAGGGTCGCGCCGTCGTTGACGCCGAGGCGGTCCGCGTCTTCCTTGGACAGGGCGACGTAGGTCTCCGGGATGCGCTGCTGGATCGGCGCGGCCCGCGAGCTGTTTTCCTCGCTGCCGAACAGGTGGTACAGCGGCACTACCTTCCAGCTGTCGGCCTTGGCGCTGAACGGCACCGGCACGGCCTGGAACCAGTCGAGGCCTTCGCCCTTCGGTTCGATCAGGCGCACGCCGGGGTCGCCGGCGCGCAGGTGGCCGCCGACCTCGTCCTGGAACTTGTTCCAGGCCTGCGGCGAGTTCCAGCCCGGCGACCAGGCGAACGGGATCTGCTGACGGTCTTCCTGGCTGCCGGAGTAGCCTTCCATGGAGAAGGCGAACGCCGAGTCGATGTCCTGCGGGGTGCGCGGCTCGTGCACGCTGATATTGGCGCGCATGGCGGTACGCCCGCTGTAGCGGTGCGGTTCGCGGGCCAGCTTGAGGCCCTTGATGCGGAACGAGGCGGCCGGTGCGGCGTCGCGGATGCCGGCCAGGATCGGCTTGGCCTCGGCCACGGCTTCGGTGACGTGGTCCAACTGGGTCCAGTCGACGCGCTTGCCTTGCAGGGTGCTGTGGATCGCATGCAGCCAGCGCCAGCCCTCGCGGACCATGTTCCTGGCGTCGTAGTAGGTCGGGTCGAACACCTGGAAGAAGCGCTGGGCGCGGCCTTCCTGGCTGACCAGGGTGCCGTCGCCTTCGGCGAAGCTGGCCGCCGGCAGCACCAGGTGCGCCTTGGCGGTGGTGGCGGTCTGCTGGTGATCGGCGACGATCACCACCTTGGCCGCCGCCAGGGCCGCGTCGACACGGGCGGCGTCGGTGCGGCGATAGAGATCGTTCTCCAGCACCACCACGGCGTCGGCCTGTCCGGAGGTCAGTCGCTCGAGCGCGGCTTCCACGGAGTCGCCGCCGAAGAGCGCCAGGCCGAGGCTGTTGGCTTCGCCGACCACCAGGCTGATGGAACCGTTCTTCTCGCGCTGCTTGAGGGCTTTGGCGATGTTCGCCGCGGCTTCGATCAATGCCTTGTTGCCCAGCGAGTTGCCGGACACCAGCAGCGGACGCTTGGCCGCCAGCAGGGCATCGGCGATGCGCTGGGCGAAGGCCTGGGCCTGCGGGTCGAGGTCGGCCACGGACGGGGCGCTTGGGTCGATCGCGTGGGCCACGGCGAAGCCGAGGCGAGCGAGATCGTCCGGCGCGGCGTGAACGGTTTCCTCGGCCACGTCGTCGAGGCGGGTCGCGCTGACGCTGGCGATGAACAGCGGGTTCTGCGCATGCTGGGCGATGTTCTTCACCGCGGCGTCGAGCCACGGCTGGACCTTCATGTCGGCAGCCATCTCGACGGCCTTGCCCTTCACCGACTGGCGCAGGGCCAGGGCGATGCGGGCGGCGGTCTGGGTCAGGTCCTCGCCGAGGACGAAGACCGCGTCGTGGTCCTCGATGTCGCGGATGCTCGGCACCGGCAGCGGGCCTTCCTGCATGACCTGCAGGATCAGGCGCAGGCGGTCGAGCTCGCCTTCGTTGATGCCGCTGTAGAAGTTGCCTTCGCCAACCAGCTCGCGCAGGGCGAAGTTGCTTTCCAGGCTGGCGCGCGGCGAACCGATGCCGACCACCTTGCGCTCCTTCAGCAGGGCGGCGGCCTGGTCGAGGGCGCCGTCCAGGCTCAGCTTCTGCTTGCTCAGCACCAGCAGCGGCTGGCGCGGACGGTCTTCGCGGTTGACGTAGCCGTAGCCGAAGCGACCGCGGTCGCAGAGGAAGTAGTGGTTGACCGAGCCGTTGTAGCGGTTCTCGATGCGGCGGATCTCGCCGTAGCGCTCGCCGGGGCTGATGTTGCAGCCGCTGGAGCAGCCGTGGCAGATGCTCGGGGCGAACTGCATGTCCCACTTGCGGTTGTAGCGCTCGGAGTGGGTCTTGTCGGTGAACACGCCGGTGGGGCAGACCTCGGTGAGGTTGCCGGAGAACTCGCTTTCCAGCACGCCGTCCTCGACCCGTCCGAAGTAGACGTTGTCGTGGGCGCCGTAGACGCCGAGGTCGGTGCCGCCGGCGTAGTCCTTGTAGTAGCGCACGCAGCGGTAGCAGGCGATGCAGCGGTTCATCTCATGGGCGATGAACGGGCCGAGTTCCTGGTTCTGGTGGGTGCGCTTGGTGAAGCGGTACCGGCGCTCGTTGTGGCCGGTCATCACCGTCATGTCCTGCAGGTGGCAGTGACCGCCTTCCTCGCACACCGGGCAGTCGTGCGGGTGGTTGGTCATCAGCCATTCGACGACGCTGGCGCGGAACTGCTTGGCCTCTTCGTCTTCGATGGAGATCCAGGTGTTGTCGGTGGCGGGGGTCATGCAGGACATGACGAGGCGACCACGCTTGTCGTTCTCGTCGGTGTACTGCTTCACCGCGCACTGGCGGCAGGCGCCGACGCTACCGAGCGCCGGGTGCCAGCAGAAGTAGGGAATGTCGAGACCGAGGGACAGACAGGCCTGCAGGAGGTTGTCTGCACCATCGACTTCGAGCGTCTTGCCGTCTACGTGGATAGTGGCCATGGTTCAAGTCTTCGTTGGCCCGTTGTCAGCGGGCGTGGCTAATAGAAACTCACGGTTCCGTCGGGCCTGCGGCCGGGCCGCGGCACGACGACGAAACATCGCCGGACGGCTGGCCGTCCGGCTGCAAAGCATCAGGCGCCGACCGTTGCCGGGCGCGGCGCGGCCGAAGGCTGGCGGGAGATGCCCGCCTCGAATTCGGCACGGAAATACTTGAGGGCGCTGCCCAGCGGCTCGACGGCTCCCGGCGCGTGGGCGCAGAAGGTCTTGCCTGGGCCGAGGAAGTTGACCAGCTGCTCGAGGGTCTCGAGGTCGCCGGGCTGGCCTTCGCCCCGCTCCAGGGCGCGCAGCAGCTTCACGCTCCACGGCAGGCCATCGCGGCAGGGGGTGCACCAGCCGCAGGACTCGCGGGCGAAGAACTCTTCCATGTTGCGCAGCAGGGAAACCATGTTGATGCTGTCGTCCACCGCCATGGCCAGGCCGGTGCCCATCCGGGTGCCGACCTTGGCGATGCCGCCGGCGAACATCTGCGCATCCAGGTGCTCCGGGAGCAGGAAGCCGGTACCGGCGCCGCCGGGCTGCCAGGCCTTGAGCTGGAAGCCGTCGCGCATGCCGCCGGCGTAGTCCTCGAACAGCTCGCGGGCGCTGACGCCGAACGGCAGTTCCCACAGGCCGGGGTTCTTCACCTTGCCGGAGAAGCCCATCAGCTTGGTGCCCATGTCTTCGCTGCCGGGGCGGGCCAGGGTCTTGTACCAGTCCACGCCGTTGCCGACGATGGCCGGCACGTTGCACAGCGTCTCCACGTTGTTCACGCAGGTCGGCTTGCCCCAGACGCCGACGGCGGCAGGGAAGGGCGGTTTGGAACGCGGGTTGGCGCGGCGGCCTTCCAGCGAGTTGATCAGCGCGGTCTCTTCGCCGCAGATGTAGCGGCCGGCACCGGTGTGGACGAACAGCTCGAAATCGAAGCCGCTGCCGAGGATGTTCTTGCCGAGCAGGCCGGCGGCCTTGGCTTCGTCGATGGCGCGGTTGAGGTTGCGCGCCGCGTCGACGTATTCGCCGCGCAGGAAGATGTAGCCGCGGTAGGCCTTCAGCGCGCGCGCGGAAATCAGCATGCCTTCCACCAGCAGGTGCGGCAGCTGCTCCATGAGCATGCGGTCCTTCCAGGTGTTCGGCTCCATCTCGTCCGCGTTGCACAGCAGGTAGCGGATGTTCAGCGACTCGTCCTTCGGCATCAGGCCCCACTTCACGCCGGTGGGGAAGCCCGCGCCGCCGCGGCCCTTGAGGCCGGAGTCCTTGACGGTCTGGACGATGTCGTCCTGGGCCATCTGGGTCAGCGCCTTGCGCGCCGCGGCATAGCCGTCCTTGCTCTGGTATTCCTCGAGCCAGACGGGCTGGGCGTCTTCGCGCAGGCGCCAGGTCAGCGGATGGGTTTCCGCCGAACGCGCCATGCGGTTGGCCGGACCAATGGAGGTAAGGGTCATACGTAGGCCTCCAGCAGTTTGGCGACACCGTCGGGACGCACGTCGCCATGGGTGTCGTCGTCGATCATCAGCGCCGGGGCCTTGTCGCAGTTGCCCAGGCAGCAGACCGGGAGCAGGGTGAAGCGTCCGTCGGCGGTAGTCTGGCCGAGACCGATGCCGAGTTGCTTCTGGATCTCGCCGACCACCGACTCGTGGCCGCCGATGTAGCAGACCATGCTGTCGCAGACGCGGATGATGTGGCGGCCCACCGGCTGGCGGAATATCTGACTATAGAAGGTGGCGACGCCTTCGACGTCGCTGGCCGGGATCCCCAGCACCTCGCCGATCGCCGGGATGGCGCCGTCCGGCACCCAGCCGCGCTGTTTCTGGACGATCTTCAGGGCTTCGATGGACGCCGCGCGCGGGTCCTCGTAGTGATGCATTTCATGCTCGATGGACGAGCGCTCGGTTTCGCTGAGGACGAAACGGTCGGTCTGAATCAGGTTGCTCTGGCTCATGTCAGCGGTCCACGTCAGCCATAACGAAATCGATGCTACCCAGGTAGGCGATCAGGTCCGCGATCATGCTGCCGTTGATCACCGAGGGGATCTGTTGCAGGTGCGCGAAGCTGGGCGTCCGGATACGCGTGCGGTAGCTCATGGTGCTGCCGTCGCTGGTCAGGTAGTAGCTGTTGATACCCTTGGTCGCCTCGATCATCTGGAAGGCTTCGTTGGCCGGCATGACCGGGCCCCAGGAAACCTGCAGGAAGTGGGTGATCAGGGTTTCGATGTGTTGCAGCGTGCGTTCTTTCGGCGGCGGCGTGGTCAGCGGATGGTCGGCCTTGTAAGGGCCTTCCGGCATGTTCTTCAGGCACTGTTCGATGATCCGCAGGCTCTGGCGCATCTCGCCCATCTTGACCATGCAGCGGTCGTAGGCGTCGCCGTTGTGGGCCAGCGGTACCTCGAACTCGAAGTTCTCGTAGCCGGAGTAGGGGCGGGCCTTGCGCAGGTCGAAGTCGCAACCGGTGGCGCGCAGGCCGGCGCCGGTGGTGCCCCACTCGAGGGCTTCCTTGGTGTTGTACTGGGCGACGCCGATGGTCCGGCCGCGCAGGATGCTGTTCTTCAGGGCCGCGGTCTCGTACTCGTCGAGGCGCTTGGGCATCCAGTCGAGGAACTCGCGGACCAGCTTGTCCCAGCCGCGCGGCAGGTCGTGGGCGACGCCGCCGATGCGGTACCAGGCCGGGTGCAGGCGGAAGCCGGTGATGGCCTCGACCACCTTGTAGGCGCGCTGGCGGTCGGTGAAGGTGAAGAACACCGGGGTCATGGCGCCGACGTCCTGGATATAGGTGCCCAGGTACAGCAGGTGGTTCAGGATACGGAAGAACTCCGCCATCATGATCCGGATCACGTCGACCCGCTGCGGCACCTTGATCCCGGCGAGCTTCTCCACCGAGAGTACGTAGGGCAGGTTGTTCATCACCCCGCCGAGGTAGTCGATGCGGTCGGTGTAGGGAATGAAACTGTGCCAGGACTGGCGCTCGGCCATCTTCTCGGCGCCGCGGTGGTGGTAGCCGATCTCCGGGACGCAGTCGATGATCTCCTCGCCGTCCAGTTGCAGGATGATGCGGAACGCGCCGTGGGCGGACGGGTGGTTCGGGCCGAGGTTGAGGAACATGTAGTCCTCGTTCTCGCCGTGGCGCTTCATGCCCCAGTCTTCCGGCTTGAAGCGCAGGGCCTCCTGCTCCAGGTCCTGCTTGGCGGCGGACAGGGAGTAGGGATCGAACTCGGTGGCGCGCGCCGGGTAGTCCTTGCGCAGCGGATGGCCCTGCCAGGTCGGCGGCATCAGCATGCGGGTCAGGTGCGGGTGGCCGGTGAAGGTGATGCCGTACATGTCCCACACTTCGCGCTCGTACCAGTTGGCGTTGGGCCAGATACGGGTGGCGGTGGGCAGGTTGAGGTCGCGCTCGGACAAGGCGACCTTGATCATCACGTCACTATTACGCTCCAGCGACATCAGGTGGTAGAACACGCTGAAGTCGGCGCTCGGCAGGCCGCGGCGATGGGTGCGCAGCCGCTCGTCGACGCCGTGCAGGTCGTAGAGCATCACGTAGGGCTTGGGTACCTGACGGAGGAAGGTCAGGACTTCGATCAGTCTTTCGCGCGGGACCCAGAGCACCGGCATGCCGGTACGGGTGGGCTGGACGGTGAAGGTCTCGGCGCCAAAGCGGGAATTCAGTTCGACGACGATATCCTGGTCGTCTGCCTTGTAAGGCGGGATGTACAGAGCGGAGTCTGCAGTCATGGTCTCGGTCGCTTTCGGTCAACGGTGGGGTGAACGCGGCTGGTCTCGGCCGGCCAGCGGGGCTGGCCGGGAGTTCCGGATCACACTTCGTCGGGGCTGCGCAGGTTGGTCACCTGGATGCGCTGCTCGCGTTTCAGGTCTTTCTGGGCCGGCATTTCGGCGCGGTAGACCCCCTGGTCGCCAACGACCCAGGACAGCGGGCGGCGCTCCTGGCCGATGGATTCCTGCAACAGCATCAGGCCTTGCAGGAACGCCTCCGGACGGGGCGGGCAGCCGGGGATGTAGACGTCCACGGGGAGGAACTTGTCGACCCCCTGGACCACCGAATAGATGTCGTACATGCCGCCGGAATTGGCGCACGAGCCCATGGAGATGACCCACTTGGGTTCGAGCATCTGCTCGTAGAGGCGCTGGATGACCGGGGCCATCTTGATGAAGCAGGTGCCGGCGATGACCATGAAGTCGGCCTGGCGCGGCGACGCCCGGATCACTTCGGCGCCGAAGCGGGCGATATCGTGCGGCGCGGTGAAGGCGGTGGTCATCTCCACGTAGCAGCACGACAGCCCGAAGTTATAGGGCCAGAGCGAGTTCTTGCGACCCCAGTTGACGGTGGAGTTCAGCACATCCTCGAGCTTGCCCATGAAGATGTTCTTGTGAACCTGGCCCTCGACCAGCGGGTCGGCTACGGTTTCCCGTTCGCCTATCGGGTATTGGTCGTTGGCCGCATCGGGATCGATCCGGGTAAGTTTGTATTGCATCGCCAAAGCCTCATTGTTTTAGCTTCGCCTGCCGCTTGCGACGGCTTTCGGGAGCCCAATCGAGCGCACCGATCCGCCAAAGATAGACAAGACCCGCCAACAGAATTGCTATGAAAATGGTTGCCTCGATCAGGCCGGCCCAGCCGCTTTCGCGAACCGACACCGACCAGGCGAAGAGGAAGAGGGCTTCGACGTCGAAGATCACGAAGAGCATCGCGACCAGATAGAATTTTGCCGAGAGACGCAGGCGTGCGCCTCCGGTGGGGACGATCCCGGATTCGAAGGGTTCGTTCTTGCTGCGACCAAATGCCTTGCTGCCAAGCAGGGACGAAACCCCTAGCATGAAGGCGAGAAGGCCAACGACCCCTAGAAGGAAGGCAGCGAATCCCCAGTGATGAGCTGCAAGTTCAGCTGGGTTTGGCATGCTGATACTCCTTCTGTACCGGATATATAAGATCGTGGGTTCTGGGCGCAATGCCCGACTTCTTGTGCAACCCGCTGCGTAGTGAGCTAAGGGTTGTATGTATCTTTCCGATTTTATGCCCAAAGCGCCGGACAAGTAAATTTTTCTAACACAAACAGACGCTTCTCTGCTTTTTCCAGCGCTTTGGTTAATCCCCGAAACCCTCGTGAATGCTGTCTTTGCGAGAAATGGCGCGGCCTGGCTGGCTTTTGGTCGTATTGCCGCGAAGCGTGGTGGAGGGCTCTTTGCAAGGCTTCAAACGATAATGAATATCGTTTGCAATGTCGCATCCGTATAACTTCGCTACATATATTCTTCGCCGCGTTACTATTGTTTACCCTTTTATTGGTAATTACTCTCGCCCAATCCGTTATTGCATTAAACCGGGAATATTCTCCGGGCCGGGCGCATGGCGGTTTTTCTTCTTTCCGCACCATGGCAACCCGGCTGCGGCGCCGCCTGGGGCTGCGCCCGCGGTTCTTCGTGACGGATGCGAAGGCGCTGGGCAAGGTTTGCGGCGGTTCCCTTCGCAGCGTAGATGTAGTCGCTCCGGAGGTGCGCTACCTGGGGGCTGCGGTAGCGACCCGGGGTTTCTTGCCGACCCAGGCCCAGACCATTTCGCAGGCGATCGGCTGGTTGCCGTTCTCGTCGCTGACCAACACCGCCACGCGGACCTCGCCCTTGTCCTGTTGCCGTATCTGCTCGATCTGTCCGGCCTCCAGCGTCGCGATGGCGGTCAGGTCGCCCTGGGCGCGCTTGAGATAGTCGATCTTCATGGTCTTGATCAGCGGCAGCTTGTCGTCCGGTACGTTCATTCCGACCAGGAAGCCGCTGGCCGACTCGGCGAGCAAGGCCATCGCCGCGGCATGGATACCTTTTATGTGGTTCTGCACCGGTCGACGGTTCTTCAGGCTGAGGATGGCGCGCTCCTGCCCCAGTTCATGGATGCGCACCCTCGCCGTGCCGGCGAAGCGCACCTGGGAGCCCAGCAGCAGCGTCAGGCTGCGGCTGCGCAGGCGGCGGGGGAGGAGGTTGATGGCGCCGACGGCGCGGCTGAGACGATTGCGCTTGGGCATGCTGGCGTCCTTCCATAGAGAGGGGAGCCTGCATTCCACCCGCTTTGCCCGGGCTTGCCCACGGCTGTAGCGGCGACCTGCGCCGGCATTCCGGCCAACGCAGGTCGTCGTGGCGCGTCAGAGCAGGCGTCGGCCGTCTTCGCGGGTGATCACCACGGTGGCCGAGCGTGGCCGGCGGCCCGGCCCGTCCGGCCAGGTGCTGAGGAGGTTATCGGCGGTCGAGCCTTCCCCCGGGTGCTGGATGTTGATGAACAGCGTACGGAAGTCCGGCGTCGCGGCAATGCCGGTCACCTCGCAACCCAGCGGACCGGTGAGGAAGCGCTTCAGTTCGCCGGTGCGCGGGTCGGCCACCAGCATCTGGTTGTTGCCGAACGGGCCGCTGCTCAACTGGCTGCCGCTCATGTCGGTCTGGATCCACAGGCGGCCTTCCGGGTCGAACCAGAGGCCGTCGGGGCTGGCCAGGATATTGTCCTGGTTCAGCGGCTTGCCGTCCGGGCCGCGGCTGTCTTCGCCGGGACCGGCGAGCATGAACAGGTCCCAGGTGAAGCGTTGCCCGGCATAGTCGCGGCTGCGTTCGCGCCAGCGGATGATATGGCCGTAGGCGTTCTTCACCCGTGGGTTGGCCGCGTCGGCGACGGTGCGCGACGTGTTGTTGGTGAGGGTGAAGTAGACGTCACCGTTGTCCGGGTTGACCGCGCCCCACTCCGGGCGATCCATCTTGGTCGCGCCGAGGACATCGGCGGCCAGGCGGGTGTTGATCAGCACTTCGCCCTGGTCGGCGAAGCTCACCCCGGCCTTGCGACAGGCCGCGCGGAAGTTGCCGTCGGCGATGTCCAGCGGCAGCCACTGGCCGCTGCCATCGGCGTTGAAGCGGGCGACGTAGAGGGTGCCTTCGTCGAGCAGGCGAGTGTTGCTGCGACCCGGACGGAACTTGTCGCGGCTGACGTACTTGTAGATGTATTCGTTCTGCGAGTCGTCGCCGGAGTAGCAGACTACCTGGCGGCCCGGCTTGACCGGGGCGAAGACCAGGCCTTCGTGGGCGAAGCGGCCGAGAGCGGTGCGCTTGACCGGCACCGATTGCGGGTCGAACGGGTCGATCTCGACGATCCAGCCGAAGTTGTTCGGTTCGTTGCGGTAGTCGTCCTGGGCCTGTTTGCCCTTGCGGGTGGCGTCGAAGCGTTCGAACTCGTCGCCCGCCAGGGTTTCCCAGCCGAAACGGCTGGTGTTGCGAATGCCGTAGCGGGTCAGTTCGCGCGGCAGTTCGCTGTCCTGGGTGGAGAAATAGCCGACCCAGTTCTCCTCGCAGGTGAGGTAGGTGCCCCAGGGGGTGAAACCGTTGGAACAGTTGTTATGGGTGCCGCGGGTGCGGGTGCCGTCCGGACTGTGGCGGGTGCGCAGCAGTTCGTGGCCGCGCGCCGGGCCGGCGATACGCATCGGCGTGGCGGCGGTGATCCGGCGATTTCGTTGCGACGGCACGACATTCCACTCGCCACGCACGTTGCGACGGATCTCCACGACGGAAACGCCATGGGCGTTGATTTCCTTGCGCACTTCATCGGCGACGGTGCGCTTGCCATCGACCACGGTCGGGCCATTGGTGTGCAGCAGCGGCGCGTCGATGTATTCATGGTTGAGCACCAGCAGGCCATGGTTGCTGATGTGTCCGCCGCCGAAGCCGAACTGCGCGTCGATCGGGAAGAAGTGCATGCCGTCGTGGTGCATGCCGATCTGTTCGGCCTGGTCCTGGGCGCTGTTGCTGGCGTCGTCGAGGAAGCCCGGATAACTGCCGCTGATCGGGGTGCCCCAGGGTATGAAGGGCGTCGCCTTGTAGCCGGCGGGCACCCGGATGGTATCGGCACGGCCGCTGGCGATGGCTTCGAAGGGCAAGCGGTTGCGGCGTTTGAAAGGCAAGCCGCGCAGGCCTTCCGCGGCGGGCACCTGCGCTTCGGCGGGAGCGGCGCTGGCGGGGAGCGCGACGCCGAGGAAGGCGAGGGCGCCGAGCGCCGCGCCGCCGGCCAGGACCTGGCGGCGGCCGAGGCCGGCGATCAGGTCGTTCATGTGCGGGTTGTTCGAATGGTTGCTGGGCAACTCGTCGCCATCACCGAACAGGATGGCATCTTTTTTCTCCAGGCTCACGGACGTGCTCCTTGTGGGCTGATCGACGGAGCATTGACGCTAACCGCTGAAAGCGACGGGACGATGACAGGCACTCGAGGCCTTTTGCCATGATCCGGAAATGAAAAACCCCGGCCGGAGCCGGGGTTTTCGCGAGGCGGGCCGGGCAGATCGTGGCTGCCCGGCTGGCCCCTGTTCCTTAGTGGAACTGGTTCATGGTGTTGTCTTTGCCGCTGGCCTTCAGAGCGGCTTCGCCTGCGAAGTACTCTTTATGGTTGTCGCCGATGTCGGAGCCCGCCATGTTCTGGTGCTTGACGCAGGCGATGCCCTGGCGCAGTTCCTGGCGCTGCACGCCCTTCACGTAGGCCAGCATGCCTTCGTCGGCGAAGTAGCCCTTGGCCAGGTTGTCGGTGGACAGCGCGGCGGTGTGGTAGGTCGGCAGGGTGATCAGGTGGTGGAAGATGCCGGCGTGGGCCGAGCCATCGCGCTGGAAGGTGCGGATCTTCTCGTCGGCGACCTTGGCCAGCTCGGTGTCGTCGTACTCGACGCTCATCAGCTTGTTGCGGTCGTAGGCGGAAACGTCCTTGCCTTCGGCGACGAACGCATCGAACACCTGCTGGCGGAAGTTCAGGGTCCAGTTGAAGGACGGGCTGTTGTTGTAGACCAGCTTGGCGTTCGGAATCACTTCGCGGATGCGATCGACCATTGCCTTGATCTGGCCGACGTGCGGCTTCTCGGTTTCGATCCAGAGCAGGTCGGCGCCGTTCTGCAGCGAGGTGATGCAGTCCAGGACGCAGCGATCTTCGCCGGTGCCCTTGCGGAACTGGAACAGGTTGGAAGCCAGGCGCTTCGGACGCAGCAGCTTGCCTTCGCGCTTGATCACGACGTCGCCGTTGCCCAGCTCGGCCTCGGAGATTTCTTCGCAATCCAGGAAGGAGTTGTACAGGTCGCCCAGGTCGCCCGGCTCGTTGGTCACGGCGATCTGCTTGGTCAGGCCGGCGCCCAGGGAGTCGGTACGGGCGACGATCACGCCATCGTCCACGCCCAGCTCGAGGAAGGCGTAGCGTACGGCATTGATCTTGGCGAGGAAGTCGATGTGCGGAACGGTGACCTTGCCGTCCTGGTGGCCGCACTGCTTCTCGTCGGACACCTGGTTCTCGATCTGGATGCAGCAGGCGCCGGCTTCGATCATCTTCTTGGCCAGCAGGTAGGTCGCCTCGGCGTTGCCGAAGCCGGCGTCGATGTCGGCGATGATCGGCACCACGTGGGTTTCGAAGTTGTCGATCTGGGCCAGCAGCTCGGCTTCCTTGGCCTTGTCGCCAGCGGCGCGGGCAGCGTCCAGGCCGGTGAACAGCAGGTCCAGCTCGCGGGCGTCAGCCTGGCGCAGGAAGGTGTACAGCTCTTCGATCAGGCCGGAAACCGCGGTTTTCTCGTGCATGGACTGGTCCGGCAGCGGGCCGAAGTCGGAGCGCAGCGCGGCGACCATCCAACCGGACAGGTAGAGGTAGCGCTTGTTGGTGGTCTTCAGGTGCTTCTTGATCGAGATCAGCTTCTGCTGCCCGATGAAGCCGTGCCAGCAACCCAGCGACTGGGTGTAGACGGAGGAGTCCGCATCGTATTCGGCCATGTCCTTGCGCATGATGGCCGCGGTGTACTTGGCGATATCCAGGCCGGTCTTGAAGCGGTTCTGGATACGCATGCGAGCTGCGTACTCGGGGTTGATCGCGCTCCAGCTGCTGCCGTTCTTCTCTTTCAGCGCGGCAACTGCCTTGATCTCGTTCTGATATGCGGACATGGTCAATCCTTCAAGAAATGTATTGGTTGAGCACCGACTGACCCACTCAAAACCTGCTGGTGAAGGTTGTCTTGCGGGTGGCTCACCGCTGCATGGCGAGAGAATGACCGTGGCGAAGAATGACGCCGAGGAGGGGGTGGAGACGAACAGTTCGCGGACCGTGCTTCTCGACTGGATCAAGTGCCGTTCGGCTCGTGGTTGCCGGTGGGCGACTCGCTGTCGAGTCTTTCGATCTGGCTGATACGTAAACGCTTCCCCGTCCCTCAGGACAACTTCGTTCCAGTCGCAATCTCGTCAAGCCGCCTTGTGGGCAGATCAACACGGTGGAGGCCGAGGGCGTATCGGCGCAGGCACCGGGAGCTCGTCGTTTCAGAGCCCCTGATTAGCGGGAGCGGGGCCATCATGCTCTGGAAAAAATCCGTCGTCAAACGTTTTGTAGTGTTTTTTCAAGACTACTACACGAAGGTCTAAGAGTGACCGGATGGTCTTGTCTGGTCGAGATGTTTCCGTTTGCATCGAAAATGCCCGCAAAAGCCCGCGCCCCGCGGCTTTGCCGGAGCGGGAGGCAATTCGCGCTGGAAAGAGCGCCGTCGGTCAGTCGAGGGTTTCGACTTTCAGGCGCAGGCTGGTGTCGTCGCGTCCCTGGGTCGAGTAGCGACGCACGAAGCCGTGCTGGTCGGCCTGGTTCTGTTCGCTGACGCCGCCCAGGGTGATCCACTCGCCGAGCTTGCCGCTGACCCGGGTGTCGGTGCTCTGGGTATCGATGACGCCGGGATGGCTCTGGCTGAGGCGGTCATTGCTGGAGCTGATGGTGACGTGCACCAGGTTGCCGGTCAGCGTCGCGGTGACGTAGAAGCCGCGGTTGACGTTGCGGTATTCGGTCTGGCTGTAGATCTGCCCGTAGGGACCGGTGGCGGTGCTGGTGATGGGGACGCTCTGGCCGACCTGGATCAGCGCCGGGTAGCCCTCGGTGGCCTGGACCTGCTGGCTGCCGCCGGAACGGCTGTCGGTGGAGCGACGGATGATGCGGACTCGATCCTTGCCGTTGACCTCGCCGCGGCCGCTCTGGATCTCGATGTTGCCGGCGCTGGCCGAACCATCCACCGAATAGCCGCGGCTATCCTGTTGCAGGTTCTCGCTGGTATCCACGGTGATCAGCAGGCGATGCGGGCGCGAGTCGATCTGCTGCAGGACCGATTGCAACTCGCGGATCTTCGCCGGCTCGGCATTGACGATCAACTGGTTGCCATAGGCGGTGACCTTGCCTTCGCTGCCGATGACCGACTGGGCCACCGCCATCACGTCGTCGGCGGTGCGGTAGTTGAGCGGGATCACTTCGGTGCGCGGGGCGGCCGAGGCGCCGAGAACGACTGTCGCCAACAGCGAGGAGAGCAGGGTGGTGCGCAACAGGGTCACAGGAGGAAGCTCCGCAGGTCCGGGTCGGAAAGACTGGTGTCCCAGGCCTGCTCGAAGCGGGCCTGGAGTTGACGCACCCGCCCGGCGGCACGGTAGCAGGCGTAGCCCGCCGGTTGCGCCGGTTTCGGGCGCAGCAGCAGGCCCTGGTCGTCGGCCAGGAGGAAGGCGTCGTCCTCTTTAGGGTAGTCCGGGTTGAGGCGGCGGATCAGGCAGTTGCTCGACAGGCGGCGCGAAAGGTTGATCAGGCGGTGGCCGTTGCGCACGGCCTGGGCGCTGTCGCCAACGAGGATACGCAGGCGATTGCGTGGATTGGCCAGGAGAAAACGGGTGCAGGCTTCCTGGATGCTGCTGTGGTGATAGAGCCAGCTTTCCAGGTCGGGACTGTGCAGGCAGAGCGAGCGGCGGGCCTGCTGCAGGAGGGCCAGGGCATGGGCGCGGGCTTCCTGCGGATGCTCGAAGCGCTCCAGCGGCTCATGTTCGCCGAGGCGGAATGGCGCTGGTTCCCAGCGTTCCGCGGGTGGTGCGGCGCTTGCCGGGTTGCGTACCGCAAAGCGCCCCGGAGAGCTGAATTCGATGGCCGGCAGGTCGGCCGGCGAGGTCTCCGGGGCGTCGCTCATCGGGCCTCAGTCGCTGTCGCGAACCATGTCGACATGGGGCAGGCCGGCGTCGAGGAACTCGCCGCTGTCGACCTTGAAGCCCAGTCGCTCGTAGAAGGGTATGGCATAGACCTGCGCGGTCAGCAGTTGGCGCTTCAGGCCGCGTCGCTCGGCTTCCTCGATGGCCGCGCGCATCAGCGCGTCGCCGACCTTCAGGCCGCGCCAGTCCTTGAGTACCGAGACCCTGCCGATGTGCCCGTCGCCCAGCAGGCGCGCGGTGCCGATCGCGTATTCGCCTTCATAGGCGAGAAAATGCACGGCTTCGTCGTCTTCGGCGTCCCACTCCAGTTCCGGCGGAACCGACTGTTCGGCAATGAAGACCGCTTCGCGGATGCGGCGCAGTTCGGCATTGTCCTTCTGCCAGTCGGCTACGCGTACGCGGATCTTATTCATCTGCAAACTCCAAACTGCCCTGTTTGACCAACTCCGCCAACAGCTTACGCGCATCGTCGTCGGCCAGCCATTGGCCGAGGTTTTCCAGATGCAACGCATCGGCCGAGCAGACCAGCTTCAGCAGTTCCTTGAGCTGGCCGGGCAGGAGTACGCTCTGGCCGCTGGCGAACAGCACCAGGCCGATGTCGATCTCGCTCCAGGCCAGGCGGGCGCTGGGGTTGCGCACCAGCAGCGCGCCATCCTCGAGGGCGCCGAATAGCTCCTCTTCGGGGATATCCTCGCCGGCAACCAGTTCAGGATAGCGCGGCTCGGTCATGAACTGGCCGAACCAGGTCAGCAGCAGGCGCTCGTCGCTCATGTGCTCCTGGATCAGGCCCTGCAGGCGCTCCAGAGCGTCGCGCTGGATCTGGTGCGGATCGTCGCCTACCGGTTGCAGGCCGGCATCGGTGTAGCGCTCCTCGTCGGAGAGGAACTGGCCGAGGAAGTCGGTGAAATGGGTCAGCACTTCGGCGGCGCTGGGCGCGCGGAAGCCGATCGAGTAGGTCATGCACTCGTCTTCGGCAATGCCGTAGTGGGCGAGGCGCGGGGGCAGGTAGAGCATGTCGCCGGGCTCCAGGACCCACTCGTCGCTCTGTTCGAAGTCGGCGAGGATGCGCAGGTCGGCGTGCTCGCGCAGCGGGCTGTCGCTGCTGCACATCTGTCCGACTTTCCAGCGCCGGCGTCCGTGGCCCTGAAGCAGGAATACGTCGTAGTTGTCGAAGTGCGGACCGACGCCGCCGCCGGGAGCGGCGTAGCTGATCATTACGTCGTCGATCCGCCAGCTGGGCAGGAAGCGGAATTGCTCCAGCAGTTGGGCGACTTCCGGGACGAACTGGTCGACCGCCTGGACCAGCAGGGTCCAGTCCTGTTCCGGCAGGTGCTGGTAGTCCTCCTCCTGGAACGGGCCACGGCGCATTTCCCACGGGGTTTTCCCGTGTTCGAGGACGATGCGCGATTCCACCGATTCCTCCAGCGACAGCCCGGCCAACTCGTCGGCGGACAGCGGGCTTTCGAAGTCCGGAATCGCCTGGCGGACCAGCAGCGGTTTGCGCTGCCAGTAGTCGCGGAGGAATTCGGCAGCGGTCAGTCCGCCCAGAAGTTGCAGGGGAGTATCAGCATTCATGGTTAAGTCCTTGAAACAAAAACGCCCGGCGCAGCCGGGCGTGCAAAAGGGTTGCGTGCTCAGATGCGCTTGGCCTGGGCGGCGGCATTGCCGACGTAGCCGGCCGGGGTCAGCTTCTTCAGCTCGACCTTGGCCTCGGCGGGAATCGCCAGCTCTTCGATGAAAGTCTGCAAGGCTTCGGCGCTGATGCCTTTGCCGCGGGTCAGTTCCTTCAGCTTCTCGTAGGGGTTTTCCACGCCATAGCGACGCATCACGGTCTGCACCGGCTCGGCGAGGACTTCCCAGCAGGCGTCCAGGTCCTCGGCGATGCGCTGGGCGTTCAGCTCCAGCTTGCCGATGCCCTTCAGGCTGGCCTCGTAGGCGATGACGCTGTGGGCGATGCCGACGCCGAGGTTGCGCAGCACGGTGGAGTCGGTCAGGTCGCGCTGCCAGCGCGAGATCGGCAGCTTGCTGGCCAGGTGCTGGAACAGCGCGTTGGCGATGCCGAGGTTGCCCTCGGAGTTCTCGAAGTCGATCGGGTTGACCTTGTGCGGCATGGTCGAGGAGCCGATCTCGCCGGCCACGGTCTTCTGCTTGAAATAGCCGAGGGAGATGTAGCCCCAGACGTCGCGGTCGAAGTCGATGAGGATGGTGTTGAAGCGGGCGATCGCATCGAACAGCTCGGCGATGTAGTCGTGCGGCTCGATCTGAGTGGTGTAGGGGTTGAAGGTCAGGCCGAGGTCGCCTTCGATGAACTGGCGCGCGTTGGCTTCCCAGTCGACTTCGGGATAGGCGGACAGGTGGGCGTTGTAGTTGCCCACGGCACCGTTGATCTTGCCCAGCAACTCGATGCCGGCGACCTGCTTGATCTGCCGCTCCAGGCGGTAGACGACGTTGGCCAGTTCCTTGCCCAGGGTGGTCGGCGAGGCAGGCTGGCCGTGGGTGCGGGAGAGCATCGGCACGTCGGCGAGTTTCACCGCCAGTTCGCGGATGGCCTCGGCGATCTGGCGCATCAGCGGCAGCAGCACGCTGTCGCGACCCTCGCGGAGCATCAGGGCGTGGGACAGGTTGTTGATGTCCTCGGAGGTGCAGGCGAAGTGGATGAACTCGCTGACCGCGGCCAGCTCCGGAAGCTTGGCGGCCTGTTCCTTGAGCAGGTACTCCACGGCTTTCACGTCGTGGTTGGTGGTGCGCTCGATTTCCTTGATGCGTTCGGCGTGTTCCAGATGGAAGTCGCTGGCCAGGCTGTCGAGCAGGGCGTTGGCTTCGGCGGAGAACGGCGCGACCTCGGGAATCCCGGCGTGGGCGGCGAGGCGCTGCAGCCAGCGGACTTCCACCATGACGCGGAAACGGATCAGGCCGTATTCGCTGAAGATCGGACGCAGGCTGCTGGTTTTGCCGGCATAGCGGCCATCGACGGGGGATACCGCGGTGAGCGAGGAAAGCTGCATGAGACGTTCTCGTGGCTGGAAGTCAACGAAAAAGGGGCGCATATCATACATGAAAGGTGCGCCCCGGTGGGGCATTCAGCGGGGCCTTTCGGCGGGGCGGTTGCCCAGCAGGGGGATCAGGCTGGCGGCGAAGATCAGGGCGGCGCCGAGCAGCGACGTGTGGCTGGGCAGTTCGTCCCAGCGCAGCCAGGCGATCACCCCGGCGAAAACGATGGCCATGTAGGCGATCGGTCCGATCACTCCCGGGGAGGCCAGGGCATAGGCCTGCGACATGGTCAGTTGGCCGAGGCTGGCGAACAGTCCGGCGCCGAGCAGCAGGAGCAGTTCCTGGCCGTTCAGCGGCTGCCAGGCCCAGGCCAGCGGCACGGCGGAGAACAGGGTGCCGAACAGGGCGAAGTAGAACACGATGCGATAGGCTGGCTCGCTGTCGCTCATTTCGCGGATCGAGACGAAGGCGCAGGCAGCCATCAGGCTGGAGGCGATGCCGACCAGGGCGATCGGCGCCACTACCGCGCCGCTGGGCCTGGCCACCAGCAGCACGCCGAGGAAGCCGACCAGGGTGGCGACCATCATGCGGCGGGTCAGCGGCTCCTTGATCCACAGGTGTGCGATCAGCGGCGTGAACACCGGCGCGGCATAGCTGAACAGCATGGCGTCGGTCAGCGGCAGGTGGGCGAGGGCGTAGAAGTAGCAGTACATGCCGCCCAGGCCGTAGGTGGTGCGCAGCAGGTGCGATAGCGGGCGGCGGGTGCGCAGCGGGCCGATGCCGCGAGTCAGCGCCAGGGGCAGGAAGAACAGCACGCCGACGAGGTTGCGGAAGAACACCACGGTTTCGTTGTTGACGGTGCTGGAGGCCTCGCGGATCAGGCCGCCCATCAGGGCGAAGAACAGCGCCGAAAGAGCCAGCATGGCGGCGCCCTGGGTCGGGCTGTTGCGCCGTTGCGGCTGGCTCCCGGCCATGGCCATGGCTAGCCGCGCAGCAGGGGATAGAGTTCGTTGAGCAGCCGGCGCCGGCTGAATACCATCTGCCAGCGGCTGCCGCCCAGTTGCCGCCAGAGCCGCGCCGAGCGGATGCCGGCGAGCAGCAGGGCGCGGATCCGCGCGGCGTTGCTGCTGACCTGCAGGTGGCGCATGTCGCCGTGTACCTGGATGCGCTGGCGGAAGGTGCTGAGGGTGTCCTGGTAGATGCTGGCGAAGGAGGCGATGACGTTCTCGTGGACCAGGCCGAAGTGCTGGACCTGCTGTTCGACCTGGTCGAGGCGCTGGCCGATCAGGTCGAGCATATCGCCGCGCTTGTCCAGTTGCCGTTCCAGGGTCAGCATCGCCAGGGCGTAGCGCAGCGGTTCGCGCTGCAGGCTGCCGGGCTTGCGCTCCAGGGCGCTGGCCAGGGCCTTGAAGCCGTCGCGCAGGTTGAGGCTGTCGCCACCGTAGACGTCCAGGGTGCTGGCCGGGTTGCGCGCCAGCAGGCTGCCGAGCATGCAGCCCAGCGGGGCTTCGCTGATCTGTCCGGTGCGTGCCAGCTTGTCGACCAGGGCTGCGGATTCGAAGACGGCGCCGAGGGCAATCAGTTGCTGTCGCGGATCGCTCACGGGCGTCCTCCGAAATCCCAGGCTTCCGCCGTTTCGATCACGCCGCCGCCGAGGCAGACGTCGCCGTCGTAGAACACCACCGATTGCCCCGGGGTCACTGCGCGCTGCGGTTCGTCGAACACCGCGCGGTAGCCTTCGGCGGTTTTCTCCAGGATGCAGTCCTGGTCGCTCTGCCGGTAGCGCACCTTGGCCCGCAGGCGGCGCGGCCGCTCCAGTTCGACCGGGTTGACCCAGTAGATTCGCGAGGCCAGCAGGGCGCGGGAGAACAGCAGCGGGTGGTCGTTGCCCTGGCCGACCAGCAGCACGTTGCGTTGCAGGTCCTTGCCGAGCACGTACCAGGGATCGTCGCCGGCTTCCTTGAGACCGCCGATGCCGAGGCCCTGGCGCTGGCCGATGGTGTGGTACATCAGGCCGCTGTGGCGACCGATGACCTTGCCTTCGGTGGTCTCGATGTCGCCCGGCTGGGCCGGCAGGTACTGCTTGAGGAAATCGGTGAAGCGTCGCTCGCCAATGAAGCAGATGCCCGTGGAGTCCTTCTTCTTCGCCGTGGCGAGGCCATGCTTCTCGGCGATGGCGCGGACTTCCGGCTTCTCCAGTTCGCCGACGGGGAACAGGCTGCGGGCGATCTGCTCGCCGCCCACCGCGTGCAGGAAGTAGCTCTGGTCCTTGTTCGGGTCCAGGCCCTTGAGCAGCTCGGTGCGCCCGTCGCGGTCGCGGCGCCGCACATAGTGGCCGGTGGCGATCAGGTCCGCGCCGAGCATCAGCGCGTAGTCGAGGAACGCCTTGAACTTGATTTCGCGGTTGCAGAGGATGTCCGGGTTCGGCGTACGGCCGGCCTTGTACTCGGCAAGGAAGTGCTCGAACACGTTATCCCAGTATTCCGCGGCGAAGTTCGCCGTGTGCAGCTTGATGCCGATCCGGTCGCAGACGGCCTGGGCGTCGGCCAGGTCCTCGCGGGCGGTACAGTATTCGGTGCCGTCGTCCTCGTCCCAGTTCTTCATGAACAGGCCTTCGACCTGATAGCCCTGCTGCAACAGGAGCAGGGCGGAGACGGACGAGTCGACGCCGCCGGACATGCCGACGATCACGCGCTCGCGGCGTGGGGTGGGGGCGGATTCAGACATAGCGATCAGGCGTCACGGGCGAATTCGTAAAACGCGGATTCTATCAGGCCTGGGGTAGGGAGGGCGACACGTGGGTGTCGCGGATCAGCGCCAGGGGATAGCGGCCGCCGGCCAGGTAGTCGTCGATGCAGCGCAGCACCAGGTGGCTGCGCCAGCGCTGCGGCTGGGCGGCCAGTTCGTCGCGGGTCAGCCAGCGCGGGCCGATGATGCCGTCGTCGAGGGCGCGCTCGGGGTGGTGGCGCACGGGGCGGGCGGCGAAGCATACGCGCTGATAGGTGACACCGTTGGACGGCGCGGTGTACAGGTAGATGCCGGTGACGGCGCTCAGCTCGACCTCCCAGCCGGTTTCCTCGAGGGTTTCGCGCAGGGCGGCCTCGAGCAGGCTTTCGGCGGGCTCCAGGTGCCCGGCGGGCTGGTTCAGCACCTCGCGGCCGTCGGCCTGTTCCTCGACCAGCAGGAAGCGGCCCTGGTCCTCGACGATGGTCGCTACGGTGACATGGGGATGCCAGCTCATGGATGTCTCCTCGGTACGGAAAAGGCCTCGATAAAAAGAAACCCCGAGCGTAGGCCCGGGGTTTCTGCTTCGTCAGCGTGACGCCATCAGGCCAGGCTGTCGATCGCCGCGTTGAAGGTGGCGCTGGGGCGCATCACCTTGCTGGTCAGCTCCGGGTTGGAGCGATAGTAGCCGCCGATCTCGGCCGGCTTGCCCTGGACCGCATTGAGTTCGGCGACGATGGTCGCTTCCTGCTCGGTCAGGGCCTTGGCCAGCGGTGCGAAGTGCGCTTTCAGCTCAGCGTCTTCGTCCTGGGCGGCCAGGGCCTGGGCCCAGTACATCGCCAGGTAGAAGTGGCTGCCGCGGTTGTCGATGTCTCCGACCTTGCGCGACGGCGACTTGTTGTTGTCCAGCAGCTTGCCGGTGGCTTCGTCCAGCGCCTTGCCGAGCAGCTTGGCCTTGGCGTTGCCGGTCTTGATCCCGGTTTCCTCCAGGGACACGGCCAGGGCCAGGAACTCGCCCAGGGAGTCCCAGCGCAGGTAGTTCTCTTCCACCAGTTGCTGGACGTGCTTGGGTGCCGAGCCGCCGGCGCCGGTTTCGTACATGCCGCCGCCCGCCATCAGCGGAACGATGGAGAGCATCTTGGCCGAGGTGCCCAGTTCCATGATCGGGAACAGGTCGGTCAGGTAGTCGCGCAGGACGTTGCCGGTCACCGAGATGGTGTCCTTGCCGCGGATCAGGCGTTCCATGCTGACGCGAATGGCCTCGTTGTAGCCCATGATGCTGATGTCGAGACCGGTCAGGTCGTGGTCCTTGAGGTACAGTTCGACCTTCTTGCGCAGTTCGCGGTCGTGGGCGCGCTCCGGGTCCAGCCAGAAGATCGCCGGGGTATCGGACTGGCGTGCGCGGGTGACGGCCAGCTTGACCCAGTCGCGGATCGGTGCGTCCTTGGTCTGGCAGGCGCGCCAGATGTCGCCGGTCTCCACCTCGTGCTGCATCAGCACGCTGCCGTCGGCCAGGACCACGCGCATGGTGCCGTCGGCGGTCATTTCGAAGGTCTTGTCGTGGGAGCCGTATTCCTCGGCCTTCTGCGCCATCAGGCCGACGTTCGGCACGCTGCCCATGGTGGTCGGGTCGAAGGCGCCGTTGGTCTTGCAGAAGTTGATCATCTCCTGGTAGATGCGGGCGTAGGTGCTTTCCGGCATTACCGCCTTGGTGTCTTTCTGCTTGCCGTCCTTGCCCCACATCTGGCCGGAGTTGCGGATCATCGCCGGCATCGAGGCGTCGACGATGACGTCGCTCGGAATGTGCAGGTTGGTGATGCCTTTCACGGAGTCGACCATCGCCATTTCCGGGCGGTGGCTGTACACCTCGTGGATGTCGTGGAGGATCTCTTCCTGCTGGGAGGCGGGCAGCGACTTGATCTTGTCGTAGACGCTGGAGATACCGTTGTTCGGGTTCACGCCGAGCTCTTCGAAGAGTTGGCCCCACTTGTCGAAGACGTCCTTGTAGTAGACGCTCACCGCATGTCCGAAGACGATCGGGTGGGAAATCTTCATCATGGTCGCCTTGACGTGCAGGGACCACATGACGCCGGTTTCCTTGCAGTCCTGCAGGGTCTTCTCGAAGAAGTCGCGCAGCTTGCCGCAGCTCATGAACATGCTGTCGAGCACTTCGCCTTCCTGCAGGCTCAGTTGCTTCTTGACCTCGACCTTGCCGTCCTTGCCGACGAATTCGATGCGCACGTCACCGGCCTTGGCCATGGTGATGGACTGTTCGCTGGAGAAGAAGTCGCCGCCGCGCATGTAGTCGGCGTGGGAGCGCGAGGCCATGCTCCACTTGCCCATGGAGTGCGGGTGCTTGCGGGCGTAGGCCTTCACTGCGGCAGGCGCGCGACGGTCGGAATTGCCTTCGCGCAGGACCGGGTTCACGGCGCTGCCGAGGATCTTCGCGTAGCGTGCGCGAACCTCTTTCTCTTCGTCGGTCTGCGGGTCTTCCGGGAAGTCGGGAAGCTTGTAGCCCAGGCCCTGCAGCTCGGCGATCGCGCCTTTCAGCTGGGGCACCGAGGCGCTGATGTTGGGCAGCTTGATGATATTGGCGTCGGGCGAGGTGGCCAGGACCGCCAGGCGGGCGAGGTCGTCTTCGATACGCTGGTCGGCTTCGAGGCGGTCGGCGAAGTTGGCCAGGATGCGTCCTGCAAGAGAGATGTCGCTGGTCTCGACGTCGATGCCGGCGGAAGCGGCAAAGGCCTTGACGATGGGGAGGAGCGAGTAGGTGGCGAGCGCGGGTGCTTCGTCGGTGAAGGTGTAGGTGATCTTCGAGCGGATGGACATCTACGGTAACTCTCTTTTTTGCTGGGCGCGCACAGAGTCTCGATACGCGTTGGTGGACGCGATGCCTTCGCTCAACATCGGGTTGAATCGAAATCGAGATATGCCGCGGGATATAGGGGCGCCAGTAGAGCGTTGTACGGCGGGTTCATGGTGGCGAACCCGACGCTGCGAGGGGAGAGGGTCTGGTCCCAGACTGCTCGGACCTCGATGACTGCGAAGTCATGGCGCGCAGTATACCACCCTCTCGCCGGGCTGATGCGCTCGCCTGTTTAGACTAAGGAAGATGTGGTTTCCGGGCGGACAACTGGGCTACCCTAGAAGGCTGCAACAGGGTTTTAACCACAACACGGAGTTCAGCATGGGATACCAAAAGATCCAGGTGCCGGCGACCGGTGACAAAATCACTGTGAATGCCGACATGTCCTTGAGCGTACCGAAGAACCCGATCATCCCGTTCATCGAGGGTGATGGCATCGGCGTCGATATCAGCCCGGTCATGATCAAGGTTGTCGACGCTGCAGTGGAAAAAGCATACAAGGGCGAGCGCAAGATCGCCTGGATGGAAGTCTACGCCGGCGAGAAGGCCACCCAGGTCTATGACCAGGACACCTGGCTGCCCCAGGAAACCCTGGACGCCGTACGCGACTACGTGGTTTCCATCAAGGGCCCGCTGACCACCCCGGTCGGTGGCGGCATCCGCTCCCTGAACGTGGCCCTGCGCCAGCAACTCGATCTCTACGTCTGCCAGCGCCCGGTACGCTGGTTCGAAGGCGTGCCCAGCCCGGTGAAGAAGCCCGGCGACGTGGACATGGTGATCTTCCGCGAGAACTCCGAGGACATCTATGCCGGCGTCGAGTGGAAGGCCGGTTCGCCGGAAGCGGAGAAGGTCATCAAGTTCCTCACCGAGGAAATGGGCGTCAAGAAGATCCGCTTCACCGAGAACTGCGGCATCGGCATCAAGCCGGTTTCCCAGGAAGGCACCAAGCGCCTGGTGCGCAAGGCCCTGCAATACGCCGTCGACAACGACCGCAGTTCGGTGACCCTGGTGCACAAGGGCAACATCATGAAGTTCACCGAGGGTGCCTTCAAGGATTGGGGCTACGAAGTCGCGCGCGATGAATTCGGCGCCGAGCTGCTGGACGGCGGTCCGTGGATGCAGTTCAAGAATCCGAAGACCGGCAAGAACGTCGTGGTCAAGGACGTGATCGCCGACGCCATGTTGCAGCAGATCCTGCTGCGCCCCGCCGAGTACGACGTGATCGCCACCCTGAACCTGAACGGCGACTATCTCTCCGACGCCCTGGCGGCCGAGGTCGGCGGCATCGGCATCGCGCCCGGCGCCAACCTGTCCGATTCGGTGGCCATGTTCGAGGCGACCCACGGCACCGCGCCGAAGTACGCCGGCCAGGACAAGGTCAACCCGGGTTCGCTGATCCTCTCCGCGGAGATGATGCTGCGCCACATGGGTTGGACCGAGGCGGCCGACCTGATCATCAAGGGCACCAACGGGGCGATCGCCGCCAAGACCGTGACCTATGACTTCGAACGCCTGATGGACGGCGCGACCCTGCTGTCCTGCTCGGAGTTCGGCGACGCGATGATTGCCAAGATGTAGGAAGGGCTAGCGCCCGAACGAGAAAAAGGCCGGTTCGCACCGGCCTTTTTCATTTCCGCATCCGCGCTGGGGTCAGGCTTCGATGGGCGTCGCCTGCGGCTCTTCCTGCGGGGCGGGGGCGGAGGGTGCGGCGGTTGTCGCGGTGGCGGGGCTGATGTTGATGGCATGCAGTCCCTTCGGTCCCTGGATGATCTCGAAATTGACCGGCTGGCCCGCCTTGAGTGTCTTGTAACCGTCCATCTGAATGGCCGAGTAATGGGCGAACAGGTCCTCATCTCGGCCCTCGGCCAGGATGAACCCGTAGCCCTTGGCGTTGTTGAACCACTTGACCTTACCGCTGAGCATGCTCATATCCCTCTGCAAAGGACTCCAACGCTGGAGTATCATCCACTACGATCCCGCGTCCGACCTGGGTCGAGACGGGTGCGGAACCCCTGATACCCTGTAGGGGTATTCCATTGTTTGTAACACCCTTTTGCAGTTAGTCAAGGCGCTGAACCATACGCCTGAGAAACGGATCAACATCATGTCGGTCCATAACTTTCCAGAAAGGCAAAGCTTTTTTTCCTCATGCATGCACCTAGCCAGATTCGACTAACATTCAATCAGGACCATCCCGAGCCTCATGAGCACGAGGACGAAGGGGCGGGGCTCGCGGTACAGGAGTCGAAGCCTGTATTACAGCCGCCACCGTTGTATAAGGTGGTACTGTTCAACGACGATTACACGCCGATGGACTTTGTTGTTGAAGTGCTGGAAGTGTTCTTCAACATGGACCGGGAAAAAGCCACCAAGATCATGTTGACGGTACATACTCAGGGTAAGGCGGTCTGCGGCTTGTTTACCCGGGACGTGGCCGAAACCAAGGCGATGCAGGTCAATCAGTATGCACGGGAGAGCCAGCATCCATTGCTCTGCGAGATAGAGAAAGACAGTTGATCGGATGTTTGGGAGCGAGGTGAAGCCATGTTGAATCGAGAGCTCGAAGTCACCCTCAATCTCGCCTTCAAGGAGGCGAGGGCCAAACGCCATGAATTCATGACGGTTGAGCACCTGCTGCTGGCCTTGCTGGACAATGAGGCGGCGGCAACGGTATTGCGTGCGTGCGGTGCCAACCTGGACAAGCTGCGGCGCGACCTGCAGGAATTCATCGATTCCACCACGCCGCTGATCCCGCAGCACGACGACGAGCGCGAAACCCAGCCGACGCTGGGCTTCCAGCGCGTCCTGCAGCGTGCGGTGTTCCACGTGCAGAGTTCCGGCAAGCGCGAAGTGACCGGGGCCAATGTCCTGGTGGCGATCTTCAGCGAACAGGAAAGCCAGGCGGTGTTCCTGCTCAAGCAGCAGAGCATCGCGCGTATCGATGTGGTGAACTACATCGCCCATGGTATCTCCAAGGTGCCCGGGCATGCCGAACATCCGCAGGATGGGGAGCAGGATATGCAGGATGAGGAAGGTGGCGAGTCGGCCACGTCCAACCATCCGCTGGACGCCTATGCCAGCAACCTCAACGAACTGGCTCGCCAGGGGCGGATCGACCCGCTGGTGGGGCGTGAGCATGAAGTCGAGCGGGTGGCGCAGATCCTTGCCCGCCGGCGCAAGAACAACCCGCTGCTGGTAGGCGAGGCGGGGGTCGGCAAGACGGCCATCGCCGAGGGCCTGGCCAAACGCATCGTCGATGGCCAGGTGCCGGACCTGCTGGCCGACAGCGTGGTCTACTCCCTCGACCTGGGTGCCTTGCTCGCGGGTACAAAGTACCGCGGCGACTTCGAGAAGCGCTTCAAGGCCTTGCTCAACGAGTTGCGCAAGCGCCCGCACGCGGTGCTGTTCATCGACGAGATCCATACCATCATCGGCGCCGGTGCGGCATCCGGCGGGGTAATGGACGCCTCCAACCTGCTCAAGCCGGTTCTGTCCTCGGGCGAGATCCGCTGCATCGGCTCGACCACCTTCCAGGAGTTCCGCGGCATCTTCGAGAAGGACCGGGCCTTGGCGCGGCGCTTCCAGAAGGTCGACGTGACCGAGCCGTCGGTGGAAGACACCTATGGCATCCTCAAGGGCCTCAAGGGGCGCTTCGAGCAGCATCACCACATCGAGTACAGCGACGAGGCGCTGCGCGCCGCGGCCGAGCTGGCGGCGCGCTACATCAACGACCGGCACATGCCGGACAAGGCCATCGACGTCATCGACGAGGCGGGCGCCTACCAGCGCCTGCAGCCGGAAGAGAAGCGCGTGAAGCGCATCGAGGTGGCGCAGGTCGAGGATATCGTGGCGAAGATTGCGCGGATCCCGCCGAAACACGTCACCACCTCCGACAAGGAGTTGCTGCGCAACCTCGAACGCGACCTCAAGCTGACCGTGTTCGGCCAGGACGACGCCATCGAGTCGCTGTCCACGGCGATCAAGCTGTCCCGGGCCGGGCTCAAGGCGCCGGACAAGCCGGTCGGCTCGTTCCTCTTCGCCGGTCCCACCGGCGTGGGCAAGACCGAGGTGGCGCGGCAGTTGGCGAAGGCCTTGGGTGTGGAGCTGGTGCGCTTCGACATGTCCGAGTACATGGAGCGGCATACCGTGTCGCGGCTGATCGGTGCGCCTCCGGGCTACGTCGGCTTCGACCAGGGCGGCCTGCTCACCGAGGCAATCACCAAGACCCCGCACTGCGTGTTGCTGCTCGACGAGATCGAGAAGGCTCACCCGGAGGTCTTCAACCTGCTGCTGCAGGTGATGGACCACGGCACCCTGACCGACAACAACGGGCGCAAGGCGGACTTCCGCAACATCATCCTGATCATGACCACCAACGCCGGCGCGGAAGTGGCGGCGCGCGCGTCGATCGGCTTCAACCAGCAGGATCACACCACCGATGCGATGGAAGTGATCAAGAAGAGCTTCACCCCGGAGTTCCGCAACCGCCTGGATACCATCATCCAGTTCGGCCGCCTGAGCACCGAGACGATCAAGAGCGTGGTCGACAAGTTCCTCACCGAGCTGCAGGCGCAGCTGGAGGACAAGCGCGTCCAGCTCGAGGTCAGCGATGCGGCGCGCGGCTGGCTGGCGGAGAAGGGCTACGACGTGCAGATGGGTGCGCGACCGATGGCGCGGCTTATCCAGGACAAGATCAAGCGGCCGTTGGCCGAGGAGATCCTGTTCGGCGAGCTGGCCGAGCATGGCGGCCTGGTGCATGTCGACCTGAAGGGCGACGAGCTGGCCTTCGAGTTCGAGATCACGGCGGCGGAGCCCGCCTGATCCGAGCGCGGCAACGAAAACGCCCGGCAGATGCCGGGCGTTTTCTTTTGCAATCGGCGAGCCGCAGCGGCTCGTGTCGACTCAGCGGGCGCGGTAGGTGATGCGGCCCTTGCTCAGGTCGTAGGGCGTCAGTTCCACGCGGACCTTGTCGCCGGTGAGGATGCGGATGTAGTTCTTGCGCATTTTGCCGGAGATGTGCGCGGTGACGACGTGCCCATTTTCCAACTCCACACGGAACATGGTGTTGGGCAGGGTGTCGACGACAGTACCTTCCATTTCGAAGCTGTCTTCTTTCGACATGCAGTAGAGCCCTCGGTATCTATGGGTGGCCCTTTCAATGAGAGGTGGGCCGTGAAAAGCGGCGTGCATTGTGCCAGAAAATCGACAATAGCGCCACACGGCTATCAGGTGAGGGCGACCCAGCGCTGGTTGACGAACAGTTCGATGGGCCGGTACTGGGTCTTGTAGTTCATCTTGCGGCAATTCTTGATCCAGTAGCCCAGGTAGACGGCCTGCAGGCCCAGGCGTTCGGTCTCGGCGATCTGCCAGAGGATCGCGTAGCGTCCCAGGCTGCGCTGCTCTTCGTCGGGATCGTAGAAGGTATAGACGGCCGAGAGTCCGTTCGGCAGCACGTCCGTCACGGCTATGGCCAGCAGGCGGCCATGCAGGCGGAACTCGAAGAAGCAGCAGAAGGGCAGGTCGCGGACCAGGAAGGTGGCGAACTGGTCGCGGCTGGGCGGATACATGTCGCCGTCGGCGTGGCGTTGCTCGATGTAGCGCCGATAGAGGTCGTAGTACTCCTCGTTGAAGCTCGGTCGCTTGCGGATCACCTGCAGTTCCGCATTGCGCTTGAGGATGCGCCGCTGCTGGCGGTTCGGGCTGAAGTCGGCGACCGGTATGCGCGCGGCGATGCAGGCGGTGCAATGCTGGCAGTGCGGACGATAGAGATGGTCGCCGCTGCGGCGGAAGCCGACCTCCGACAGCGAGGCGTACAGCTGCGTGTCCATGGGCTGGCTGGGATCGAGGAACAGGGTGGTTGCCTGCTCCTCGGGCAGGTAGCTGCACGGGTGCGGTTGCGTCGCGTAGAACTTCAGTCGGGCGAGTTCGGTCATGGTGAACTCCAGCAGGGACCCATAAGCAAGTTTATGCCAGGCACGGAAACTCGCCTAAAAATCCAGGTCGCCGGTAGGAGGCTGGTCGCGATAGCGTTGCAGGTAGTCGGCGAATTCCCCCCGGCTGATGGCGCGGGCGCCCAGGCTGTGCAGGTGGCGGGTCGGCATCTGGCAGTCGATGAGGACGAAGCCGGCGTCGCGCAGATGGCGGACCAGCGTGACGAAGCCGACCTTGGAAGCGTTGTCGGCGCGGCTGAACATCGATTCGCCGAAGAACAGCCTGCCCATGGCCAGGCCGTAGAGGCCGCCGACCAGTTGTCGCTCCTGCCAGACTTCCACGGAGTGGGCGATGCCGCGCAGGTGCAGCTCCTGGTAGGCCAGTTGCATCGGCGTGGTGATCCAGGTGCCGTCGGCGTAGTTACGCGGCGCGGCACAAGCCTGGATCACCGCCCGGAAGTCACGGTTGAAAGTGACTTCGAAGCGTTGCTGGCGCAGGCACTTGGCCAGGCTGCGGGAAACGTGCAGTTCGTCGGGGAACAGGACGGTGCGCGGGTCGGGCGACCACCAGAGGATCGGCTGGCCATCCTGGTACCAGGGGAAGCAGCCGTGGCGATAGGCTGCGACCAGGCGTTGCGGATTGAGGTCGCCGCCGGCCGCGAGCAGCCCGTTGGGCTCCTGCAGGGCCTTGTCGAGGGGTGGAAAGTCGAAGTCGGTGCGGGAAAGCCAGGTCAGCATGGCGGGGTAGGGGAGGGCGGGCCTCCCCCGGGTCCGATCAATGGTCGTCGAGGTATTTTTCGGCATCCAGCGCGGCCATGCAGCCGGCGCCGGCGGAAGTGATGGCCTGGCGGTAGACGTGGTCGGCCACGTCGCCGGCGGCGAACACGCCTTCGATGCTGGTCTGGGTGGCATTGCCTTCGCTGCCGCCGTGGATCCGCAGGTAGCCGTCGCGCATTTCCAGTTGGCCCTGGAACAGGTCGGTGTTCGGCTTGTGGCCGATGGCGATGAACACGCCGGCCAGCGATAGCTCGCTGGTGCTGCCGTCGATGGTGCTCTTCAGGCGTACGCCGGTGACGCCGCTGGCGTCGCCCAGCACCTCGTCCAGGGTGGTGTTCCAGTGCAGGTGCACGTTGCCGTTCTCGGCCTTGTCGAACAGCTTGTCCTGGAGGATCTTCTCCGAGCGCAGCTTGTCGCGACGGTGGATCAGGTGGACTTCCTTGGCGATGTTGGCCAGATACAGCGCTTCCTCGACGGCGGTATTGCCGCCGCCGACCACGCAGACCACCTGGTTGCGGTAGAAGAAGCCGTCGCAGGTGGCGCAGGCGGAAACGCCCTTGCCCATGAAGGCTTCTTCCGACGACATGCCCAGGTATTGCGCGGAGGCACCGGTGGCAATGATCAATGCATCGCAGGTATAAGTGCCACTATCGCCCTTCAGTGTGAAGGGGCGCTGTTGCAACTCGGCGGTGTGGATGTGGTCGTAGACGATCTCGGTGTCGAAACGCTCGGCGTGCTGCTGCATGCGGGTCATCAGCGCCGGGCCGGTAAGGCCTTCGACGTCGCCCGGCCAGTTGTCGACTTCGGTGGTGGTGGTCAGCTGGCCGCCTGGCTGGATGCCGGTGATCACCACTGGCTTGAGATTGGCGCGTGCGGCGTACACGGCGGCGGTATAGCCGGCCGGACCGGAGCCCAGGATGATGAGGCGCGAATGCTTGACTTCACTCATAAAAAGACTCCATAAGCCTTTGTCACATAAGAAAATGCGTGCTCCAATGGAGCCGCCTGAAGAGTTCTGCCGGCTATGCTACACCTATCCGCAAAAGGCCGGCAAAACCCCGGGGCCGGGATCAGCCACGCACGGATTGCCGCTGATTTCGGGTGTGATTTTTCAGAGTTTCCCTAAAGCCGTACAATAGGCGCGTTTTGACCAAGACAGCTTCTAAAGCACCAGCCGTGCGCAGGAAAAATAGCGATTTGAAGGATTCGACCACCGCGAGCCATGCCGCCGCATGGCGTCAGCAACTGCATTCCCGCCTGAAGGAAGGGGTCCTGATCGCGCTGGGCGCGCTCTGCCTCTACTTGTGGATGGCTCTGCTCACCTATGACCCGGCCGATCCGAGCTGGAGTCACTCGAGCCAGGTTGACCAGGTGCAGAATGCCGCCGGTCGGCTCGGTGCGGTATCCGCCGATATCCTGTTCATGACGCTCGGCTACTTCGCCTACCTCTTTCCGCTGTTGCTGGGCATCAAGACCTGGCAGGTATTCCGCCGCCGCAACCTGCCGTGGGAATGGAACACCTGGCTGTTTTCCTGGCGCCTGGTCGGGCTGATCTTCCTGATCCTGGCCGGCTCGGCACTGGCCTACATCCATTTCCACGCCAGCGGCCACATGCCGGCCAGCGCCTCGGCCGGCGGCGCCATCGGCCAGAGCCTGGGCCGCGTCGCGGTGGATGCGCTGAACGTGCAGGGCAGCACGCTGGTGTTCTTCGCCCTGTTCCTCTTCGGCCTGACGGTGTTCGCCGACCTCTCCTGGTTCAAGGTGATGGATGTCACCGGCAAGATCACCCTGGACTTCTTCGAACTGATCCAGAACGCCTTCAATCGCTGGATGGGCGCGCGCGCCGAGCGCAAGCAACTGGTCGCGCAACTGCGCGAGGTCGACGAGCGCGTCGCCGAGGTGGTGGCGCCGAGCGTGCCGGACCGCCGCGAACAGTCCAAGGCCAAGGAGCGCCTGCTGGAACGCGAAGAGGCCCTGGCCAAGCACATGAGCGAGCGGGAGAAGCGCCCGCCGCCGAAGATCGATCCGCCACCGCCGCCGAAGGCCCCGGAGCCGAGCAAGCGCGTGCTGAAAGAGAAGCAGGCGCCGCTGTTCGTCGATACGGCGGTGGAGGGCACCCTGCCGCCGCTGTCGCTGCTCGATCCGGCGGAAGTGAAGCAGAAGAGCTACTCGCCCGAGTCGCTGGAGGCGATGTCGCGCCTGCTGGAGATCAAGCTGAAGGAGTTCGGCGTCGAGGTCAGCGTGGATTCGGTGCATCCGGGCCCCGTGATCACCCGTTTCGAGATCCAGCCCGCGGCGGGGGTCAAGGTCAGCCGCATTTCCAACCTGGCCAAGGACCTGGCGCGCTCGCTGGCGGTGATCAGCGTGCGGGTGGTGGAAGTGATTCCCGGCAAGACCACCGTCGGCATCGAGATTCCCAACGAAGACCGGCAGATGGTGCGCTTCTCCGAAGTGCTGTCGTCGCCGGAGTACGACGAGCACAAGTCCACCGTGCCGCTGGCCCTGGGCCACGACATCGGCGGTCGGCCGATCATCACCGACCTGGCGAAGATGCCGCACCTGCTGGTGGCCGGTACCACCGGCTCCGGTAAGTCGGTGGGGGTCAACGCCATGCTCCTGTCGATCCTGTTCAAGTCCACGCCGAGCGAGGCGCGACTGATCATGATCGACCCGAAGATGCTCGAACTGTCGATCTACGAAGGGATCCCGCACCTGCTCTGCCCGGTGGTCACCGACATGAAGGAAGCCGCCAACGCCCTGCGCTGGAGCGTGGCGGAGATGGAGCGGCGCTACCGCCTGATGGCGGCCATGGGTGTGCGCAACCTGGCTGGCTTCAACCGCAAGGTGAAGGACGCCGAGGAGGCTGGCACGCCGCTGACCGACCCGCTGTTCCGTCGCGAAAGCCCGGACGACGAGCCGCCGCAGCTGAGCACCCTGCCGACCATCGTGGTGGTGGTCGACGAATTCGCCGACATGATGATGATCGTCGGCAAGAAGGTCGAGGAGCTTATCGCCCGTATCGCGCAGAAGGCGCGGGCGGCCGGTATCCACCTGATCCTGGCGACCCAGCGGCCGTCGGTGGACGTGATCACCGGCCTGATCAAGGCCAACATCCCGACCCGGATCGCCTTCCAGGTCTCCAGCAAGATCGACTCGCGCACCATCCTCGACCAGGGTGGCGCCGAACAACTTCTCGGCCACGGCGACATGCTCTACCTGCCGCCGGGCACAGGCCTGCCGATTCGCGTGCACGGCGCCTTCGTTTCCGACGACGAGGTGCACCGGGTGGTCGAGGCCTGGAAGCTGCGCGGCGCGCCCGACTACATCGAGGACATCCTCGCTGGCGTCGACGAAGGCGGCAGCGGTGGCGGTTCCTTCGATGGCGGCGACGGCTCCGGCGAAGGCAGCGAGGACGACCCGCTCTACGACGAGGCGGTACGTTTCGTCACCGAGAGTCGCCGGGCATCGATCTCCGCCGTGCAACGCAAGCTGAAGATCGGCTACAACCGCGCCGCGCGGATGATCGAGGCGATGGAGATGGCCGGCGTGGTCACCCCGATGAATACCAACGGCTCCCGCGAAGTCATCGCGCCGGCGCCGGTTCGTGATTGAACCCGACAGGTTTTAGAGGATTCCGATGCGACTGATCCGCACGTTGTTCGTTGCCGCCCTGGCCATGGGCGCTTCGCTGGCCCATGCCGACGACAGCGCCGCTGTCCAGCGCCTGACCGGCCTGCTGAACAAGGCCCAGACCCTGACCGCGCGTTTTTCCCAACTGACCCTGGACGGTAGCGGCACGCGCCTGCAGGAAACCGCCGGCCAACTGAGCCTGAAGCGGCCGGGACTGTTCCGCTGGCATACCGATGCGCCGAACGAGCAATTGCTCATTTCCAACGGCGAGAAGGTCTGGCTGTACGACCCGGACCTGGAGCAGGTGACCATCCAGAAGCTCGATCAGCGCCTGACCCAGACGCCGGCGCTGCTGCTCTCCGGCGACATCTCGAAGATCAGCGAAAGCTTCGCCATCACCTACAAGGAAGGCGGCAACGTAGTCGATTTCGTGCTCAAGCCGAAGACCAAGGACACCCTCTTCGACACCTTGCGTCTGTCGTTCCGCAGCGGCAAGGTGAACGACATGCAGATGATCGATGGCGTCGGCCAGCGCACCAACATCCTGTTCTTCGACGTGAAGATGAACGAGGCGCTGGATGCCAAGCAATTCACCTTCGACGTTCCGCCGGGCGTCGACGTGATCCAGGAGTAAGCGCAAGCCGTGGATCTGTTCCGCAGCGAGCCCGTCGCGCAGCCCCTGGCGGCACGGCTGAGGCCCGCAAACCTGGACGAGTACGTGGGGCAGGAACACCTGCTGGCCCGCGGCAAGCCCTTGCGCGAGGCGCTGGAGCAGGGCGCGCTGCACTCGATGATCTTCTGGGGCCCGCCGGGAGTCGGCAAGACTACCCTGGCGCGGCTGCTGGCGCAGGTGTCGGACGCCCATTTCGAGACCATTTCCGCGGTGCTGTCCGGGGTCAAGGAGATCCGCCAGGCGGTCGAGGTGGCCAAGCAGCACGCGGCGCAATACGGGCGCCGGACCATCCTGTTCGTCGATGAGGTGCACCGCTTCAACAAGAGCCAGCAGGATGCCTTCCTGCCCTATGTGGAAGACGGCACGCTGATCTTCATTGGCGCGACCACCGAGAACCCGTCCTTCGAGTTGAACAATGCGCTGCTCTCGCGGGCTCGCGTGTATGTCCTCAAGAGCCTCGACGAAGCCGCCCTGCGCAAGCTGGTGGGCCGCGCGCTGAACGAGGACAAGGGCCTCGGCAAGCGCAAGCTGAGGCTGCCGGAGGAGAGCTTCCAGGTTCTCCTGGCCGCCGCCGACGGCGATGGGCGGCGCCTGCTGAACCTGCTGGAGAACGCTGCCGACCTCGCCGAGGACGGCAGCGAGATCAGCCCCGAGCTGCTGCAGAATCTGCTCGGCGATACCCGCCGACGTTTCGACAAGGGCGGCGAGGCGTTCTACGACCAGATCAGCGCGCTGCACAAGTCGGTGCGCGGCTCCAATCCCGACGCGGCACTTTATTGGTTCGCGCGTATGCTCGACGGCGGCTGCGATCCCCTGTACATCGCCCGGCGGGTGGTGCGCATGGCCAGCGAGGAGGTTGGCAACGCCGATCCTCGCGCCCTCGGCCTATGCCTGTCGGCCTGGGACGTGCAGGAGCGCCTGGGCAGCCCCGAAGGCGAGCTGGCGGTGGCCCAGGCCATCGTCTACCTGGCCTGTGCGCCGAAGAGCAATGCGGTGTACAGCGCGTTCAACGCGGCGATGCGCGACGTCGCCGAAAGCGGCTCGCGGGAAGTGCCATTGCACTTGCGCAACGCGCCGACCAAATTGATGAAGAGCCTCGGCTATGGCGAGGAATACCGCTACGCCCACGACGAGCCGGATGCCTATGCCGCCGGAGAGGATTATTTCCCCGAGGATCTGGAGCCGCGGCGTTACTATCAACCGGTGCCGAGGGGCCTGGAACTGAAGATCCGCGACAAGCTGGAACACCTGGCCGAGCTGGATCGCACCAGTCCCCGCCAACGCAGAAAATCCTGAGCGGTATGGGCTCGGCGGAGCTAGCCAGGCTTCCGCGACGGCGTCGATGACGTCGCCGGGGCCGGCGAAGCGCCAACCGGGCCACGAACCGCCGATAACCGACACGAGACGAGAAAAGAGCATGCTCGATCCCAAACTGGTACGCACCCAGCCGCAAGAAGTGGCTGCCCGCCTGGCCACCCGTGGCTTCCAACTGGATGTCGCACGCATCGAAGCGCTGGAAGAGCAGCGCAAGTCGGTACAGACCCGTACCGAGCAGCTGCAAGCCGAGCGCAACGCGCGTTCCAAGGCGATCGGCCAGGCCAAGCAGCGTGGCGAGGACATCGCGCCGCTGCTGGCCGATGTCGACCGCATGGGCTCCGAGCTGGAGGAAGGCAAGCGACAGCTGGACGCCATCCAGGGCGAACTGGATGCCATGCTGCTGGGCATTCCCAACCTGCCACACGAGTCGGTGCCGGTCGGTGCCGACGAGGACGCCAACGTCGAAGTGCGTCGCTGGGGCACGCCGAAGACCTTCGATTTCGAGGTCAAGGACCATGTCGCCCTCGGTGAACGGCACGGCTGGCTGGATTTCGAGACCGCTGCCAAGCTTTCCGGCGCGCGCTTCGCCCTCATGCGCGGCCCGATCGCCCGCCTGCATCGCGCCCTGGCGCAGTTCATGATCAACCTGCATACCGCCGAGCATGGCTACGAGGAGGCCTACACCCCTTATCTCGTCCAGGCTCCGGCGCTGCAAGGCACCGGCCAGTTGCCGAAGTTCGAGGAGGACCTGTTCAAGATCGGCCGCGACGGCGAAGCTGACCTCTACCTGATCCCGACCGCCGAGGTTTCGCTGACCAACATCGTCTCCGGGCAGATCCTCGACGCCAAGCAATTGCCGCTGAAGTTCGTCGCCCATACCCCGTGCTTCCGCAGCGAGGCCGGTGCCTCCGGGCGCGATACCCGCGGCATGATCCGTCAGCATCAGTTCGACAAGGTGGAGATGGTGCAGATCGTCGATCCGGCCACTTCCTACGAGGCGCTGGAAGGCCTGACCGCCAACGCCGAGCGCGTCCTGCAACTGCTCGAGTTGCCGTATCGGGTGCTGGCGCTGTGCACCGGCGACATGGGCTTCGGTGCGACCAAGACCTACGACCTGGAAGTCTGGGTTCCCAGCCAGGACAAGTACCGCGAGATTTCCTCCTGCTCCAACTGCGGCGACTTCCAGGCCCGGCGCATGCAGGCCCGCTACCGCAATCCGGAAACCGGCAAGCCCGAGCTGGTGCACACCCTCAACGGCTCCGGCCTGGCCGTCGGCCGCACCTTGGTGGCGGTACTGGAGAACTACCAGCAGGCGGACGGCTCGATCCGTGTGCCGGAAGTCCTCAAGCCCTACATGGCTGGCATCGAGGTGATCGGCTGACATGGATTTCCTGCCGCTGTTCCACTCCTTGCAAGGGCGCCTCGCGCTGGTGGTCGGTGGCGGCGAAGTCGCCCTGCGCAAGGCGCGCCTGCTGGCCGACGCCGGCGCGCGCCTGCGCGTGGTCGCGCCGCAGATCCACATCGAACTGCGGCATCTGGTGGAGCAGGGCGGCGGCGAGCTGCTCGAACGCGACTACCAGGACGGCGACCAGCCCGGCTGCGCCCTGATCATCGCCGCCACCGACGACGAACCGCTGAACGCCGAGGTGTCGCGAGCGGCCAATGCGCGCGGGATACCGGTCAACGTGGTGGACGCGCCGGCCCTGTGCAGCGTGATCTTCCCGGCCATCGTCGACCGTTCGCCGCTGGTGGTGGCGGTCTCCAGCGGCGGCGATGCGCCCGTGCTGGCGCGGCTGATCCGGGCCAAGCTGGAAACCTGGATTCCCTCGACCTACGGGCAACTGGCCGGACTCGCCAGCCGCTTCCGCCACCGGGTCAAGGAATTGCTACCCGACCTGCAGCAGCGCCGGGTGTTCTGGGAAAACCTGTTCCAGGGCGAGATCGCCGAGCGTGTCCTGGCCGGCCGTCCGGCGGAAGCCGAGCGTCTCCTGGAGGAGCACCTGGCCGGCGGCCTCGCGCACATAGCCACGGGCGAGGTATATCTGGTCGGGGCCGGGCCGGGGGATCCGGACCTGCTGACGTTCCGTGCCCTGCGCCTGATGCAGCAGGCCGACGTGGTGCTCTACGATCGCCTGGTGGCGCCGTCGATCCTCGAATTATGCCGCCGCGATGCCGAACGCCTGTACGTCGGCAAGCGCCGCGCCGAACATGCGGTGCCGCAGGATCGGATCAACCGCCTGCTGGTGGAGCTGGCCAGCCAGGGCAAGCGCGTGCTGCGCCTGAAGGGTGGCGACCCGTTCATCTTCGGCCGCGGCGGTGAGGAAATCGACGAACTGGCTGCCCACGGCATACCTTTCCAGGTCGTGCCGGGAATCACCGCGGCCAGCGGCTGCGCGGCCTACGCCGGGATTCCACTGACTCATCGCGATCATGCGCAATCGGTTCGTTTCGTCACCGGTCATCTGAAGGACGGCACCACCGACCTGCCGTGGCAGGACCTGGTAGCGCCTGGCCAGACCCTGGTGTTCTACATGGGCCTGGTGGGATTGCCGGTGATCTGCGAGCAACTGGTCGCCCACGGTCGCTCCGCACAGACCCCGGCGGCGCTGATCCAGCAGGGGACCACCGCCCAGCAGCGGGTATTCACCGGAACCCTGGAAAACCTGCCGCAACTGGTGGCTGAGCACGAAGTGCATGCGCCGACCCTGGTGATCGTCGGCGAAGTCGTGCAACTGCGCGACAAGCTGGCCTGGTTCGAAGGCGCCCGCGAGGACGCCTGAGCCTTCAGCCTTCTCCCCAGATGCCCTTGCCGGGAAGTCGTTCCCGGCCTGGCGCGCGCGCCAGGTCGAGACGCGGGCCCAGCGGTACTATCCCGGTCGGGTTGATGGTGCGGTGGCTGGCGTAGTAGTGCCCCTTGATATGTTCGAAGTCCACTGTCTCGCCGATGCCCGGGCGTTGGTACAGCTCGCGCAACCAGCCGGAGAGATTCGGGTAGTCTTCGATGCGCCGCAGGTTGCACTTGAAGTGTCCGTGGTACACCGCATCGAAGCGCACCAGGGTGGTGAACAGGCGGATATCGGCCTCGGTCAGGTATTCGCCGGCCAGGTAGCGGCGTTCGCCGAGCAAGCCTTCCAGGTAGTCCAGCTCCTCGAACAACTGGACGAAGGCCTCCTCGTAGGCGTCCTGGCGAGTGGCGAAGCCAGCACGGTACACGCCGTTGTTGACCGCAGGATAGATGCGTCCGTTGAGGCGTTCGATCTCCTCGCGCAGCGGCTCCGGGTAGAAGTCCAGCGCGTTGGCGCCGATGGCGTCGAAGGCGCTGTTGAAGATGCGGACGATATCGGCTGATTCGTTGTTGACGATCTTCTGCGCCTGCTTGTCCCACAGCAGCGGCACCGTGACCCGGCCGCTGTAGTGCGGGTCGTCGCGGGTGTAGCGCTGGTGCAGAAAGGCCAGGCCGTCGAGGCGATCGCCGGTGGAGCCGTGGGCGGGGTCGAAGGTCCAGCCGTTCTCGCGCATCAGCCAACTGACCACCGAAACATCGACCAGCGACTCCAGCCCCTTCAGCTTGCGCACGATCAGGGTCCGATGGGCCCAGGGGCAGGCCAGCGAGACATAGAGATGGTAGCGCCCGCCCTCGGCGGGGAACGCCGGCTCGCCCAGCCAATGGCGGCGCTGGGCGTTTTCGCGCTGGAAGCGGCCGTCTTTCTGTGTGTCATACCACTGGTCGTGCCAGCGGCCATCGATCAACTGTCCCATGAGCGGGTTCCTCCATACGTCGTTGGAGGAACAGTCTAGTGTCGGGTGATCGATAAATTTATATAAATAAAGGGCTATTCGTATCGATCAGATCGATTCGTTTCGGGTCGCCCAGTAGTGTGCGGCTTCCTTGAAGGCTTCTTCGCGATTCTTGCCAAGGGCCCGTAGCGCCAGGGCCATGCTGGAGAGCACCGCCAGGTGGCCATAGGCGTCGCCTTCGCGGCCGTCCCAGACGGCCCGAAGGAAACCCGGGTCGAGCTGTTCCGGCTTCATGTGCCGGTGCGTCGACAATGCTGGCCATTCCTCGTCCCAGGCTTCGCCCTGGTCGCAACCATACAGGTGGGCGACGACGTCCGGGTTGACTTCGATCTCGCCGCCTTCGCCCTTGATGACGATGGCCCGGTCGCCGAGCAGGCGGCTGGCCTCGCGGTGGGTTTCCTGGTAACCGGGGTGGAAGATGCTCTGCAGGATGCAATCCGCATTCAGGGGGTTGAGCAGGCGAACCAGCGAATGGATCGGCGAGCGCAGGCCGAGGGTATTGCGCAGATCGATCATGCGTTGCAGCACCGGCATCCAGGCGCCGAGCGGAATGAACGCCAGGTGGCCGCGCTCCAGGGCCTGTTCTACCTGCAGCCAGTCGTGGCAGAGCGGGATCTCCAGCGCCGCCAGCAACTGTTCGCTGTACAGGCGTCCGGCGGTATGCGCGCCGCCGCCGTGCATGAGGATGCGCACGCCATGGCCGGCCAGGCACTTGGCGGCTAGCAGGTACCAGGGCAGGTGGCGCTTCTTGCCGGCGTAACTGGGCCAGTCGAGGTCGACGCGCAAGGACGGGACTTGCAGGCGCTCGCGCACCGCCTCGGTGAAACCGGCCAGTTCCTCGCTGCTTTCCTCCTTGTGCCGCAGGAGCATGAGGAAGGCGCCCAGCTGGGTGTCCTCGACCCTGCCGTCGAGGATCATGCCGAGGGCCTCGCGGGCTTCCTCCCGGGTCAGGCTGCGCGCTCCGCGCTTGCCTTTGCCGAGGATGCGGACGAACTGGGCGAACGGATGTTCGGCGGGAGTCGAGAGAGTCATAGACAGTTGCTCGGTTTCGGCAGGCCGGCCAGCTTCGCGCCAAGCTTGGCCGGGGCGCCCTTGAACAGGTGGTTGAGGTGCAGGCTGTTGCCCTTGTCCGGACCCAGTCGCTGGGCGACGTACTTGATCAGCGGGCGGTTGGCCGGAGACAGCTGGAACTCCGCATAGAACTCGCGGAGCAGTTGGAGAATCTCCCAGTGCTCGGCGGTCAGGGCCAGCTCCTCGCGGGCGGCCAGGGCTTCCGCCACCGGCTCCGACCAATCGTCGAGGGCGGCGAGGTAGCCGTCCTTGTCCAGCCGGATTTCCCGGCCTTCCAGCGTAAGGAGCGTCATAGCCAACTGTTGACCTTGTCGAAGCGGGTGGCGAGTTCGACGAAGCCGGGGTAGTCCACCGCCACCAGGCGAGCGGGGACGTCCTCGATACCGCGCGCCTGGAGGTCTTCCAGCAGGGCGAACAGTTCGATTTCCGCCGGCATCAGTTCCAGGGCCTGGCAGGCGTGGCTGCCGGCCAGCAGGGCGTGCACGGCGTCGCCGCAGAGCAGCAGGCCGTCGCCGGGGTTGAGCAGGTACAGGCAACTGCCCAGGCGGCCGTCATTGAACGGCGAGCGGGACAGTACGTGGAGGGTCGTGGCCATCAGAGGGTAATCACCTGGTCGTAGCGTTGCAGCAGGTCGCGCAGGGCCTGGTCGTCGAGCACCTCGACCGCGAGGGCCAGGCGCTCTTCAGCCAGGCCACGCTCGCGCAGGCTACGGGCCGAGACGTAGAGGTCGTCCACGCCGAACATCGGCAGGGCCTGCAGGTTGGCCTGCAGGTCCTTCTGCTGCAGGTGCGCAGGATGCTGGCCGGGAGCCAGCTGGAACGCGCCGTCGTCGAGGAACAGCATGCCGACCGGTAGATCGAAGGCGCCGCCGGCCAGGGCTATGTCCAGCGCCTCGCGGGCGCTCGGGCCGGACCAGGGCGACTGGCGGCTGATGATCAGCAGCGACTGGCTCATCGGTCGCCTCCGAAGCAGACCAGGCGGTCCGCGCTTTGCGCCGCCTCGTGCAACTGGCCGAGTCCGGACAGTTCCCATGGTGCGCCAAGGTTGGCGCCGGGACGGCCGTAGCGTTCGGCTTCCTCGGCGTTCAGCACGCCGCGGCGCAGGGCGGCGGCGATGCAGACCACGGCGTCCAGGCCGTTGCGCTCGACCAACTCGCGCCAGGCGGCGGGCAGGTCGAACTCGTCCTGGCCGCTCACGACGTTGGCCGAGGCGCTGTGCACGCCGTCCTGGTAGAAGAACAGGCGGACGATTTCGTGCCCGCCGGCCAGCGCGGCTTCGCTGAAGCGCAGCGCGCGGCGGGCGGCGGGGGAGTGGGGAGGGTCGAATAGGGCGATGGCGAATTTCATGCTGCGATACGCGAAGGATTTCTTCGAATGATAAACCAATGCCTGTGTTTTGCCGGTCCGCAAATGAAAAAGCCCGTCGCGGGGACGGGCTTTTCCGGAGGCGTTTTCTATCAGTCGTCGCCGCCGGCGATGCCGAAGATCTGCAACAGGCTGATGAACAGGTTGTAGATCGACACGTACAGGCTGATGGTGGCCATGATGTAGTTGCGTTCGCCGCCGTGGATGATCGCGCTGGTCTGGTAGAGGATCATCGCCGAGGAGAACAGGACGAAGCCGGCGCTGATCGCCAGTTGCAGGCCACTGATCTGGAAGAACAGCGATACCAGCACGGCGCCCAGCAGGACGAAGAAGCCGGCGGTGATGAAGCCGGACAGGAAGCTCATGTCCTTGCGGGTGGTCAGCACATAGGCGGACAGGCCGAAGAACACCAGGGCGGTCATGGCGAACGCCGAAGTGATGACGCTGCCGCCGTTGGGCAGGCCGAGGTACATGTTGAGGATCGGGCCGAGCGTGTAGCCCATGAAGCCGGTCAGGGCGAAAGTGCTGACCAGACCCCAGGCGCTGTTGCGCAGCTTCACGGTGAGGAAGAACAGGCCGTAGAAGCCGATCAGCACCACGAACACGTTCGGATAGGGCAGGCGCATCTGCTGCGAAACGTAGGCCACCAGGCCGCTGAAGGCCAGGGTGAGTGCCAGCAGGCCGTAGGTATTGCGCAGAACGCCGCTGACTTCACGCTGTTCCGCGACGGCGGAGTTCAGCTGATATTGCTGTTCTTGCATGGTGTGGGTACTCCTTAACGGGAACGGGTCCATGACGTACTGATGGGCATGATAGCAAAGCCTCTGCCAGGGCCAATCGATAGAGTTTGACAGTGTGTTGCTATCCGGTACTATGGCGCCCCGCGATGCGGAGGTGTGGCCGAGTGGTTTAAGGCAACGGTCTTGAAAACCGTCGATGGGGAGACCTATCCTAGAGTTCGAATCTCTACACCTCCGCCATTTCATCGCTGAAAGCCCCGTTAGCCGGGGCTTTTGCATTTCTGGATCGTCTCCCCACCGTTGCGCGGCGACCCTGACCATTTCCGCAACATCCCTGTCATTTCCGCAACTCTTCCTTACTTCGTTGGTTCCACGATCTCGCCGACACGACGATAGACGGTCTCAGTGATGCGCTTGTCGGTGTGTCCAAGCAGCCTGGATGCCCGGCCGAGGTCAGCAATTTCAGAGGCTGCCTTCGGGCGGATGTCTCGGAACTGAAACTGGCGAATCGCGGTGGCCAGGGTCTCGTCGAGTTCCTCAAGCGCCGCGCCGGCGGCGGCTGACCGTGCTTCGTCAAAGCGAATGCGCAGCATGGAGGATGTCATCCGGCGGCCATCTGGCGTTGTGATCAGATACGGGCCGGCTACGCCGCGCTGGCGCCGCTGCTCGCACAGCCGCGCAACGAGCTCTCCAAGCGCTGTCGGGCTGCCGTCGACATCGAGCATGATGCGCAACTTCTTCGACGTCTTGCCCTGGGCGATCTGCAAGTGCCCATCCTGAATGTCCGCCTCCCGAATGATCAGCACGTCGCTCGGCCGCTGAGCAGTGAGATAGGCAAGGTCCATGGCGTCGCGGAGTTCCGGTGGCGCCGCGCCGTATACCGCGTTCCAGACCTCGGCCCTGGCGTAGAAGTCGCGCGGCGTCTCGCGGTTCTTGCGAACCCCCTTCACCGGGTTTTCAGCCGTGACGATCCCCCACTCCCTGGCGATGTTGAAGATGTGGGAGAAGAGGGATAGCTCCCTGTTCGCCCGAACCTTCGCGGACCGCTTGTCCCGGTACTGTGCCAGCACTTGGGGGGTGAGCGCCTCGACCGGCGCTTCTGAAAATGCCTTTCTCAGTTGCGTCAGCGAGAGGAGGTTGTCCTTTTGGGTGCGTGGCGCTTTCCCGGGGATGATCTCTTTTTCGTACCGGTCGAACACGTCACCCCATTTGCGCAGGGTCTTCGGAGCCGGACTGGCATCCAACCGCGCCCACTCGAGCTTTGCCAGGTCCAGGTCGGTGCCGAGCGGGATTTCCTTCCTCTTTCCGTCCTCGCCGCGGCCGTCGTAGTAGTAGCCAACCCACAACCTACCTCCTTTCAGCTTCCTGGTCCGGCGAATCATCCGGGGCGGGAGGTCCCTGTTCTTCGGCTGCTTCGGCCGCATTTCAACTCACCTTCGACAGATCCAGCGTCCACGGTTCCTGTACAGCGACCGTTCCGTTCGGTTTCACTCCGGCCAGCCGCAGGCGGGCATAGATCCGCCCGACGACAGGTCGCTGCGCAGCATTCAATTCGTACTTCCAGCCATGAGATGCCAGCCACTCGACCTGTTTTTTCGATGACTTGGCGCCGATCATGGCCTCCAACTCCTCCTTCGAGAGGAACTCAGATGGGGTTTCCATGGGCAATGCCTCTCCGCCCAGGCGGATCGCCCGGGACCGAAATTGAGTGTTAGGATTCTCGCCCCAGCCGGGGCTGGCCTCAGGAAGAGGCCGTGGTGGCTCCCGGCTGGGGATTTTGCGATATGCCTGCCCGGTCGAGACGTTCGATCTCGGCCAGCGCCAGGGCGCAGGCCTTGACTAGATCACGGCGCGCACTGGTCGGCTTCCACCACTGTTCATCCCAGGGCCGCGCCAGCGACACCAGCAGGGCGGCGGTTCCATCGTTCGGAGCGCTGGAGCCGGCCAGGGCGTAGCAGGCGGCGGTGCGGGCCATCTCCCCGTTGTCGTGCTCGTCGTCGTGCTCCGGCGTCCTGCCTTCGTTCTCGACCAGCCGGCGCCGCCGTACGTCCAGAAATGGCCGTCGAGCACTGGTTGCGGCTTCATGGCACGGCGGGTGACCGTCTTCCGCCCCTCCAGGATGACGCGGACCATCGGCCCGCTGAACAAGATGGGGCGTTCCTTGTGAGCGCAGCAATTTGCCGGCATAGGGTCTCCTATACTCCAGGCTTTCGGCTGGAGCGATGAACATGGATGAGGAATGGTTTGTTGCGCGGGTGTTTGAGTTGGCTGGCGAGCAAGGCCTGCTCATTCAGGAGCGAAGACCTGGGCGGAGCATTTGCTTCAATGAGACCAGCAAGAAGTGGCTTCACGAAGGGCACATTCGGCAGCTCTACCGCGAGGGGGCTCTAGCTGACGGGCTCGAACGAGCCGACCTCAACCGAATGATCGAGGGGGTGGCGCCCGGAAGACCTTGCACCCACGTCAGAATGCGAAAGCTCGTTTGCTTGGTTAAGTCCGGAGTTAGCGGTGGAAGCACAGGCGAGGGTGGCGGCTGACTCCCGCCCTATAGGTGCGGCGATGTCCGCGGCCATGAAGACCTTCATCCCCATCTCAAAGGCCAGGCTGCGCTCGATATTGGCGCCGCGTGAACTTGGCCAGCCCGGCAACAGCGCGATGGCGTCGCAGGTAACCAGCTGCGCCAGGGCCTTGCGCATGTAGCCGGCCCGGGTGCCGTAGGCTGGCGCGCGGCTTCGGCGTGGAAGGCCGGGTAGTTGAACTCCGGCAGGCCGGTCATGGGGCCGGCGAGGTAGATGATGGGGGCATGGAGAGCCTCGCGGAATGAGGGCGAGCGATGCATAATCGCCCGAGCATCAAAGAGGGAGATTGAATGTTCAGGGATAAAGTCAGTTGGGTTGTCGCAGGACTCCTATTTCTAACTGGAGGCCTGTTTTTCAGGATCATTCCTGCGAGTAACTTCTGGAAAGCTGATATGGCGGCGTTGCTTGGTATGATCTCTTCAGTCGCAACCGCTATTGGCGTTTTTGTGGCCGTTTACTTCGGAAAGAAGGGGTTGGATACCTGGCGACATCAAAATGATGCCTCGATCAATAATGATTTAGTTCGACGAATTTCAATTGCTCTTCTGAAGTACGAGGAAGCTATTGCGCAGATGAGAAACCCCGCTATGTTTCTGCACGAGATGGCGCCGAAGGATGGTGAGCAGGATAGCGGGACTTCCGAGGAACGAAGCCATCGTGAGCGTCAGCGCGGCTATGCGAGGCGAATGGAGAAGGCTTCGCTGGCGAGACTGGAGGTCTACGCAGTGCTGCTTGAATCCCAGATATTTTGGGGCGATACACCGCTAGATATGTTCAAGAAGGTGTTCGAGTTCGAAAAGGAACTCATCAACTATATCAGAATCTATTTTGAATGGATAAAGCCAGGCCGCGTTGATGATGAGAGAAAACCATACAAGGATATGCTCGATAAGAGACGAGACATAATGTATGGCGATCTTTCAGATGATGGTGATGAATTCCAGAAAGAACTCAAAGCGAGTGTCGAGTCGATGAAGTCATACCTAAAGGGTAAACTTGTTTATGCCGATCACCAGTTAGATGGGCAGTAGTCGAGGTGAATGGTGATTTCGAGCAGCTGGTGCTGCACCTAGTCAAGGAGCGATCGATGAGTATTCCCGCCATATTGAACGTGCTATCGCTGGTGGCTGGTGCACTCTCGGCAGTGTTTTGGGTGAAGGCCGCTATGGCGAAGGCTGCACCACCACCCGGTTTTGAAGACGTTAAAAATACAGATTCATGGAAGGCGATAATCGTCGACGGCGGTGAATTGTATGGCACCCTGCGGTTGCAGGCGAGATGGAACAGCAGGGCGGCTTGGGTGGCCGCCGCCGCTGTTGCTCTCCAGATCGCCTACAACATTTCGACGCAGGTTTAGGCTGCCACCTGCTGGCGCCGGCGCAACTTCCACGGATCGTTCGCCCGGGCGTATGCGGCCATCGTGTTCGGGCTCACGCTGTTGCCGCACATGTGGACCTGCTGGGACAGAGTGAACCGCTGCCCGTTGTGGCCCCGCTCGATGATGTAGCTGTCGGGGAAGCCCTGGGCGCGATACAACTCACGCGGTTTCAGCATTCGCAGGCGGATGTCGACGATCACGTAGGGGCTACCGCTGATCCAGACCGTGACCAGCGCCAAGCGGTCCTTGGTGGTGATCGTGGTCAGCGGATCGTCCAGCTTCGCCCACTGCCCGCCGGTCGAGTGGTAGCGCACCAGGAACGCCGACACCCACAGCGCGCCGTCCAATTGCTCCGGAGTCAGGCTGCTGGCGACCATTTCCGCGGTGACCAGACCGTGGTGCGTGCCGCCGGCGCTGACCGTGTGCAGCGGCTCGTCGGCGGCGCGTGCGTCGCAGTTGCCGCGCAGATGCAACTGGTGGGCGGCGACCAGACCGTGGTGGTCCGTGCCGGTTTGCGTGCCCAGCGGTCCGTCCACCGGGGCGCCATGCGATCCCTTCCGCAGCGTTACCAGGTGTGCCGTGGCGAGCTGCTGCTGACTGCCCTTGTTCGTGATAGTGCTGATCGGGGCGTCGGCCGGGCGGCTGTGGGTGGTGTTGTAGCCCCCGTTGGCCTGGACCATGAACGCGGTGGCCACTCCGCAGTCAGCTTTCGCTGTGATGGTGTACATCGGCTCGGCGACCGAGCGCGGCTCGGTTTGGCCGGCGCGGCCGCCGACACCGACCAAGACCACGCTGGCCAAGCCCAGGGCGTGCGCCGCGCCGGCCGGGCGCTTGCACTCGCCGCCGCTGGTGATCGTTGGCATCGGCTGGTCGACCGGCGCGCCGGTAGCGTCGAAGCGGAACTTCACCAGATGCGCCGCAGCGACAGCGTGCTTGATGCCGCCGGCGACCACGGTGCCGCGCGGTTCATCCAGTTCAAGGACGCGCGGTGCCTGTCCGTCGCGCTCGCCGTAGCCGACTTGGATCAGCGTCGGGGTGGCAACGGAGAAAGCGCCACCCTTCGGCCAGGCAGTGATGGTGTTCAGCGGCTGGTCAACCGGATGCACGGCTTCGCGCGACCAGTTCGCGATCGGCACGATGAAGGGCTTGGCGCGCTGGAGCACTTCTTTCTCGATACCCTTCGCGATGCGGCGCATGGTGGCATCCGCCAGCGGCTTCTTCCGGTTGCGGATCGACTGGCCGAGGTCGCTCCAATCGATGCACTCTGCGGCCGTGCGGTGCGGCTTCAGCCCCTTGCCGGGCCTCGCGGCATGGGTCTTCTCCGCCGCCACAGGCTCGAAACCGCCGTCGGTGGCCACCAGGTACAGGCGCTGGCGAGTGGTCGGGTCTCCGTAGTCGCAGTTGCGCTCGACCCAATAGTCGATGTGGTAGCCGAAGCCTTCCAGGGCGCGCAGGAACTGACGCCAGGTGCGGCCCTTGCGCTTCGGATCGGGCACCAGGAACTGCTCGTGCCGCGGCACTCGCTCGCCGGGACCGGCTACAGTGCCGTCGAGGCGCACGACGCGGCCGGTCGACTTGTCGCGTTTGGCGATCAGCGGGCCCCATTGAAGGATCTGCTTCACGTTCTCCAGGCTGATGACCCAGGGGCCGCGGCCGAGCTTCTGGAGCTTGCCGGCCCACTTCACAACAACCCAGGACAGGTCGCGGATCTCTTTCTTGCGCGGCTGGCCGCCGGCGGCCTGGCTGTGGTGCCGGCAGTCCGGCGATGCATGCAGCCAGCCCACGGTGGCGCCCTTGGTGGCCTCTATGGGGTCGATGCCCCAGACATCGGTCGGCAGATGCTCCGCGTGCGGGTGGTTGGCCTCGTGCATGCTGATTGCGGCCGGGTTGTGGTTGATGGCTAGGTCGACCTTGCGGCCCAGGCCCATTTCCAGACCGGTGCTGGCACCGCCGCCGCCGGCGAACAGGTCGACGATGATCGCGTCGTCGGCGTCGTCCAGGGCCAGGCCGTACTGGGTTTTGAAGTCGAGCGGGGAGGGCTTCTTGAGGGAAGTCATGCGGCGGGTTCCTTTTCGCGAACGTGACGATGCACTGCGCTATGCGTGATGGCGCAGTGATGTCGTTGGGGCTAGAGTTGGATGGCCCGGCATGGGGCCGGATCAAGGAGGAGTCGGTGAAGTTAATGCGAGTGTGGTGTGCCAGTTTGTTGGCTTTGGTTAGCTCAGGCGTGTGGGCTTATGGGGAAATTAACTCATTGCCCGGATCGCAAATCGTTGCAGCAGGCGATATCTCGCAAGTGATGTGCCCAATCGGCGGAAACTACGACTGCCTGACATGGCCAAGTAACCTGTACGAGCTTTCTAGGGAGAATCTGTGTTTCACCGCAGATGTTATGTGCGGTGTCTCATGCGAAGGATTTATTGCCCAGAAGAATGGAGTAAATACCCTTTACATTCTGAGTGGATTCTCGAAGTTAGATAGCTCGGACATCAAGCTTTACAAATGCCCTAGCAGTTTTTGACCGGCTCCTTAGTGTCGTGGAAGATGTCCATCTGCGCAGCACCCTCCAGCCAGGCAGCGGCCAGGCGGTGGCGGGCGATGGACGCGTATTCAGGGTTGAGTTCGAGGAGTACCGACCGGCGGCCTTCCTGCATGGCGACGAGGGCGGTGGTGCCGGCGCCGCCGAAGGGATCAAGGACCAGGCCTCCCCGCGGCGCGCCGGCGAGAACGCATGGCCGGATCAGGTCGGGCGGGAAAGTTGCGAAGTGCGCGCCCTTGAAACCGGCGGTGGGCACGGTCCAGACGCTGCGCTTGTTCCGCGTGGCGCTGTAGTCGATGTCGGGGCGGTCCGGCCGGTGCTGTGCCTTCTGTCCGTGGGTGCCGGCGCTGCTCTTGGTTTCGCGGGCGAAGCTGTTGCGTTTGCTCCGTCGGCCGCCGACGGCCTTCATCGCACCGTTGGTCTTCCCTGGCACCCTGTCCGAACCGTGCTGGGCATCCCAGCCGTCCTGAGCCAGTCTGGCAACCGATGCCGGCGCCAGGGGTTCGGCGATAGCATCTTGGTCGAAGTGATACCGAGGCGACTTGCTGAGCAGGAACAGGTACTCGTGCGCCTTTGTGCAGCGGTCGCGCACGCTCTCCGGCATCGGGTTCGGCTTGTGCCAGATGATGTCCTGGCGCAGATACCAACCGTCGTCCTGTAGGGCGAAGGCGAGGCGCCAGGGGATGCCCATCAAGTCTTTCTGCTTCAGTCCTTCCGCCGGATTGCGACGGTGACCGCGCCGCACTGCGCCGCGCGTGTTTCGCGAAACAATGTCGTGCTTACCTGCCGACCCTTCCGGTGCATAGCCGCCGGCGATGGAGGCGTAGCTGTCGCCCATGTTGACCCAGAGGGTGCCGTCATCGCGCAGCACGCGGCGGACTTCGCGGAAGACGTCGACGAGGCGTGCCACGAACTCGGTAGGCGTCTGCTCCAGGCCGATCTGCCCGTCGACGCCGTAGTCGCGCAGGCCGAAGTAGGGCGGGCTGGTGATGCAGCAGTGGGCTGACTCGTCAGGAAGGGTGCGCAGAACCTGCAGGCAATCGCCCACATGGAGGGTGTAGGGGAGGTGATCAGGCATCGTCAGTACTCGGTGAACAGGCACTGGACGCCGCCCTGCCTGACAGGGCGGCCCACGAGGCATGGTTGAATCGCCCACAGGGCGGCGTCCGGTGCGTGCTTGGAGAGAAAGCGCCCCGGGTGGGGCGCTCGGCGGGTGGCTATCGCTGGCGCAGGGCCTGGACCAGGTACGGATCGACGTCTGGTTGACGCAGCAGCCAGGCCTTGTAGTCGTTCGGGACTTGATTGATCGGCGTGCCTTTGTGCTTGCCGTAGGGTATGACGGTCGGGATGCGCGCCTTCTCGCTCAGCGCATGGACCTCTTCCCAGGTGTCAGCCGCGTGTCCGGCGTCCATGGCCACCTCCAGCAGGAAGCGGAGGACGATGGCGCAGTTGCGGACGTCATCGAGCGCGGCGTGGGCGTTGCGCAGTAGTTCGCGGGCCTGAGCTTCCCGGCCGTTGCGCCGCGCGATCAGGTACATCATGGCGGACTGGGTGTGGCTGTCCTTGTCCGGGAACAGGAAGCGGCTCAGCGCGAGGGTGCAGATTCGCTTGATGTCGGGGTTCTCGCCGGCCATGCGCCAGTCGAAGTCGACGTTGTGGCCGATCATCAGGAGCGGGCCGGCGGGCAGGGCGAACTCCTTCGACTCCCGGCAACCGACCAGGTCCTGGCAGATGATGTGGTGGACGGCCTGGGCGCCGAGGCTGATCGGCACGCTCGGCTTGAAGCGCTCCTGGTAGTACGGGAGATCCTCCGGCGTGACCGCCGCGAATTGGTAAGGCCGCTCGGGAAGTTCCAGCCAGGCCGCCTCGATGATCTGGTCGGTCTGGTGGTCGGTGCCGGTGGTCTCGGTGTCGAAGATGATGGGCTTCATGAGCCCTCCTTGAGTAGAGGCGGCCAGCGCGGCCGCCTGCGTTGAAGGTCAGGCTGCGGCCTGATGCTCGTGGCCCGCGATGTGCCCGCCGTCGATCCATACCGCCTGCAACCATTCCGGCGTCTTCGCCATCGGCTCCTTCAGCGTGCCGGCGACGATTACCGAGTCGACCTCGCGGTCGGAGGTCATAGCGCGCATCAGTGCGATGGCCTGGTTGCGGCTCGGCAGGTCCAGCACGTCGAGACGGTCCAGCAGCGCCAGGCGCAGGCCGGAGATCGTCGCGATGGTCAGGGCGATGGTCGTATCGCACCGCCAGCGCTCCGACTCGGACAGCAGGCCGTAGAGCCGGCCGCCGAAGGTCACGTCGATTTCGGTGCTGATCTCCACCGGCGACCAGCCGGCAATGCCGGACAGGCGCTTCAGGGTGTCGTTTACCGGGCCGATGGCGTCGGCCAGGATCTCCGCCGGGATGCCGGTCGGCGACAGCGCGTCGGCCATGCCGGTCCACGCCACCACGTCCTGGTGCGCGGCCCGCGCTTTCGCGATCGAGGCCTCGCGCTGGGTAGCGGCTTCCAGGGCTTCCTGCAGGGCGACCAGCTTCGCGCGGCTCGCGTCGCGGGCCTGTCGCAGTTCGTTGATGGCCTGCTCGCCGTTGGCGATCGCCTCGGCGCTGGGCGCTTCGACGGACTCTGCTTCCAGGGCCTTGATCTGCTCGGCGGCGGCCAGGCACTCGTCCAGGTCACGCTGGCTGTTCGCGACGGCGCGCTGGGCGCTGGCCAGATACTCGCGGTACTCGGGCAACCGGCGGGCGGCTTCGGCATCGGCGATCTGCTCCGGCGGCTGGTGCACCACCAGGGTCCCGGCCTGCAGGTCGACCGCGCCCTGGCAGTGGGGGCAGGTCAGCGGCTGGTGCGGCACGCTGCCCGAGGAGGCCAGCTCGGCAGCCATGACCTTCTCGGACCACTCGTCCTGGTTCTGCTCGTCGGTGGTCAGCTTGTTCCGGCGGCGCGGCTCCAGGTCGACCAGCTCGCGCAGCTTGGCGATGCGCTGGGCGCGGCCGTCGGCAGCCTGGCGGGCCTGCTTGCTGGCGCCCAGGGCCTGCTGGGCCTCGGCCAGATCGTCCTCGAGCAGCTGCAGGTTCTTACCGGCCTCGGCGACCTGGTCTTCGGTGACCACGGTGGCCAGTAACGCCGGCGTCCAGTCGACGGCCTTCTCGCTGCCGTAGTTCTCGCCGGTGATCGCCTTCCAGGCGCCTCGCGATTCGCTGGCGTAAGCCTTGGCTTGCTCAACCGCGGCCGGGAAGCCGGAGCGGAGCAGGGGCTTCACCTTCTCCACCAGGGCCGCGGCGTGGCCCTTGGCGACCAAGCGTTCCGCGATCTGGTTCGGGCTGGTGCTGGCACCGCTCAGGTCGAACAGCACCCGGCGGCGTTCCTTGGCATCCAGGCTGGCAAACAGGCTGGCGTCGAGCACGTAGGGCAGGAAGGGCGAGTCGGTGAGGGCAGAGCCCTTGCCGGTGGGGAGCGCCACGCCGCAGACCTGCACCTCGTAGGCCGCGTCCAGCCACTCGACGCGGGCCTCGCCCTTCTTGGCACCCTCGGTGACCAGCTGCGCCATGTCCTTCTTCAGCGAGACGCGGCGCGGCTGGCCGTTGAAGGCCATGGCAATGGCGTCCAGCAGCGAACTCTTGCCGGCGCCGTTGTGGCCGGCCACCAGGAGCACCGGCGCAGAAACATCAAGGGCCGCATGACGCAGCCCTTGGAAGTTGGTGATTTCGAGTTTCGTGATGCGCATGGCTCACTCCAGGGTGATGGGCTCTTCGACCGGGGCCTTGGTGGCAACGGCGACGCGGTAGGTGTGTGCGCCGTAGCGCTGGAAGTTGCTGCAGAGGTCGGCCAGGAACTGCTCGTCCCAGTCCGTAGCGGCGTTGAGCTCGGCCGCGCCGAGTAGCGCGGCGAACTCCCCGACCTGGCCGTACCGTTCAAGGACAGTGAGGCTGGGCATGGCCGGTTACTCGAGGTTGAGCTCGTCGGTGCCGGTGTCGCCGGTGTCCGACTGCTGGCCCGGGGCGGGGTCGGTGATTTCGCCCGTCTCGGTGTTCACTCCGTCCGGGACCTGGTCCTGAGACTGGTCGTCAACAACGCTGTATTCGCCGGTGAGGATGGACGCGTTGTCCTGGTCCAATCCGGCGTCGGCGCGTTCGTCCAGGGTGACTGCGGTCTGCAACTCGATGCTGACCGGCAGGTACTTGAACAGCCGGCGGATGACGGTCTTCTTGGCCATCTCTTCGTAGTGGGTGACCCAAGGTCCGTTTCCGGATGCCTTGCTGGTGGCGCGTACTTTGTCGACGTCGGCCTTGCTCATGACCTCGAATTGCACGCCGCCGTCCTTCAGCTTGGCGACCGCGTAGACGTGGGTCATGACGCCGCGTTCACCTTCTCCCGGAACGTGCTGGACGTCCTCGTCGAGGCCGTAGCGATAGCTAAACTGGTCGTTCTGGTGCACGGTGCGCGCGATGAGCGAAACGATCTGGCCGGAGCGCCGGGCAAGGTCAATCATCCCGCGGTAGCCGATGATCAACTGGACGTTCGACAGGCCATCTTTCGCCTTGCCGTTGCCGAACGGCAGCAGGTAGGCATGGCCGAGAGCGTTACCCGGTTCCAGGCCGAGCTGCGCGCATTGCATCACGGCGCCTAGGAAGCTCTCCTGATTGCACTTCGCCAGGGCCGGTACTTTGCGGATCTCTGTCAGCGCGATGCGCGCGAGTCGGTCGGCGGTCATGTGCTTCGGAAGCGCCAGGGCCATCTGGGCTTTGATCTTCGGATCAGTCATCAGGTGGGCCAGCGTTTTCGGCTGACCGTTGTTGGCGACATTGCCGGTCGCGGCGGCTTTCAGGGCGGTTGCGGACATGCTGGGCTCCGGTTACTTGAGGCGGAAAACGCGGGATTCGCTGGTCTTCTTGAACTGCTCGAACAGTGCGGGGTGGGCTTCCTTGAAGGCGGATTGGTCGAAGCGGTTGGTGGTCTGGGACTTCCACGTCAGTACCGACTTGCCGTTGACCGTGAGTTGGGCGTGGTCCTGCATGAAGAGCTTGATGCGCTCCTCTGCGGACTCGATCTCGTACTCCAGGCCCTTGGCCTTGGCTTTCAGTTCGCGCAGGTGGTTGAACACCTCCACGACCTTGCCATCGGCCTCGATGCTGGTTCCGGCGTCACGCTCGAACAGCCGTAGGATGTCGCTGACAGCGGTTGCTTCGGGCGGATCCAGGCGCTGGATGCGTCCCCAGAACTCGACCTCCTTCTCGCGAATCGCCGCGATGGTTTCGTCGTCCCGCTCGACGCGGTACACGCGGAAGTCGTCGCCGCCGATCAGCACGCCGAAGATGCAGACCTGGCGGCCGGTGACCATCAGGCCGTGCATGGCCTGGGCGGTGTAGTGGACTGGAATGGCATCGGTCTGAACCTCACCCCAGTCCTTTGCCTTGAACGGGCTGACCGTCTTGATCTCGATGTTTTCGCCGCTGGCGGCCTCGGCGTCGATCTCGGCGGCCATGAAGTCGTGCTGCTGGTCGCGGTAGCGGTTACCGCGGCCGACGATCTTCAGGCCGGTCTCTTCGGCCAGCAGGTCGATGACGTAGGGCTCCATCCGCTGGCCACGGGTGAAAATCTTCTGCTTCGCCGGATCGACCGGGCCGGTGCGCGGCTGGACCTTATCCAGGTACACGTCCAACGGAGTGCGCCAGGGGCTGATGCCGAGAATGCCGGCGACATCGCTGCCGCCGAGGTACTTGGTACGGTCGAGCGCGCCGACCGATGCGAGAACTGCAGTCATGGGCTGGCCTCATTTCAGGGAGAGGGTGGTTGTCGCGTGAAGGCGGGGGTTGCGCCGGAAGCGCAGAACGCAGAGGTCGCCGCAGATGTTGGCGAAGAGCGGGTTGTGGTAGCCGTGGCGGTTGGCCAACTCGACGGCCTGGCGGATGTTCTTTCCGGCAAACTCTTCGATATCGTCGAGCTGGTCGTCGATGATCGAGCGAACGGGGCGGGTAGTCATAGGTCGATGCTCCTCAGTTCTTGCTGTCTCGCATCCGCTGCGGCGTCGAGCCGGCGGCGCATGTCGTCGTATTGCCGGGTGCCGATGGCGTCCAGCGTGTAGGCCATCTCGATCTGGCCGCGCCATACCAACTGGTCGTGGCGCGGGATCACCGACCGACGCATTGCGACGATCGCTTCCTCGATCACGCCCTCGGCGCGCTCATTCGCCCAGGCCATCGTCGGCCTCCTGCTCTTCGTCCTCGGGCTCTGGATCTGGCTCCGGCTGGTCCCAGAGCGGGTCTCTGGCGAAGTCCCAGGCGTGCTGGGCGTTGCTGAAAGCCGCGCGGTTGCGGCGCTCGCGGTATGTCCACATCGGGATGCTCTCCGTGGTTCACCTGCATTCGGCTGAATGCTCACGCCGCCGGGCTTGCCCGATGGGGAAGGCGGGGAGCGTTCATGCGAATGCGGGCGGTGAAAAAAGCCCGGCCGGAGCCGGGCGAAGAGGGGGAACGCTGCTTGCGCAGCGGGGAGTGATCTGGCCGGGATTCGAACCCGAAAGACTTACGCCAGCTTCGGCAGCGCTACCTAACTGGCCGCACCTCCTTCTGAGGGCACCCTGGTCCGCCGAGTGCAACCACAGACCACTCTCCGCTGCGCCCTGGCCGAGCCAGGAGCAGGAAAGAGAAGGGCGCCGCCAAGCGCCCTGTCTCCACTTACATGCACCGCCCTATGTGAAAGCGGTTGGGTACAGGCTCGACCGCATGTTGGCGATCTGCCGTTGGGGCTGGGCTACATGTCGAGATCCTCCGTTGTGCGCGCCGTTGGACCGGCGGGCGCTCGCCGTGGGTTAAACGCCCTGCAATGGGCCAGGCGCCGAAGTCACGAGATCGCGGCGCAGGCCCGCAACGCGACCGGCGCCGACTGGCCTTCGATCCAGATAACCGCCGCCCCGCCAAGCGAAATGCTGGCCCGGCCGACGGTGCGGGTGCGCTTCGGTTCGGCTCCGCGGTACGGGCGGTACTCGATCAGCGCGGGCGCCGGGTGCTCGCGGTTCCAGGCCTCGACCAGCTCCGCCGGCGGCACCGGACGGACGTTGCCGATCTGCTGGTAGATTTCGGAGCGGTGAATGGCGACGTCGTCCGGGGCGGTGATGCCGAGGCGCACCTGGTCGCCCTGGCTGCCGAGGACCGTGACGGTGATGTTGTCGCCGATATGCAGGGTTTGGCCGGGGCGGCGGGTCAAGATCAACATGGCGTAACTCCGTTCGGGGGATTTCGAGAGCAACCGATCTATCTCGGTTCGCAGTGGTAGAGGTCGGTCGCCCGCATTGGAAACTGCAAGCGGGAGGGGGAAAGGGATTTATTTCAAATGAGAATTATGCTGCTGGTTTTTTGTTCTATGGGTGGTCTTGAGTATGACTACAATGAATCCCTGAGTTGGTGCGTATATATTGATGCGAGCACAACAGGGAGGTTGTTGGTATGGCGATTAGCTTCGAGCCGCTCGATGTTGAAGGCGTTGATTTTCGTGGGGTTGATGTTGTCGCTTATAAAGCACGAAAAGGGCGTGGAAGGTCGGGGGATATTAGGTTGGGAAAATGTTTCGGCGCAATAAGGTTGCTTGACAATAACAATGCGCGAATTGGAAAAGACCATAAGGCTTCAAGCACCCCTGCTGGATCAGCTGGGCTCCACAGCGAGCGGGTTGCCTTGGAGCGATGTGTTAGGGCCAATTGGGAGCCTCCGCTTACCAATATAATGATACTTGGCATGCAGAATTCTCCCGGCCCTATCGGAAAAGAACTCTATGCGCGAGGAGTCCGAACAATTATATGCTTCACGGAGCTTCCACCTTGCCCAGCCTGTTTGACTTGGTGGAAGGCGCTTGATAGTAAGTTTCACCCTGGCTCTATCAGATTGCAGTACTTCAGTTGGTTCGAAGACTACTATGGAGGCAAGACGCCAGAGGAAAGGATGCTCGATGACTCTGACGGAAATAATAGAAATGAGCATGCGATAGAGGCTTTCAAGGCCTATCGAGATTCGTTCGAGGCTCCTACCAGATAGTCCTCGATCAAGAAATTTAGTATAAATAGAAAAAGATGATGGGTTTTCTCATGAGGTATTTATGCAATCTCTTATTTATCTTAGCCATGTTCAAGAGCAAGATACTTCCGACTTGGTGGAGTTGTACACCAATCCAGACGTGCGTGCCTATTTAGGAGGTCCCGTTGATCGGGAGGTTGCGGTGCGGCGAGCTCAGGTAGAAGTTTCAATCGAGAGAGAGCTTCCATTTTGGGCAATCAGAACAAGGCAAGGCGAGCAGTTTGCAGGTGTAATCTCGTTAGATACTCATCATGATGGTAATGACGTAGAAGTCTCTTACGCGTTGCTTCCAGAGCACTGTGGGGTGGGGTACGCGACTGAGGCACTTACCCTTGCGTTGCAGTATGCAAGTGACACCTTGGCTTTGAAGAGGGTGATTGCTGAAACGCAAAGCAAGAACGATGCATCAATCCGCCTACTTAATCGCGTCGGTATGAAGTTTGAGCGAGAGATAATGCGTTTTGGTGAAGCTCAGAGTATCTACGTCACTGATTGGTAGGGCAGGCAAGATTTAGCATCGTTACAGATGCCGGTGCCTATTTTCATAGGCCTTCGTGCTGGTGTTCGTTGACTTCCCTGATGCCCCTGTTTCCAAGGGCATCGAGGAAATCGGTGTTGCTGACCGGCGTTACGCGCCACGTCCGGCTGGGCGGCTACTTTCTCGGGGGACCTGAGGTCCCGACAGCCAGTCGCGGCTCTTCGCCCACTGGCTCTCCCTTGATCTAGGGCCATCTACGCTGCTGGCCACGGGGCGAGGCTCCCCCTGAACCCGTTTTGCCTATCGGCAAGGCCTTGGCTCGCTGCGGCCTGGCCAGCGGTGTGTTGCCGGCGTTGAAGAAAAAGTAAGCTAATGCCTAATTTTTGTAAATAGCTAATGCCTAATTTTTAAGTTTGCGCGCTAACTATCTGTAGGTGAGCGAGGCGGGATTGCAGATTTTTGAAACAGAAAATACTGTATGAATAAACAGTAATCGGAGGATGGCTGTGCAGAAGAACACCCAGGGGAAAGGACAGGTTTCGCCGGTAGAGAAGGTGCGTCTCCGGGTATCAGCGATGATCAGTAGCCCGCGGGCTCAGGCGGAGCGCCGGGCGTCAATCTGGAAGGCGCAGGGGGATTCGGAAGAGGCCTGGCAGCAGGTACTGGAGGAGTTGGCCGAAACCGATGGACTCGAGATGTCGCTGGGGGAGGATGGAGTGGTTACGCTCACCTGGGAGGCGGGAGACGAGGAGGGCGTTGAAGTGGTCGATGGGATTGAACTGGTGCAGGAGCCGGACATGGTGGTTCAGCCTCTACATGAGGAGAGGATCTAGTGGAAGGAGAGCCCGCGCGTAGCGGGCTCCGAATCGCTATCGGTCGTGGGTACGACTGAGGGCGCTGTGCGCTGACGAGACCAGATCATCTACATAGAGCCGGGCTACAACGATGCGGCCAAGCCGGTTCTTGATAGTCATCAATCTGCGCGTCTTGGCAATGTCGTCGCATGAGTGGTGAGGATGAGTACGCGGCATCGCATCAAGCAGGAGATTTGCTCGGGCGACGGTGGTGCGAATGTGATTGCGAGTCATGATGGCCTCCTCGGCCTGCTGGTTGAGGCCTAGATCATGCTGTCACGACTGTAGGGGGAGTAAACGAAAAGGCCGCGCTGGAGTCGAGGCGCGGCCTGTGCCGGACTGCTGTCTTCCCAGGCCGGCGGAGGGAATCTATCAAAGGTGGGTCGGAACGAAAAGCCCCGCGGGTGCGGGGCTTCAGGGTTATGCGGCCAAAGCTGCTGTTAAATGCTTTGGTCCTGTGTAGATGATGACAGATGCGGCGTCGGCAAGAGCGGTGGCCGCTTTGCGATTGTCCTCTTCGTCGCCTGGCTCAAGAATGACTCGGCGCAGCGATCCTTCGTGCGCATTCTTAATATCCAGCATTTTCCCGACTGCTCGATAGACGAGGCTCCAATCAATCTTGCCGTCTTTCGTCGATACCGTCTGGATCAGGGTTGGCTGCCCGCCGCTGCTCTCAATGGCAAATGGGAGCGTTAGCTGATGCCCACTGGCGCCAATAATTTTGAAGTCCGTCTTCAATGCCTTGGGGAAGGCTGCCTTCAAAGCATTTCCAACCACCTGGTCAAATCGAGATACCGGCGATGGGCGCATCTTGTTACATGCAAAGCCAACGTGCTCAGCCGCTTCGATGAAGCGCGCGAGGTAAAAGCCAAGCTGGTCTTCTGGGCAAGCCTTGAAGATTTCGCCGCTATCCGATAGCTCTAGGCCACTAGATGCGACAAGGTCAGCCAGCTTTCTGCCTTTCTCTGCGGTTGGTTTAACCCCATGAGTCATAGCCACAAAAAGCGTGTCTGCGTTGTCGCTGATGCGCACGTGGCCGTTCCCAAGATCTTGGATGTATGCGCCGATCAGGTTCCCATCGAACGGGAGTGTGAGAGGGGACTCAAGGTAAAAGAGCCCATCTGCTACCGGTTTGCACTTGAACCCGAGCTGAGCGCCGATCAGAGTGCAATTCATAAGCTTAGCCCCAATTGACCGAAGTCCGGCAGTTCTATGCGCGGCGCTCCGGTGATATTTGCCTTTGCTAAGAATAGCTCCCACAGCATCTGGACAGTAGTGCCTTCCAACGGTTCGGCATACCCATAGGATGCTTCAGGGATCGGAATGTGAAGGTGTGGATGGTCAGCGACCTTCTGATAGTAGGGCCGACCAGGTCCTACTTTGTTCAAATGGGTGCTGGGTCCGTTGTCATCGACAGCAACGATCCTGGCCTTGTTCACGATGAAGGCTATGGAGAGAGTGTCGCGAACGCCTGGCAACTGACTCCTCTTGAAGTACAGGTCGACGAACCAGTCCTCGGCAAAGCGCGTCTGCTTGACGTCAAGCGCAAGCGGAGCTCGAAAACTGTAGGGCGCAGGGAACCTGCGAATTGACTGACTCTTCCATTCGAAACGCGCCCCCGTCGGCCAAAACTTCGAGGCGTCTATCGCCTGAATTGCTTCGTCATAAGGGATGGTCTTTTGCTTCGCCAATCCTGTTTCCCTTCGTGTGGATTGAGTCTCAACGGCTCGGAGCTACTGTCCCATAATCCTCCGGAGCTGCTTCATCATCACCCGTATGACCAACCCATAGCTACAAATCCCCACCCCGCCAGATGACTTTGCCTGTCAAAGCTTTCTGAAGTTCCAGGCCCCCAGGACCTTGGCCTGGAAATGGACGTCTTCCATGCGGGCCTTCTGCGGCTCGAAGGATTTGTTGTCCGACACCAGCAGGTAGTGCTCGGCATCGTGGATCTGCACCCGCTTCACGAACAGGTGCTGCAGCCAGGTGAAAACGTAGACGCCTTCCTCGACGAAGTCGGTGATGCCCACGTCGACGAGGATCGGGGACTTGTCCTCGATGGTGCCCAGCATGCTCTGGCCCCACCCGGTGATGATCTTGAGGTTGGCCGCATCGGTGTACTTCAGGCCGAGGTCATCCAGCTGGACCTTGTCGACCACCAGATTCCTGACGAACTCACGGTACTCGGCCGGCACCTGGCCGCCACCCATGGCTGCGCGCACGTCGTACTGGGCGATCGAAATCGTATTTCCTTTCACCAGAGTGGTGCGGTTGAAGTCAGCGTGAATCACGTTCGATGTCGTCGATTGATCGCCATCGAGAGACTCGGCTACTGCCTGCGCGATTTTCTCCTTAGCTTCGCCGCTCAGCCCTTTACCGTGGCGCTGGAGCATCTCCATCACCTTTTCCGCGGCCGATGAGCCAGGATGCTGCGTAGGTGGGCTACTCGGCGCAATAAGCTCCGCCTCCTTTTCGCTTAATCCCCAGTGTTCTGCGCCAACGACGTCTGAGAAGAACGATATCAATTCGATCAGTTTCGCTTTATCGATCCTGCCGGTGTTGATCCATCCCTGGACAGAAGGGGGCTTCACGCCGAACTGCTCTGCGAGAGCCTTTTTCGACATGTTTTTGGCGAGTCTGGCGGCCTCAATAGCGGCGCCGAGTTGGGGTCCGGTAAGCATTGCCTAATTTAACGTCAGTTGTAGTGTGGTTAGGCAATGGCTTGCCTGCGATTAGCTAATGCCTTACTCTTTCTCCAACATTCCCCGGAGAAGAGACATGACTCCAGCAGAAGCAGTGCGCCAGGCCGCCGAGCTGTTGGGCAGTCGGGCCGAGTTGGCGCGAAAGCTCAATGTGAGAGCGCCCACCGTAAGTCAATGGTGTTCAGGCGTTCGACCAATCCCCGCGAAACGTGCAGTTGAGATCGAGGCGCTCACCGCTGGTCGGGTCCTCCGAAGCGAACTGTGCCCGTCGTTCCCATGGGGTGCGGCTGCCTGAACGCACCTTACTGGCCAGGAGCCGCCACGTCATGCGAACCAAGTCGCACACCTTCACGCAGTCCCAGCTTGGCCTGGTAATGCTCGCCAATCGCCGCGGGTCGGCCAGCACTGAGCTGTTCCTCCGCGTTACCGCCCAGATCCTGCCTGACCAGTTCTGCACACCACTACACGCCAGCCGTGGACCCCGGATCGGGTTCCTCCATTTCACGCTGGCCTCAACGGAGGAGGTGGGGGGCGTCACGACAGGAACGTACGAACTATCTCGACTGCTCGAGGCAGATTGTCCATGCCCAGGTCCAGTAGTCGCGTTGTCAGGTGTTTTATGGAATCGGCGGGCAGTCCTCGAAGCGCTTGAACAAGCTGAGTTTTCTCCTCCGGCGTCACCTGCTGATCACTCGCAGTGGCGAGACGTAGCTCGATCATCTGGCGGAGAGAGTCCTCATGAAACTTGATCGTCACCGGCCCCAGGATTGCGCTCAGGCCTCCGTCATCTGCCAGAAAGTCGATCCCCTTGGCTGTGATTTCCGCGTACAGCAGTTCGCGGCCTTCACTCAAAAATTCCGAGATTTTTGCCCTTGCCAGGCCGTGCTCGTGCAGGTAGGCGCAGCAGGCGGTGAGCATCCTGGTGTCGTCGAAGAGGTCGGAGAGCCCATCGGTATGTACCGGATTGGGATACGCGTCCGCCAAGCGGTCCAGAACGGCTTTCTGAATCGTGCGATCGATTTTCAAGTTTTCAGCCTCCTCGGCCATCGCGCTGTAAGGGGAGCCAGGGATAGCGCGTTCATCCGTGCGTCATGGCGAAATGATCGTAACCGTGTGGGAGACGCAGTGCATGCGGAATGAGTCGCACACCCTGATCTCCACGCTGCTCGGCGTGGTGAACCAATGGCGCCGCCGAGAGGGGTGGAGCCGAGAGACCGTCGTCCAGCACATCGTGGAGGCGCACGAACGCATCCAGGGAGTGCTGGTCACCGGCATCATCTTCGACCCGCCAACGCGCGATACAACCGAGCGGATGAAGGTCAACGCCGACCGCGTGTTCCGTTGGCTTGACGACGGAACCAAGGACACCAACCTGGTGCCGGCGAACTTCGTTCCCAGCATCCTCGCGGCGCTGCCGACTGACCTGAAGGTCCAGGCCCTGGGCGACATCCTGACGCCGCTGGGCGTGTCGGTGCGCTTGATCGGCGGCGATGCCGGCCAGCGGCCGGAGGTGCTCTGCATGCTCCGGACACTCATCAAGGAGAACGGTGAGGCGCAGCAGGCCGTGGCCAACCTCGTCGACGGCGCTGATGACCAGGAACTGCAGGAGGCCCACCGGGAGCTCTCCGAATCCAGGGCGGCGACCGATGAGGCGCTGCGGATGATCGACCAGATGCGCCGGCCGCGCCTTGTTCAGGGGTAGCCGTGCCGTCCTTCCAGATCAACGACGAGGAGTGGGATGCGCTCTTCGACGAGCCGCATCAACTGCTGATGCGTATTGGTGGCTACTTCGGCTTCGGTTCCAACTTCTGGACGACCTTGAGGGTGGGTCGTTTGGGCTGGTTCGGCGCTCCACTACTGCGCGGAAACAGCGAGTTGAAGTATGGAGTGGGGCAGGAGCCGTCGATGAGCCCGCATAGCCGGCGAGCATTGTTCTCGAAGGCGTCGCTGCGAATGAGTTCTGTCGAGTTCAGCGCGTCGTGCACAGCCTGGTGGAACCGGTTCGTGGCTTCAGGCTGCGTAGCCATAACGGCCTGGAGCAGGATCACCAGCAGGTCGTTGGCGGCATTGGCTTCCTCCAGGGCACTCGATGCGACATCGTATGCGAGTTGGATGTGCAGATCGGTTTCATCGTCCACTGCTGCTGTACTCCGATTGGGATCGCCTGTGGCCGGAGTGTGCCATAGGTTGTTGGTTGCCCGAAGATGACCGCTGTTCTACTCAACGATGCGGAGTGGGAGATCCTTGCTGGTGAGCCGGCAGAGCTCCTGAAGCTCTATGTGGCCTTGAAGCGCCGTATGGACTTCGCCACTGGTATTGCTGGGCAAAAGACGCTCATCAACGAAATCGTGCTGCGCGAAGGGTTCGTTGTGGACCCGATACCTGGCCGCGCGAAACCGAAACCGTATACACGTGAGCAGGGGCGCTCAGCGGTTCGTCGCCTAGAGAAGCTTGGGGCCATTAAGGTCATCGGACCGCTCGTTTTTGAGTTCCCCCACGCGCGCCGGGACCAGTCCGACCAAAAGAGCTACAACCAAGCTACAACCAAGCTACAACCAGAGCAGCAACCTCCAAAGAGTCAGCCTGACCCCAGTGAATACGGGGGTTCTAGTGATTCGAAAGGGCAAGCTACAACCGGGTTATTTCTTGAGCAGGTGCCGAGCAGCAACCTACTTCCGGTATCCGGTAATAACCGTACCGTACCTAACGCGTGCGTGCGCGAATGCCCAGTCGATCCGGCCACTGCGGGACAGTGGTGCCAGTTCTTCATCCGCGAGCGCGGATTCCAGATCCACGCGGTGCAGACCGCCAGGACCATGCCGCTGTTCGCCTCTTGGGTCGAGCGCGGTGTCACCGCGGAACAGATGCTCGCGGCAATGGAGATCGCCGAAGCCAAGCTCGGCGCCCCGCCTGACTCCCCCCTGTACTACCGAAATTTTCTCGATGAACTCTTGCTGGAGCGCCACCGGATGGCAACAGCACCGCATGCGGAGCACCGCCATGAGCAAACCGATGGACGAAACGCCCAAGCACGTCAGCGACCCGCTGCACGACGTTCGCGCAACGCTGTTGACATCCTCCACGACGACGACTGGTGAGCCGCAGATCGAGAATCTAGTCGAACTTGACGCCCAGGCGCGCAGGGCGGTGAAGCGCGTGTTCGCCACCCTCAAAACCAGCTATCCGGCTTGGTACGAGAAGCACTACGGGGAACGTCGTGCGGAGACGCTCGCCAAGCGAGTCTGGCTGACCGGTATCAAGCACCTGAGCGACATGCAGGTCGACCGAGGCCTCCAGCGGATGGTGCTGGATCAGGACTTTCCTCCGAGCCTCAAGGAGTTCCTGCGGCTGTGCCGCAAGATCGACGGTTTGCCGAGCGCCGAGGGCGCCTGGTACGAAGCCTTGGAGCAGCGCTACAGCCACAAGGTCGTGAAGGTGGCTGCCGAACTCACAGGCCTGTTCGAGCTTCGTCGGGCCCAGTACGGCGACAAGCGACTTCGCGCTGAGTTCGAGCATAACTATGCCGTAGTGGTCCGACGCCTCGAGGCTGGTGAGCCGCTGGACGGAAAGGTCGCCAAGGCGATTGGCCTCGACAGCCAGAAGTCGGAGCTGCAGCGTGCCGATGAGCTTGCCGAGCAGCAACTGCTCCACCGGATGCAAGCTCAAGGCCTGGATGGGCTCAGTGGCGCCCAAGCGCGGGAACTGCTGCTGGCCAAGATACGCCGGAAAGCGCCGGAGGTGCGCCGTGATGCATGACCTCCGCCCGGTGATGTTCACGGTCCCCGGCGAGCCGGTGGGGAAGGGGAGGCCTCGCATCGGTCGCGTCGGCGCCCACGCCAGGATGTTCACGCCGGCTAAGACGGCGAACTACGAGGGGCTGATCGCGCACAGCGGACAGCAGGCGATGGCAGGTCGCGCGCTGTTCGAGGGCCCGGTGCTGGTCGAGCTCGACATCGCGCTGAGCATCCCTCAATCGATGTCGAAAAAGCGGAAGGCTCTGGCGCTGGCCGGCGGCCTGTACCCGACCAAGAAGCCCGACATGGACAACGTGATCAAAGCGATCTACGACGGCCTGAACGGCGTTGTCTGGAAGGACGACGTCCAGGTCGTGAAGGCGGTGGTGGGGAAGCGCTACGGCGAAACGCCAGGCGTGCGAGTGAAAGTCGTCCCTCTCCTCGAGGGCGAGCAGTGACTACAGGAAACTACAGGGGAGAGTCGAAATGAGACTGATCAGCGCGCGCCAGGCTTGGCACGACGCCTTCTACGAGAGTCGGAGCTCAGTGCTGGCGGTGGCGGCCGACAAGGCCGCGCTGGGCAAGAAGGGGCGGGTGGCCAACGAGACGCACCCCGACCGCAAGGACACCAATGGGCGTAGCGCCCACATGCTGGCCGCCGGCCTGGTGCAGGCTGCCATCCGCTCGCTGCCGAAGCCGCTGCAGCACTTCGGTCACACGCTGTACTCGCCGCTGGCCACCGGTGACGACGTGGCGATCGCTCACGGCCTGGTGTGGATCGGCGCCGGCCTTGGCCAACTGACCCAGCGCCAGGGCGAGCGGGCTTACTGGATGGCGCTGGCGGCGATCAACTCGCACAAGCGCGCCGTCAATGGCCGCGACACACTGCGCCCGGGCGAGGTCTGCCTCTTCATCGAGGAGCGCCTCGGCTGTCGGATCGACCCCGGCAACTGGGCGCGGGACTACGCGAGTACCTGGGAACGCCTGGCGCGCCACATCGACCGGCTCGATGCTCAGGCGCTGAAGCCGGTCGCCGAGGTGGTGGCGAAGCAGGGCGGATTGCGGAGGGGGCCGGGCTGGCGCTGGCTGCAAGTCGACCGGAATTTGGTCGCTGAGCAACGGGCAGCCGCTTATGCAGCGCAGCGTGACAGTGCATGCAGTCGCCTGCGCGAGCGCCTGCTGCGCATGACCGATGCGCAATTGGCTGCATGGTTCACGCGGGTGAAGGCCTACGGCGTGGCATACCGTGCGGAATGGGGTGACGACGTGCTGGAGCAGCCCCATGTGCATGCGCGCTACCACGACCGGGTAGCGGCTTACTGGGAGCAGTTGCAACGCCTCGGGAGGGTGAAGAAAAAGGTCAAGAAAGCAGCAGCTTGACGTTTTGAGGAGCATTTGGGTATCGTTTTGCCATTGTGCACAGTTACACCCAATCAACAGATTCCCCCGAAAACCCGGCCTTAGCGCCGGGTTTTTTCGTTTCGCCCCGGGAACGCAGTGCTACCAGCAGCACGTTTTACTTTCCACCCTCTGCAATGTGTATGGCCACGTCGATCGTGCCTTGGTGGAAGCCACTATTTGTCCCCGGGGCGGTTTGCTCTTGGATCTTCTTTTTGAAGGTCTCAACATCCAAGTTGCCTGAGTTCCGCAGCGCGGCGATCAGCGCGTTGAGGATTATCGACTGGCTGTTCGCGACTTCGTTGTTCATATCCACTCCTGTCGTTGTCCGCTGGAGTAGGCATTCTAGCGCTTAGGTTCGCGTCTAGGCTGATTCACCTCAGGAGTAATAGGTATGGCCGAGCCAAGTGGTGCGGTAGCAGCAGCCGGCGCCGTCGGGCTCACTGCCACCGCAATCATCCCCGGAGTCGACGTCAATGCAGTGATCGGCGGCTTCGCCGGCGCGCTGCTGTTCGTGCTCTGGGCTCACGACCTGACCATCGCAAGGCGCGTCGGCTACCTGCTGGCGTCCTGGGTCGGCGGCTACTACGCCGCCACCGAGGCTGTCGGGCGGGGCGCGACCCAGTTCTCCGGACTTCCCGCACTGGTCACCGCCGCGCTGATCGTCACGATCCTGATCGGCGTGCTCGACTGGATGATCGGTGGCCGCGCGCCGGCATGGCTCCAGATCGTTCTGCAGCGCATCGTCGGCATGATCGGAGGCCGGAAAGATGGTTGACCTGGTGACCCTGGCGGCTGCGGCCGTCTGCGGCGCTATCAGTTGCCGCATCTTCACGTACCAGCGCCACGGTGCCACGTACCGGTTCGGCGTCTCGCTCTGCGCGTACATCCTCGCCGCTGGGACCGGCATGCAGGCGCTGTCGATCAGCTTGGCCGTGCTGATGGCGCGCCACGCGACGCCGATATCGCCCTACCTGCTGGCGGTCCTGGTTGTGCTGCTGGTGCTGGTCTACCGCAACAAGGGCAACATCGCGCCCATCCTGAGGCTCAGTTGAGGTGATCCATGGCGCTGACCAAGAAACAGCGCCTGTTCGTCGACGAGTACCTGATAGACCTCAACGCGACGCAGGCCGCGATTCGGGCCGGCTACAGCACCCGGCGCGCGACGGAGATTGGCTATCAACTGCTCCAGCGGCCGGAGGTTGCTCAGGCCATCCAGGCCGCCATGGCCGAGCGCTCGAAGCGCACCGAGGTCGAGGCCGACTATGTGATCCGGCGGCTACGCGAGATCGACGAGATGGACGTACTCGACATCCTCGAGGACGACGGATCGTTCCGGTCGATCCGCGACTGGCCCCGGGCCTGGCGCCAGTTCCTGTCCGGCATCGAGATCGCCGAGTTGTTCGAGGGCCGCGGTGACGACCGCCGCATCGCTGGCGTGCTCCGCAAGGTCAAGTGGCCGGACAAGCTCCGCAACCTGGAGTTGCTGAGCCGGCATGTCGGCACCGAGTCTGCCGCGCTGGACTTAGAGCTCAAGCGCCTGGATGTCGCGAAGAAGCGCGCCGAGCTGGACCAAATGAAGCGCGGAGGTCAGGCCGACACGGCTGAACTTCTGCAGAGCCTGATTGAGAAGCTGCCGGGATGAGCACTGGAAACCTGTTGCTCGATCGGCAGCTTGCGCGCTGGTACAAGCTCAAGGACCACCCCGTACAGCTGAGCCTGGTCGAGGCGGTTCGAGAGGGAATTCGATTCCCTCTGGTGCCCGCCGGCCGCCGAAGTGGAAAAACAGAGCGGTTCAAGCGATTCCTCGTGAAGCAGGCCTATGCAGTTGTTGGGCAGTACTTTGCTGCAGCGCCGACGCACGCCCAGGCCAAGAAGATATTCTGGGATGACCTGAAGGCCTTCACGCTGTCATGCCTGCACCCGCGCAAGCCGAGCGAGTCCGACCTGATTATCTACCTGCCCAACGGCAGCGAGATTCATGTCCTTGGTCTGGACAAGCCGCAACGTATTGAAGGTATTCCCTGGAAGGGCGGCGGTATTGACGAGTTCGCGGACGTCAAGCCTGATGCCTGGGAAGCCAACATCCTTCCGGCGCTGAACACCGTGAATCCACTGGAACCTGACTACCGGGCCTGGTGCTGGTTGCTCGGGGTGCCGGATGGCCTGAACCACTACTACGACCTTTGCATGAAGGCCGAGGCCGGTGGCGACCCGAATTTTCGTGTCTTCCACTGGAAGTCTGCCGAGATCTTGCCACTCGATGTCATCGCTGCGATGAAGCACTCGATGTCGGCCAAGCAGTTCAAGCAGGAGTTCGAGGCCTCGTTCGAGACGGCCGGCGGCCGCATCTACGAGGACTACAGCAAGGCCAATCACACGGATGCGCGGATCGAACCGCACGAGCAGCTGCTGTGGATGCATGACCAGAACTTCACACCGCTATCCTCGGCCATCGGTGTGCGGCGCAACAACGGCCAGGACCTGTACTTGCTGGATGAGATCGTCCTCACCAGTGCCGTCTCCAAGCAGTCCGCCCTGGAGTTTGTCGATAAGTTCAAGGCCCACCAGAACAAGCACGTGCTGATCTACGGCGACCCGGCTGGCCAGGCCGGGGAGAAGCACGGCCACGCCTCCGACTACACCGATATAGAGGGCGTGCTGAAGGCACACGGTTGGACCTTCACCCGCAAGGTGAAGCCGTCGCACCCGGCCATCAAGGACCGCCAGAACGCAGTTCGGGCCAAGGTCAGGACCGCCGACGGGACCAGCAGCCTCTTCGTCAATCCGCACACCGCGAAGTGGTGCGATAAGGGCTTGGCCACTGTTCAACTCCAGGAGGGATCGACCTTCCAGGAAGATCAGAAGAACAAGTACCAGCACATCACCACTGCTATCGGCTATTGCGTCGATGTCGAGTGGCCTGTCGTCAAGCAGTCCGCAACTGTTACCACCCTGAGGTTCTGACCATGAGCGATTCCGTTTGCCAGTGCTGCGCCGCTGTCGAGGAGATGCGCGAGCACTGGAAGCTGGTCGATTGCATCAAGGGCGGCACCTCGGCCATGCGCGAAGCGGGGGAGGCGTATCTGCCCAAGCGGCAGCTCGAGACGAGGGAGGACTATGAAGCGCGGCTGAAGCTGGCGACGCTGCACCCCGCGTTCGAGGAAACGGTCGGCGCCATGGTGGGGCGGGTGTTTGCGAAGCCGGTCGTGATCGGTGATGACGTGCCGCAGGAGATCGCCGACCTGCTGACCGACGTGGATACGGAGGGACGTGATCTGCAGGTGTTCGCCCAGGACTGGTTCCGCGGCGGGCTGGAGTATGGCCTGAAGTTCGCCCTGGTCGAGATACCGCAACGGCCAGAGGATCTGCCGAACACACGGCAGGCCGAGCAACAAGCCGGCTTCAGGCCCTACGGGGTGCTGATCGAGCCTGGCCAGGTGCTGGGGTGGAAGACCGCCAAGGTTGCTGGTGTCGACAGCCTGACCCAGTTCCGCTTCCGGACGTGCCGGGTGGAGGAGGTGGACGAGTTCACCGACGAATCCGTTGAGCAGATCCGCGTGATCGAGCCCCACCGGCATCGCGTGTTCGAGGAGGGCAAGGACGGGTGGGAGATGGTGTCGGACACGCCGAACACGCTCGGCTTCATCCCCTTGGTGCCGTATTACACCGCGCGTACCGGATTCCTTACGGCGAAGCCACCGCTGCTCGAACTCGCCCACCTGGTGGCGAAGCACTGGTGGCTCCAGTCCTCTCTGGACAGTCTGGTTGATGTCGCCTGCGTGCCGATCCTGGTGATGACTGGTGTCGACTCCGGCGACGAGCTGGCCATCGGCGCGCGCTCCGCGGTGAAGTTGCCTCGGGAATCCGACATGAAGTATGTCGAGCACACCGGCGCCGCCATCAAGACCGCGCGGGAACAGCTTGACTCACTGCAAGAGGAGATGCGGCAGGCTGGTGCGAAGCTGGTGGAGAAGTCCACCCAGGTCATGACGGCTAAGCAGTCTGGCGAGGAATCGGCGAAGGAGACCAGCAAACTGGCGATGATGTGCCAGGGTCTGCAGGACAGCCTGGTGCTGTTCCTGTCGTACTTCTCCCTCGCACTGAACAACCGCGCCGAGGGCGGCACCGTGCAGCTCCAGCCGAATCTCGACCCGGATTATGCTCCGGCTGAGACCATGGGTGTGCTGCAGCGCATGCGTGACGGCGGCTCGTTGTCAGACCAGACCCTGTTCAACGAGGCCCAGCGCCGCGGCATGCTTGCCGAGGACCTGGACTGGGAGTCGGAGCAGGAGCGGATCCGCAACCAGGAGCCTGCGATATGACTCGCTTGGAGGTGCTGCTGGCAGAGTTGTATACCGACCATGGTATCGACCTGATCAGGACCACGGCGGGTATGTCGAAGGAAGTCGAGGAGAAGATCACCGAACTCGCCGAGGAGCTGGTGAAGCTGCTGCAGGGCCGCCGGTTGCCGCTGAAGAACGTCAAGGAGGTCAATGCGATCCTCGACGAGGCGGCCAAGGCAATCAAGGCGCAGTACACCGAGATCGCTGCGGCGCATGATGCCAACCTTCGGCAACTCGCGGTCATCGAAGGAGGCTTCGCGTCGAGCTCAGTCAACAGCCTGGTGAGCCGGCCAATCATGCTCGGCGTCGGCAAGAACCGACTCAGCGCCGTGGTTGCGAATACGCTCATCGAGGGCGCGCCTACCAAGAAATGGTGGCTCAAGCAGGCTGCGGATGTGTCGTTCCGGTTCGCCGGTGTGGTGCGCAATGGCTTCGTGAACGGCGAGACCACGGAACAGATGGTCACCCAGATCGTCGGCCGCCGGGCTCGGGGCGACCAACCGCCGGTGAAGGGCTTCATGGATGTCAGCAAGCGCGCGGCTCGGACCTTGGTCCACAACAGCGCCCAAGCGGTCGCCAATGGCGCCAGGATGGAGGTCTACAAGGCCAATTCTGGCGAGAATGGCCCGGTGAAAGGGTATCGCCAGCTCAGCACCCTGGACTCGCACACCACTGAAATCTGCATGGTCTACGACCAGAAGACTTGGGATCTTCAGTTCAGGCCTGTGGGGCACTCGTTGCCGTACAAGCAAGGTTGCCCGCGGCACTGGGGGTGTCGCAGTACCACTCTTCCTTGGCTCAAGACGATGCGTGAGCTAGGTATCGACGTCGACGAGGTGAAGAGTACCCGGGCGTCGATGGACGGCCAGGTGCCGGCCAGTCTGAACTTCGAGACATGGCTCAAGGGTAAGTCGAAGGCCTTCCAGGACGAGAAGCTGGGGCCCGGCCGCGCCGACCTCTGGCGCCGAGGCGTCATCACCTTGAGCGACCTGTTGGACCAGCGGGGCAACCCGCTGAGCCTGGCGCAACTCAAGTCGCTGTACGCGCCCGACTGATCACCAATTCGTGTAGGCCCCGGCAATGTCCGGGGCTTTTTTATGCCTGCGTTTCGGATGGAGCGGGGCGCCTTCCGGGCCGGATGGCCCATCGCAATGGCCGGATGGCCGGAGAAAGACGAGATGAAACTGAAGACTGTCGAAGTCGATGGCAAGCAATACGCCGAGGTCCAGGATGGCAAGCCGGTCTACGTGGAGGATGACGGCAAGGAGATCGCGTTCGATGCGGTCGGTACCCGAGCCACCATCACCCGCTTGAACGGAGAGGCCAAGCAGCACCGCGAGCGGGCGGAGAAGGCCGAGAAGATCGCAAAAGACTTCGAAGGCATCGAGGACCCGGCCGCAGCGCGCAAAGCCCTGGAAACCGTCGCCAATCTCGACGCGAAGAAGCTGGTGGATGCCGGCGAGATCGAGAAGGTGAAGGCTGAAATCGGCAAGGCCTACGACACCAAGCTGACCGAGGCCACCACGCGCGCGGAGCAGTTGGAGCAGCAGCTCTACGCCGAGAAGATCGGCGGCAGCTTCTCCCGCTCGAAGTTCGTGGCAGACCGCCTGGCTGTTCCGGCCGACATGGTGCAGTCCGTGTTCGGTAAGCACCTGAAAATCGAGGACGGCAATGTCGTGGCCTACGACGCCCACGGCAACAAGCTGTACAGCAAGGCCCGTCCCGGCGAGGCCGCCGACTTCGATGAAGCGCTGGAGATTCTCGTCGACCAGTACCCCTACCGCGACCAGATCCTGAAGGGCTCTGGCCACTCCGGCGGCGGAACGCCCCCGGGCGGCAAGCCCTCCGGCAGCACGGCCAAGTCGCTCGCCGACTGCAAGACCGAGGCCGAGAAGGTCGCCTACCTCGAAACGATCAAGTAAGGAGGCCACATGGCTTTCGATCTCGCTGTATTCAACAAGCAGACCTACACGGCTCTGACCGAAACCGTCGCCCAGGCGATCGACAAATTCAACCAGGCATCCGCCGGCACCATCGTCCTGCAGAACGCACCGGCGCAGGGCGACTTCGACATCAAGGCCAGCTTCAAGCTGATCGCCAATCTGGTGCGCCGCCGCAACGTCTACGGCAACGGCGACGTGGCTGCGACTCGTCTGACGCAGTTGCTCAACGCCGCGGTGAAGGTCGCCGCCGGCACGCCACCGATCGAGTATGAAGCGGCCCAGTACAACTGGGTGTTGCAGAACCCGGCGTTGGCGGCCCTGACCATCGGTGAGCAACTGGGTAAAGCACGGGTCGCGGACATGCTGAACACCGCCATCCGCGGCGCGGTGGCTGCAATCAGCGGTCACTCCGACGCGACCCATGGCAGCGCCACCGAGACCGCAACCTTCCGCACCCTGAACAAGGCGGCGTTCAAGTTCGGTGACCGCGCCAACGCCATCGCGGCCTGGGTGTTCCATTCCAGCGTGGTCAGCGATCTCTACGACAACGCTCTTGCGAACGCCGAGAACCTGTTCACCTACGACGGCGTGAACGTGATGCGCGACCCGTTCGGCCGCCTGTTCGTGGTGACCGACGCCGACTCGCTGATCGTGCCGGCGGGCGCCGACCCCGAGGCCAACCCAGCTTCGTTCCGCTCCCTGGGCCTGGTGCAGAGCTCGGTGCTGGTGACCGGCAACAACGACTTCGACGCCGTTCTGAACCGCACTACCGGCAAGGAGAACCTGGGTTCGGTCTACCAGGCCGAATGGAGCTACAACCTGGGCGTGCTTGGTTACACCTGGAAGACCGGTACGGGCGGCGCTTCGCCGAACGATACCGCGATCGGCACCGCGGCGAACTGGGAGCGCACCGCCACCAGCGTCAAAGACACCGCCGGCGTTCTGGTGCTGAGCAAGTAGCCGCAGAGGGGCCGCCAGGCCCCCTTTTCATGAGGTGGACAATGACCAAGAAGATTCTGTGGTTCGTAGCGGGCCCGGCGACCTCGGACCAGATGGACTTCGCCCAACGCAATGGGCTGACGATTCGGGACCCGCTCGCCTATCGCCAGGGTGACTTCCTCGAACAGGCCGATGCGGTGGCCGGCGAGGTGCCGCCGGCATACTCGGCGGCCTACGACCTGATCGAACTGCAAACCAGCGGTGCTGCGAAGGCTTCGGGCGGCCAGGACGGCGAGCCGACCCTCGACGAAATCAAGGCTGACCTGAAGACCCTCGGCGTTGCGTTCGATGGGCGTGCAGGCAAGGCTGCGTTGGCGAAACTGCTCGCCGAGGCGAAGGCGGCCCAGGAGCCCTCGCCGTTGAACGACGAGCAGGTGCTGGCGCGTCTCGTTGAACTGGGTGTCGAGGTGCCGGAAGGCGCCACGCCCGATTCGCTGCGCGAGCTCCTGAAGGCGACCGAGGAGAAAGCCAATGGCGGTGGTGACTGAGGGTGACAGCGCCAACAGCTACGTCTCCGTCGACCAGGCTACCGAGTATCACGCTCAGCGCGGCAATGCTGCCTGGGCGTCGGCCTCCATTGACAGCCGCTCCTCGGCACTGATCAGGGCGACCGACTACATCGACCGCAGCTATCAATTCCGAGGCTCGAAGGTCGTCCCGGACCAGCCGTTGGAGTTTCCACGCACCGGCCTGGCATGGCCGAACCGGAAACTGCAGGCCGCAACGTGCGAACTGGCCCTGTTGGCGCTTGACGGGCCGCTGGATACGGTACAGCAGGCCTCCGCCGTGAAATCCGAGACGGTGGGGCCCCTCACCACGGTCTACGCCGATCCGGTGAACCAGGGGCAGCCGCGCTACGTTGCAGTGGATCGGCTTCTGGAGGCGCTGACCGTCGGCGGCGGCATGTTCAACGTCAGGGTGTCGAGGATGAGCTGATGGCCGATATCTACGACCGTTCCCGGGCGATGGCCATACGCATGCTGGCACCGCGGAGTAAGGGCGGTAAGGGGCTTGAGCTACGCCTGACCAAGTTCGAGCAGGGCGAGTACGACCCGGCGACCGGTGGAAGTCCAACCATCGAGCGCCGCTTCGATGGTTCCGGCATGCGCCAGGACTACGATGTGCGGGTTATCGATGGCTCGCTGATCCAACAGGGTGATGTCGAGATCATCATGTCACCAGTGCAGCTCGGGGGGCAGGACATGCCGGCGCCGAGGAACGGCGACCGTATCGAGTTCGACGGCGAGGCCTTCAAGGTGGTGACTGCGAAAGCCTGGAATTATGCCGGCCTGGACATCGGTTTCGTCGCGCAGGCGAGGAGGTAGCGCATGGCCCGTGGCTCTCGCATGCGTCAACGCTACTCGGGGCGCCAGGGCAGCTTCGCTGCAGCGGTGGCGCAGTTCCGCGACCAAGCCTTGGCTGCCGGCGATGCGATCTACCAGCGGATCATGTTGGACCTGTCCGTCAAGGTGATCGAGAAATCTCCAGTCGGTGACCCGGAGCGGTGGGCCGCGAACGTCGCTTACCGCCAGAGGGCTAGCGCCGCGGCGGACCGCTACGACGAGAACGTCGCGATTCGCAACACCCTGATCAACCTGAATCCGAGCAACTTCACCAGGAACGGGAAGCTACGTCGAGGCGTGAAGCACGCGAAGCCGCTGACCAAGGCGGAGCGTGACCAGAACTTCGACGTCAACGGGATGGTGGTCGGGCGCGGGTATGTTGGCGGGCGCTTTCGGGCCAACTGGCAGTTCAGCATCGGCACGGCCGCACAGGGGGAGATTGATGACGTCGACCCGACTGGCAGCAAGACAATTTCTGCAGTGACCGCCGGGGTCCAGCCGCTGAAGCTCGGTGATACCGCCTACCTGGTGAACAACCTGCCGTATGCGGTACCGCTGGAGTACGGGCACTCCAGCCAGGCACCGGCTGGCATGGTCCGGGTGACCATCGCCGAATTCCAGCAGATTGTGGAGGCCGCCGTCAGGGCGAACCAGGTATGAGTCACGAGATCATTCAGCAACTGTTCGAGGCTCGCCTGGACGTCTGGGCGAAGGCCAAGGGGATCCCGGTCGCGTACCCGAATGTGACGTTCGAACCGACGCCGGGTGCCATCTATCTGCGCTGCTTCACGCTGCCCGGGGGCACTACAAGTAGTGACTTGGGCGGCTACCACCGGGGCTTCACCGGTGTGTTCCAGATCAGCATCGTAGTCCCAGGCGGGCAGGGCACCGGCGTTGCCGCAGACATCATCGCCGAGTTAGGTCAGCAGTTCCCTCTCTACAGCGAGTTGTCTCGCCCCGGTTTCTCTGTGCAGGTGGTGAGCCCACCAGCGCCGGGACCCTGGATATCGGGGGACATCGCCGATACCAAGCCAGTCTCCATCGGCTATCGCGCCGACAGCTTCTGATCGCCCGCATGGGCACACCAGCACCCGCCATGAGCGGGTTTTTTCATTTCCACACGAGGAAAACTCCATGTCCGCAAGCCTCCCCAACGGCGCGCTGCTGGCCATTGCTGCCACCTACGGCCCGGCTATTCCGGTTACCGCTGTCTCCAACGCCAAGCCAGCGGTTGCTACCGCAGATGCTCACGGCCTGCTGGTCGGTGACGTCGTGTCGCTGGTGTCCGGCTGGACCGGCCTGAACGGCCGAGCCGTCAAGGTCGCAGTTTCCACCGAGGACACCTTCTCCCTGGGCAATATCGATACCACCGATGTGATCCGCTACCCGGCCGGCGGCGGTATCGGCTCGGCGAAGAAGGTCCTCACCTGGCAGCAGATCCAGCAGGTGATGAACCCGACCACCTCCGGCGGCGAACAGCAGTTCGTCCAGTACCAGTACCTCGAGGACGATGACCAGCGCCAGTTGCCTACCTTCCGCAACGCTCAGTCGTTCTCGATGCCGATCGCCGACGACCCCAACTTGCCGCAGTGGGCGGTGATTGAGGCGGCGGACCAGAGTAAAGCGCTGCAGGTGATCCGCCTGACGCTGCGCAACGGATCGGAGGTTTTCTACAACGGCTACGTCTCGGTCAGCGACACCCCGACCCTGAACGTCAACGAAATCATGACCCGGACCCTGACCATCGCTCTCGATGGCCGCCCGGTTCGCTACAACCCGGCCCCCTAAGGAACTGTCATGGCGAAGAAGTTCAGCATCGCGCAGGCGCCCACCTTCGAATCCAGTGTGGAGATTCCCCGCCTCGGCGGGGAGTCCATCAAGGTGCCATTCACCTTCAAGTACCTGGATCGTGAAGCGCTGGCCGACCTCTACAGCAGTTGGGGAGAGCGGTTCGAGCGCCTGGTCGAGGAGACTCGCGAGCAGTCTCTGGAAGCCTTCACCACGGCTCAGATCGACCTCCAGGTCGAGCAGGTACAAGCCGTGGTGGCCGGGTGGGGGTTCGACGAGGCGTTCACCGAGGCCAATGTCCGGCTGCTGGTGTCCTCCCTGGTCAGCGTGCCCGAGGCCATCCTCGAGTCCTACCAGAGCGCCTACAGCAGAGGGCGCTTGGGAAACTGAAGCGCGCCGCACAAGAACTCTATCGGCCTGCAGCCAGCGCCCAGGAGCTGGCGCAGTTCGGATTGTCGCCGGATGACTTCGACGAAAGCGACGAGCAGATGGAACTCTGGCCCTGCAACTGGACGGCCTTCATCGTCTTCGAGGCGATGAGTACCCAGTGGCGGGCCGGCATGTGTGGCGCAACAGGCCTGGACTACACCGCTTTGCCGGTGGTGATGCAGATGTGCGGCGTAGCCGCTGGTGAGCAACCCGCGGTATTCGCGGATATCCGGGTAATGGAAGACGCTGCGCTGCGGACCTTCCGCGAGCAGAGGGAGTCGGGATGAGCAACTTCGCCGAACTGGGCATCAAGGTCGATTCGAGCCCGGCCGCAAAGGCGGTCGAGGACCTCGACAAGCTGGTCGACTCCGCCGATCAGGCCGAACAGGCGATCGACAACCTGTCCGACGCCAGCAAGGGCCTCGAGCAGGCCACCAAGGGAGTGTCGCGCGCGGAGGAGGACGCTGCCCGCAGTGTCGACAAGGCGGCCGGTGCGCGTGAACGCCAGGCTGCTGCCAGCCGGAAGGTATACGACAGTGCCGCTGGCGAGATATCCATCATCAGCCAGTTGGAACGGGCGCTCTCCGGCAACGTCGCCAACATCGACGATCTGATTCGCGCCGAGAGCTTGCTCGAGCGGGCGCGCAAGGCCGGCCTGACCACGCTGCAGGACGAAGCGCAGTATCAGGATCGCCTGGGTGCGGCCTATGACCGGTTGCAGAAGGCGGAAACCAAGGAGGCCGCCGAGAAGCAGCGCCTGGTTGCGGCGCAGAACCGTCAGATCGAAGCGATGCAACGCACGGTCAACAGCATCGATCCGGTGACCGCCGCGTTGGCCAGGCTTGAGAAGCAGGAAGCCGCGTTGCGTGGGCTGCGCGCCGCCGGCGGGCTGGATGACGCCGGATTGGCCGCCGGCCTGGAGAAGATCGCGGCGAAGCGGCGGGACATCGAAGGGACCGGCGGCGCGATCAACAAGCTCGGGCTGACCAGCAAGGAAGCGCGCGAGAACGTGCTGCAGTTGGGTAACGCCCTCTCCACCGGTAACTGGCGGGTCGCCGCCCACAACATCGCCGAGATCGGTGTGAACGCCGGCGGCGCCGCTCGCGGTGTTATCGGCGTCCTGGCGCCGATTGGGCTGCTGGCAGCGGCGATCGGTGGTGTGACTGCGGCGGCGTACCTGGGAAGCAAGGAACAGGGCGAATACAACAAGGCGCTGATCATGACCGGCAACTACGCTGGTACTAGTGCCTCTGGACTGGGCGAAATGGCCCGCCAGGTCAGCAGTACGGTTGGCACGACCGGAGCTGCTGTCGAAGTGCTGGCCACCTTGGCAGGCAAGGGAGACCTGGCCAGCGAAAGCTTTGTCGCCATCACCCAGGCCGCGCTCTCGATGGAAGAGGCAACTGGCCGCGCGGTAGGGGATACCGTCGCCGAGTTCGTGAGGCTGGGAGAGGAGCCTGTGAAGGCCTCGAAGGCCCTGAACGAGCAGTACAACTACCTCACCGCATCCGTCTACTCGCAGATCAAGGCGCTGGAGGAGCAGGGGGATCACGCCGGCGCGGTGAAGCTGGCGACTGAGGCCTACGCTGACGCAATCAACCAGCGGACCCCGAAGATTCTGGAGAACCTGGGTTGGATTGAGCGTGCTTGGGATGGAGTCGCACGTGCTGCGAAGCGCGCGTGGGATGATGCCAAGAGCATTGGTCGCCAGGACATCGACTCCCAGATCGCCGACGTGGAGCGGCGCCTTGCCCAACTCGATCAAGGTGGTTTCGGCCTGGTTGGCAACCGCGACGAGAGCCGGAACCGCCTGCGCGAAGAGCTCGACATGCTCCGCGAGCGGAAGAAGGCGATGGAGGACGATGCCAGAACCGCCGGCGAGCGCGCTCGGGCTGAACAGGCCGCCCAGAATGCTATTGACCGGATCGACGCTCGTTCCAGGGCGGCGCTGACCAACCAGCAGAAGCGCGCCAAGGAGTTGGAGCAGTACAAGAAGGATCTACAGGCGATCCGCGAGGTGAACCCGAACGATGACCGCCTGCAGCAGGCGACCATCGATCGCGAGATCGCCAACATCAACGCCAAGTACAAGGACCAGAAGGGCTCCGCCGGTTCGGTGGACCTGCGCGCGGCCAACGCCGCGAAGAACAGCTTGGCCGAGATCACCGCGACCTACCGTAACGCGCAAAAGGAATTGGAGGCATCCCAACGCGCAGGCGTGATCAGCGCGGAAAGTTACGCGCAGCAGCGCATCTCGATCATCCAGCAGGAGCGGGATGAGGTCACCCATGCCTACGAGCGTGAAATCGCAGAGCTGGAGGCTGCCAGGGCGAAGCAAGGAACCTCGGCAGCCCAGCGAATCCAACTCGACCAGAAGATCGCCGACGCCAGGTCGGCGCTGGTCAAGGCGCAGCAGGACGCCGATTCACAGCTCAACCAAATCGAACTCAGCGAGCAGGGGAGGCTTCGGCGACAGGAGCAGTCGGTGCAGCGCTATACGCAGGCTCTGCAGGCCCAGGTCGATGCGTTGCGCCTGGAGGGCGAGCGCGCTGCGGCCGGTGTCAGCATGGGCGGACGAGAGCGGTCCCGCTTCGAGCAGTTGAACAGTCTCGACGACCGCTACAACCAGCAACTGATGGACCTGGAGAACCAGCGCTCCGATCCCAGCCGGCAGATGTCGGACGAGGAGTACGAGAAACGTCTGGCTGCGCTCAGGAGGGCGCATCAGGACCTGCGAGATACCGTGGTCAGCAACTACGACCAGATGACCGCTGCCCAGTCAGACTGGAGCAACGGAGCGAGCGGAGCCTGGAACGACTATCTCGAAAGCGCCAGGAATGTCGCAGGGCAGACACATGACCTGTTCACCAACTCGTTCCGCGGCATGGAAGATGCGGTCGCGACCTTCGCCACGACCGGCAAGCTGTCGTTCTCCGACTTCGCCAAGAGCATCCTGGCCGACATGGCGCGGATTGCAACGCGCGCCGCTGCTTCGCAGGCCCTCTCGTCCCTCTTCGGCGGCTTCTTCGGCGGTGGAAACGCTGCCGCGCAGTCTGGTGTCGACAACCTTGTGAGCAACAGCGGGCTGTTCGCCAACGGTGGCGCGTTCGCCGGTGGCGTGCAGATGTTCGCCACTGGCGGGGCATTCACCAACAGCGTGGTCAGCACGCCAACCGCGTTCGGCATGAGCGGCGGCCGCCTGGGTGTGATGGGCGAAGCGGGGCCAGAGGCAGTGATGCCGCTGACCAGAACCTCATCCGGCGCCCTCGGTGTGCGCTCTATGGGCGGCGGCGGTTCGCAGATCAACGTCGAGGTGAACATTGCCTCGGATGGTTCGGCCAACGTCTCCAGCAGCCAGCCTGGCCTGGACCAGTTCGGTCGCGACATCGGGACGTTCGTCGAGCAGAAATACCGACAACTCCTGGCGCGTGATCTGCGGCGTGACGGTGCGATCGGCCGGGCCATCAACGGGTAGAGCACATGGCAATCGAAACCTTCACCTGGGCCACCGAGAGCGGTGGCGAGGGCGACATCACCTTCGCCACCAGGTCCGCGCAATTCGGTGACGGCTACAAGCAGTTGGTGAGCGAAGGTCTGAACAGCAAGTCCCAGAGCTGGCCGGTGTCCATCACCGGGCCGGCGGCGACCATCAAGGCCGTGATGGACTTCCTGGACCGCCACACCGGAGCGCGTGCATTTCTCTGGACGCCGCCCTTGGGCGGCCTGGGCTTCTACACCTGTGCGGGCTACCGGCCCGTCAACCTCGGCGGCCGGGTCTACCGGCTGACCGCGACCTTTGAACAGGCATTCCATCCATGACACTGATCACCGATATCCAGAAGCTGGAGCCGGGCGGCGAGGTCGTGCTGTTCGAGCTCGACGGCAGCGACTTCGGCGCCGACGTGGTCCGGTTCCACGGTCACGCTATCCCGCACAGTCCGCAGGAACTGACCGCCGCCGGCGCCAACGCCGACCAGTTGCCGGCGAAATCGATCTGGTGGCAGGGCCACGAATACGCGGCCTGGCCGGTACAGATCGAGGGCATCGAGGCCAACAGCGATGGTACTGCGGCGCGGCCGAGCTTCACCGCCGGCAACGTCAATGGCCGGATTACGGCGCTCTGCCTGGCGTTCGAGGACCTGCTCCAGTTCCGCCTCACCATCCGGACGACGCTGGCGAAGTATCTGGACGCGGCGAACTTCCCTGGCGGCAATTCCGACGCTGATCCCTCCCAGGAGATCGTCGAGATCTGGTACTTGGACCAGAAAACCAACGAGGACGGCCAGTACGTGGCTTGGGAACTGGCCTCGCCAGGCGACGTTGGCGGCGAGCAGGTCGGCCGGCAGATGACCACCCTGTGCCATTGGGCGATGACGGGCGGGTATCGCGGACCCGACTGCGGCTACACCGGCCCGTACTTCGACATCGACGGCAACCCCACCGATGATCCAGCCCGGGACGAGTGTGATGGCTGCCTGGGCACCGGTTGCATCCCGCGCTTCGGTGAAGGCAACCAACTGCCCTTCGGCGGCTTCCCTGCCGTCTCGATCATCGCCAGGAGCTGACCATGCTCAAGCACATCCTGTCTGCCGTGCAGAAGCATGCTGCGGCAGAGTATCCGCGCGAGTGCTGCGGACTGATCATCCGTTCTGGCCGGAGCCAGCGATACGTTCCCTGCGAAAACACCGCTTCCGACGCCGGTGAGGAGTTCCGCATCGCACCGGAGGCGTATGCAGAGGCAGAGGATCAGGGAGAGATCGTCGCCGTGGTGCACAGCCACCCCGATGCCACCAGCCGACCGAGTGCCGCAGATATCGCGATGTGCAACGCCTCGGGCCTGACATGGCACATCCTGAGCTGGCCGGAGGGCGACCTGCGTACCATCGAGCCCGTCGATCAGGTGCCGCTGCTCGGGCGCGCATTCGTGCATGGGGTGCAGGACTGCTGGCAGGTCTGCTCGGACTGGTACCAGAGGGAGTGGGGCATCGAGTTCCCGCACTTCGAGCGTGCCGATGGCTGGTGGGAGCGGGCAGACGGTCCAAGCCTCTACGAGCAGCGGTTCGAGGGGGCCGGCTTCATCCGGGTGGACCGGCCGCAGCGCGGCGACATGATCGTGATGGCGGTGGGGCGCACCGCGCACCCGAACCACGCCGGGATCTACCTGGCGGACGACCCATCACTACCTGGCGAGGATGCGCAGCACTTCGGCGCCGGGCCGTTCCTGATGCACCACCTGTATGGGCACCCCTCAGAAATCATCGTGTTCGGCGGGCCGTGGCTCGACCGGATGCGACTGGTGCTGCGGCACCGAGAATCGCTGAACGACGCACGTCGGCAAAGTCAACCGGAAAATCCACGGTAGACCTCCCGGCATTTCTTTGGTGACGGAAAAAAAATACTCCGGGCACCTACCGGGTATTTCTTGCGGCAATCGAAAAACCAACTGGTCAGACTTTCTTCACCGGCCAAAAAAGCAAAACCCCCGAGAGCTGGCCGGCTTCGGGGGTTTTTGTTTCCACCCCTTGGGAAGGACAAGGAGCAGAACATTGTTCAATTATAGACCCAAGCATCGGGTCAAGGTAGATGGAAAAATGAACGCAACTGATGCCGGAATCGTTGGTAAGCGCCTGGCCAACGCCGCACTCATCCTAGCCACAGGCGTAGCTATTGCATCCATCATAGCAGCCATCGGAGTTGCGCTGGGTTGATAGACCAGTCGCGGCTGTAGGGAGCCTTGGAGGCAGGTCTGCAAGGAGGTAAATCTGTTACTTACCGTCCTTCTCGCGCCCCTCTCTCAATAGGCGAACTTCTTCGGCTAGTTCGTGAATGATTTTGAACAGTTCTTTCGGGGACGGACCGGCAAAAAAGGTTCGCTCGGTACCGTCTTCCGATATGGAGACACCACGAACTGGTCGATCGATGTTGCTATCCAAGTCAAAGCTAGACTCGAGGCGAGCAACGATCTCCGCATTGAGAGATCGGTGATTCTGGCTGGCGGCTTCCTCAACCTTCGCCCGGAGGGCTGGCTGCATACGGAGTCCGAATGGATTTATGTTGCGGATCAGGTCGTCGTCTTTCATAGCTACACACTGTAACCACTTTTTTTGTTGACACATAGACACACGATGTTATCGTTACATCGTGTAGTCACTGCGTGCAACCTACTGGAGAGCCAAATGGAAGAGATCATGCGCACCCAGGTGCGAATCCCGCGAGACCTGATGGAGTGGCTGAAGCAACAGGCGAAGGAGCAGAGTCGCTCGATGAATGGGCAGCTTGTTGAAGTGCTGAAGCTGGTAAAGCGAGGACAGGCAAATGCCTGAAATGAAGAAGCCCCAGGTGCTGCAACACCCAGGGCTTCGGGGAAACGTCGAAATCTACGAGGAAAACAACGTCATGCACGATCATAGCACAACGACCGCTCAGGTCATCCCGTTCCGCCAGAAGGAACTCCTGCTGGTGGGCAATGCAGGGGAGCCCTTCGTGCCGATGAAGCCGGTGGTGGAGGGCATGGGGCTGGCCTGGCAGAGCCAGCACCGCAAGCTGATGGCAGGGCGGTTCGCCTCAACCATCACCGAAATGGTGATAGTTGCCCAAGACGGGAAGCAGCGTGAAATGACCTGCCTCCCGCTCCGCAAGCTCACCGGCTGGCTGATGTCGATCCACCCGAACAAGGTCCGCCCGGCGCTGCGCGAGGGCATCATCGCCTACCAGAACGAGTGCGACGACGTGCTCTGGGCCTACTGGAACGAGGGAGCCGCTGTTCGGCGTGATGACCGGACCGCGGCCAGCGTACTCGCCACCACAATCGGAACCGATGGCTTCCACTGCCTGGCTGCCGTCGTCAATGGCAAGGTGCGGCGCCTGCCGTCGGCGATTCGCCGAGGCGCCAAGAACCACATCTGGAGCCAAGTACACAAGGCGTTCAGCGTCGTGACCGCCGAGGACATCCCGGCCGACCAGTTGGACAGCGCGCGGAACTTCATCGCCGCCTACGCCTTGGAGGGCGAGTGGTTGCCGAAGGATAAAGCTGCGTCGGCCGTCGACACCTGCTCGTGGTCGAACATCGCGTTTCTGGTCGACTGCGTGGAGAAGTGCTGGAAGATCGTTGAGAGCCGTCGCCTGGCCACTCACCTCAGCGGGCTCGGTTGTAATGCTGGCGTCGAGTTGGCGGGCTTTCTGTGGGATGGGCTGGGTTCCGCAGCGCACGTGAGGAAGCACTGTGCCAAGCAACTGAACCGGTCGACGCGGGCTTCGGCATGAGCATGGAACTGCTCATCCTAGGGTATGGGCCGTAAACGGCATGGAGAGGGCGCCTTCAGGCGCCCTCTCTGTTTCTGCCGAATGAGCCCTGGGTCTTGATGCTGGCTATTTGGTATCCTCCGCCACAATTATATTGTGGAGAGTCGTATGGATGCCGACGAAAAGAAATGCCCCTTCTGCGCTGAAGTAATCAAGGCTGAAGCGATTAAGTGCAGGTACTGTGGCGAAGCACTTAATGAGGAAGTAGGGCTGCCGCAAAATCTTCAAAAGCCCACTATGGGGGCAGCAAAAAAAGTCCTGATCTGTTTAGTGCTGCTACCAATAGGTGCTCTGGTGGCTCTCCTGATTCTTGGTGCAGTTCTAGAAAGCACAGAGACCCCTGAGTCCAGGGATAAGGATAGGGATCGAGTAGCTATCGATTTGTGCTGGAAAGATGTTGATGATCGACTTTTAGACATGTCGGCTAGGCGTTTCGCTAAGTCGGTATGCCAGAAACTGGCTGCTGATTATGAGGCGAAGTACGGCCGATCATCCTTCATACGGAAGGAATGAATAATCGCATAAACCGCCTCCGGGCGGTTTTTTATTACCTGGAGAAACACATGTCCACCGCAGCGCACCACACTCCGATGACCACCATCAAACTCTACGGCGCGCTCCGGCAGTTCGGTCGGGAGTACCGTATGCTCGTCGGGTCGACTGCGGAAGCGATCAAGGCCCTGTGCGTGCAGATTCCTGGCCTCGAGCGCTTCCTCGCCAATGCTCACCTGCGAGGTATGGAGTTCGCTGTATTCCGTGGGAAACGGAACATTTCCCAAGATGAGCTGCAGTTCGGGGGCGCCGAGGAAATTCGCATTGCTCCGGTCATGCGTGGCCGGAAGCGTGGCGGGTTGGTGCAGACGATAGTCGGGGCTGTGCTGATCGCTGCTTCCTACGCTTTTCCCGTCATAGCCCCGTATGCGCTGCCAGCAGGGATAGGGATGGTTGCCGGCGGCGTCATCCAAATGCTCAGCCCCCAGGCCCAGGGCCTGAAGCAGAGCGCGGCGCCGGAGAACCTTCCCAGCTACGCCTTCGGCAGCGCCAGAAATACCACCGCTAGCGGGAACCCGGTGCCGATCTGCTATGGGAAGCGCCGCTGGGGTGGGGCGATTATTTCGGCATCGATTTATTCGGAAGACAAGATTTAATTAGGAATGCTTTCTTGCTTGTTTAGAGAGTATCTGTAAGAGAATTTTTTGCCATATATAGAGCTGAAGTCTATTTGATAGTCGAAACTTGTGTTTGGTGGCTGTAATGTTGTGAATATAAGCCTGGGGGTCGTGCACTCTTTGTTGTCGTGGATGTCTACAAGGACGATTTCCTCACCTGTTTTTAGTGAGTCGTTAGGGCGAGGTGTTCCGGCAGTTGCGCAGTATGGGGGAATTCCTTGTTTGGCTAGTGCGTGTAGAATGTTTCCGTCTATTTCCTTGCCATTCTCGTAGAATGTTATTTTGTCTATATATGCTGGTCCTAGCCCGTTATTGAATATTATCATTTTGTAATTATCTTTAAGGGATAGGTATGAGTTTACTCTTGGTTCGACGCTTATGTAGTTGTGTTCCTTAAGAGTATAGGCTTGATATGCGCTTAGGGTTACGGCAGTTATTGAAGTTGTCAGGGCGCACCACTCAATCCAATGTGATCGTGAGGCCTTCTCTTGGCTGCTCATGATTTTCATTCCTTGAAAGTGAAGTTGAATTTCCAATTTATATAGATAAACCCGCTAAGTGAATTTCTACTAGCATTTTAGATAGCCCGCCCTGTGCGGGCTTTTTCATGCCCGGAGGAAAGCATGGGCGCAGTTCACCAGCACCTGGCCGGCCGCAAGGGCGGCAGTAGCAAGCCGAAACAGCCGGTCGAGGCACCCGACAGCCTGCGCTCGGTCGCGATGGCCAAGGTTCTGCTCGCCGTGGGCGAAGGCGAGTTCGCCGGCGTTCCGAGCGAGCGCGATATCTACCTCGACAACACCCCGCTGATGGACCCGAGCGGTAACCTGAACTTCCCGAACGTTAAGTGGGAGTGGCGCGCGGGGTCGGTGGACCAGGACTACATCCCTGGCATTCCTGCGGTTGAGAACGAGACGTCTGTCAACGTCGAGTTGCGCAGCGATACGCCCTGGGTGCGCTCGCTGAGCAATACCCAGCTTTCCGCAGTGCGCCTGCGCTTCGCCTGGCCAGCGCTCCAGCAGCAGGACACCAACGGCAACATCGGCGGGTACCGGATCGAATATGCCGTAGATCTGGCCACCGACGGCGGCGCCTATCAGGAGGTGCTGCGCGAGGCCGTCGATGGCAAGACCACCACCCGCTACGAGCGCTCCCGCCGGATCGACCTGCCGGCGGCCACCAATGGCTGGCAGTTGCGCGTGCGGCGCCTGACGCCGAATCAGAACAACAACCGCATCGCCGACACCATGCTGATCGCCGGCTACACCGAGGTGATCGACGCGAAGCTGCGCTACCCGAACACGGCGCTGCTGTACGTCGAGTTCAGCGCAGAGCAGTTCAGCAACATTCCGGCTGTCACAGTCGACTGCCGCGGGCGGAAGGTCCAGGTGCCGAGCAATTACGATCCGGAGACCCGGGCCTACCTCGGTATCTGGGACGGCGCGATGAAACAGGCCTGGACCGATAACCCGGTCTGGCACACCTACGACATCGTGACCAACGATCGCTTCGGTGTGGGTAAACGCATCAAGCCCTGGATGGTAGACCGTTGGGAGATGTACCGGATTTCCCAGTATTGCGACCAATTGGTGCCGGACGGGAAGGGCGGCCAGGAGCCGCGACACACCTGCAACCTGAACCTGCAAAGCCGCGCCGGGGCCTGGGAGCTGCTGCGTGACCTCACCGCGATCTACCGTGGTATGGCGTACTGGGCCCAGGGCCAACTGAAGATCCAGGCGGATATCCCGCGCGCCACCGACGTCGATTTCGCCTACACCCGGGCCAATGTCATCGACGGCCGCTTCAGCTACGGCTCGGCCAGTGAGCGCACTCGCTACAGCCGTGCCTTGGTCAGCTACGACAATCCGGCGAACAACTACGACACCGACGTGGCTGTGGCCACCGATAAGCGCCTGCAGCGGCGTTACGGCGACAACCCGGTCGAGGTGGCAGCCATCGGCTGCACCCGCGAGAGTGAGGCCCAGCGGCGCGGAAAATGGGCGATCCTGACCAACAGCCAGGATCGCACGGTAACGTTCCGTACCGGTATGGACGGGGCGATTCCGCTGCCGGGATGGGTGATTCCGGTGGCTGACGCGCTGTTGGCTGGACGGGAGATTGGGGGGCGGGTTTCTGCGGTTGCTGGCCGAGTGATCACCTTGGATCGCGATACTCAGGCGAAGGCTGGCGACCGCCTGCTCCTGAACCTGCCCAGTGGTAAGGCTGAGGCGCGAACCGTGCAGTCGATCGCCGGGCGCGCGGTGACCGTGACGACAGCCTACAGCGAGACCCCGCTACCGGAACTGGTCTGGACCCTCGATGCCGACGACCTGGCGGTGCCGCTCTACCGTGTGATGAAAGTCAGCCAGCCGGAGCGCGGTGTCTTCGAGATCACTGCGCTGCAGTACGAGCCCGGGAAGTTCTCAGCGATCGACACTGGCGCCAAGTTGGAGAGCCGGCCGATCAGCGTTATCCCGATCACCACCGTGGCGCCGCCGGCGAACGTCACGCTGACCTCGCACTACCAGTTCGATCAGGGGTTGGCGGTCAGCACGATGACCATCGCCTGGCCCCCCGTGGAAGGGGCTGTCGCCTACGACGTGGAGTGGAAGAAGGACAGTGGAAACTGGATCCGCCTGCCGCGTGCCGGCACCACCAGCGTCGATGTGACCGGCATCTACGCAGGTGGATACCTGGCGCGGGTGCGCGCGGTGTCGGCCTTCGACATCACGTCGGTCTGGAAGAGCTCGATCCTGACCCAACTCAGCGGCAAGACCGGCGCGCCGCCGGCGCTGGCGTTCCTGCGTACCACCAGCGGACCGTGGAAGATCGGCCTGGAGTGGGGATTCCCGGCCAGTGGCGCGGCGGACACCGCCTACACCGAGATCCAACAGTCGGTTACCCCGGGCGGCAGCGAACAGAACGCAACTGCCCTGGGCTTGTTCGCGTACCCGACCGACACCCACACGCTGACCTCGCTGGCGGCCGGTGCTCGCCTTGCCTTCCGCGGGCGCCTGATCGACCGTACCGGCAATGTCGGCCCCTGGTCGACCTGGGTCGACGGCATCAGCTCGACGGATGCGAGCGAGTACAACGAGCTGATTACCAAGGAGTACGTCGAGTCCGCGCTGGGCGAGCAGTTCTTCGCCGACATCGATCAGATGCAGGTCGATATCAGTGGCCTGCAGGACCAGATCGACAATCTGACCGATGTGCTGGCCTACGACCCGACGAAGGCCTACGCGAAGAACGATATCGTGCGGGTCGGCAACCGGCTGTATCAGGCGAAGCAGGCGGTGCCGCTCAACGCCTCGCCGCCGAACGCGACCTACTGGGCCGACATCGGGCAGTCGATCGAGACGGCCAACGGCCTGGCCCAGCAGGTGTCCACCAACACCGCGGATATCACCGAGCTCGACGGTAAGGTCGAAGCGGCGGCTTCGAGCCTGGATGTTCTGCAGGCTGCCGCCCGCCGGGAGCCGGCGACCGGAGAGAAGGCCGATGCGCTGAAGGGCTGGGACACCATTGCTCGAGCAGCCACCGAAGTCACCGTGCGGGCAAACGAGGACGAAGCGCAAGCGAAGCGGACCAGCTTGTTGGAGGCGCGGACCGGGACGGCGGAGGGCAGGATCGCCACCGTGGAGTCGGTCGTTGCGTCGAACAATGCCGTAACCGTCCAACGCCTGGATCAGCTGTCTGGCCAAGTCGCGAGCAATGCCTCGGCGATCAGCACCGAACAGACCGTCCGCGCCAACGCGGACAGCGCCCTGGGGCAGCGGGTGGATACCGTCAGCGCGCGCACCGATACCAACGAGGCGAACATCCAGACCACCTCTCAAGCGGTTACCTCGCTGGATGGCAACGTCAAGGCGCTCTACAGCGTGAAGCTCCAGGCCCATGCCAACGGGCAGAAGTACGCCGCTGGCTGGCAACTTGGCTTCGACAGCGGTACGAGCGTGACGACCATGGCGTTCCAGGCTGATCGGTTCCTCTGGTTCAACAGTTCCAGCGGGCAAACCGTGGCGCCGGTCTCGATCGTCGGCGGCCAGATGTTCATCAACAACGCGATGATCCAGGACGGTTCGATCACCAACGCGAAGATTGGCAACGTTATTCAGTCGACCGCACTCGGTGCCAACGGCGAGCCGCTGTGGAAGCTGGATAAAGCGGGGAGCTTGACGATGAACAGCGCTACGTCCGGTGGTTTCATGAGGCAGACAGCGGAGGCCACCAAGGTCTACGACGCGAATCTTGTGCTGCGGGTACAGATCGGGAATCTAGACGTATGAGCTACGGAATCCGCCTGAGAAATGCGGCCGGCTCCATCCTGATGGAGCTCACCGGCCAATCGGCGCGCACGGTTTTCCGGCAGTCGCTCGGCGCCATCACCGACGGGATGACGGTGACGGTGCCGGGTTTCGATCCTGCGCGCGGTGTTGTGTTCATCATCGCTAGCGGAAACGCATACGCTGAAGTGCCGCTATACACAATTTCCGGAAACGTAGTGACGTTCCACTGGTACGGTTCATCCGGAACAACCTATGTACTGCATGCGGTAATGTTCTCATGAGTTATGGCGTATTAATTCGAGGAAACAGCGGGCAGACAATTATCGATGACTCGAATCCTTGTATTCACATTGCGGCATCAGGTACATACGGCGTTCAGACATCTAGCGAAACTATCGTAAGTTACCCATCTGCGATACAGTCCCCGTATGAGCCTTATGTGTACTTCAGGCCTGATGGCCCACATCAGGTCTTCCAGTTCAGGCATCTTGGCAGTCCAGGGAGTTGGACTGGGTTCGCCTTTTGGCAAGCCTACATTCTGGGCTCAGCACCCCCTGTCTACGGGGGGAAGTGGAAGGCGGGCGCGGTCATGTTGCCGAAAACCGGTGGATGGGGGATGCAGGTTTTCGACTCCCAGTCGCGGGTGATTTTCGACAGTAACCGGGACATCGTTCGCTATGTCGGTGGTGCGCAGGTATGGAATAAATATGCGTACTACCCGAACTATGCCGGTGGGCCGCTGCAAGTTTGGTATTTGCCGTTCCCTTACGGGGCTGAGGCTTACTTTCAAGTTAGTCACTTCAATGTAAAAACATTCAGCACTGTTGGTGCCCCGAGTATAGGCTTCTTTGAGAACTCAAGGAACTCTATATTTGTGTCAGCAGCCGTCGGGGCGGAAAGTAATAACCCGTTCAATTTCCCGCTGATTGTAGTGGCGTAAATATATCTGGAGGACTATATGGCTTGGTATTCCACAGGCACGGTTGCTGTCACGCTGAATTCGCCGACAGTCACCGGCACTGGGACCACATTCTCCGCCAACGTCCGGGTCGGCGATGCTTTTCGCGGCCCCGATGGTCGTTGGTACGAGGTCACAAACGTCGCAAGTTCGACGGTCATTTCGATCAAGCCCAACTACCAGGGCAGCACGGCCAGCGGTCAGGCCTATGCGGTGGCGCCGATTCTGGGCTACGACAAGGACCTGTCGGATCGATTCAACCTGATCGCCAACCAGTGGGGAACGACGCTGGCCAGCGTTCAGCCATGGGCGCTATCTCCGACGGGTAGCGAGGCTATGGATTCGATGGGCTTTACCACCATTGGAAAGGCGCTCGCGGTAGCAGGAAGTCCGCAAGCGGGCAGAGTAGCCATAGCAGCGATCGGGCCTGGAGATTATGGATGGGGTGGCAATTTCCCGAATGCGCCGGCGAATCTCAATGATCTGTCCGTTACAGGTCTGTACTCCACCTCGGCATCAACCACCGGCGTTCCCATCGGTCAAGGAACGGGGCAGGGTCAAGGCTACGCCGTGCATTACCAGCATGGAAATGCATCCTTCGCCACCCAGTTGTGGTATCACCTGAACTCCAACCGCAGTTTTGTCCGTACAAAGGTATCCGGCGCATGGCAGGCATGGTCCGAAATCCTGGTTTCCGGAAATGCTCCCGTTGCTGACCTGAATGGGGTGCCATCGTCTGGCTTCTACGGTGTTGCAAACGGGGCAGCGAATACGCCTGGCCTGGCATCCGAAGTGGGGTCCGGATTGCTTTCGACGCAATATGACATTGCCACCGAGTACCAGATCTACCAGTACCGGGTAGGCAATCGTCTGTTCGCAAGGAGAAAAGCCGGGGGTACCTGGCAGGCATGGTACGAGCTTTACACCACGGCGAACACGACGCGGGCTACAGATGGAACTCTGCGGGCAGCGTCGCCCGTGGTCCGTATCGCGAACATCAGCGAGTCCGAACGCCCTGATTTGCAGGAACTGGACTTCGAGCCGGCCGGCGACTGGGCGGTGGCCAACGAAGAGGCGCGGGGAGTGAGCGTTGTGCGCCTCGACGTAGGTGTGTATCGGATAGTTGGAAGCCTGGGGCTTGCTACCGAGGGTTGGCGGGTGATCGATCCTGCGTCTCCCGACGGCGGTCGCCCGCTCGGTATCACCGATAGCGAACAGGCTGAGGATGGGACGGTCACGATCCGTCTCTACAAGCAGCGCTGGACACTCAGTGACGACGGAGAAATGGTGCTCGGGAAGGGCGCCCCGCTGGATGTCCCGCTCAACAGTTGGATCGATGTCCGATTGTCGATGCCGGCTCCGCCTGACTCACTTTCCGAGGCTGAATGACCGGCCCGCATCGCGCGGGCCTTTTTGTGCTTGGGTAGCCGGAGATCAAGGCCAGGTATCCGCTGCCGGATCAGCTACCAGCCTGACAACACCTATCGACGAACGAAAGCCCGCCCTGCGCGGGCTTCGTCGTTTTTGGAGCCCACATGCCTATCACTGAGCAGCAACTGCTGCGTATTTACCCGAACGCCGGCCCTCGAGCCGGCGTTTTTGTTGGTGCGCTGAACCGCGGGATGACGCGCTTCGGTATCACGTCGCCGGTGCGCGCGGCGGCATTCCTCGCCCAGGTCGGCCACGAGAGCGCCCAACTGACCCACCTGGTGGAGAACCTCAACTACAGTGCGCGTGGCTTGGCGGCGACCTGGCCGAGCCGATACCTAGGCGCCGACGGCCAGCCCAATGCTCTGGCGCAGCGCCTGGCGCGGAACCCCCGGGCTATCGCCAACAACGCCTACGCCTCGCGCAACGGCAATGGCGACGAGGCGTCGGGCGACGGCTGGCGGTTCCGCGGGCGTGGCCTGCTACAGATCACCGGCCGGTCGAACTACCGCGCCGCCGGCGCCGGGCTGGGCCAGCCGCTGGAGCAGGAACCCGAGTTGCTCGAGCAGCCGGAGTTCGCTGCGCTGTCGGCGGCCTGGTGGTGGGCCAGTCACGGGTTGAACGACCTAGCCGACCGGGGCGAGTTCGCCGCCATCACCCGCCGGATCAACGGCGGCACGAACGGTCAGGCGGATCGCTTGGCGCTGTGGGAGAAGGCCAAGGCGGTGCTGGCATGACCTGGCTCCTCAGCTACTGGAAGCCCCTGGCCCTGGTGCTGGCCGCGCTGCTGATGGTCGTCGCCGGCGCCGGCCTGGGCGCCTGGCTGACCGCCGGGCACTACCGGCCTCAGCTCGACCAGGCCGCCCAGGGCCTGACGGCCTGTCGCGCGGCCCGTGGCAACCTGGAGTCCCTGGTAGGCCAGCAGAACGCGGCCATCGCCGGCCTGGCTGATCAGGCCGAGCAGCGCCAGGCGAAGGCCGCCCAGGCGGTTGTCGATGCTCAGCAGCAGGCAGGCCAGCGCTTCGCCGCCGCGCAGCGCCTGCAGCAGGAGCGCGCCGAGGGTGATCAGTGCGCAGCGGCAGAGGCGGTCATCGACAAGGAACTGGGGCTATGAAGCTGCAGGCGTGGCGAAAGGTGCAGGTGGTGCAGGTGGTGCAGGTGGTGCAGGTGGTGCAGGTGGTGCAGGTGGTGCAGGTGCTGGGGTTGGTGTTCGCGCTGGCGGGATGCGCCGCCCGGCAGGAAGCCGAGCCGCGCACGGTGCGCGTAGAAGTGCCGGTGGCGGTGCCGTGCCGGGTGCCGGCGGTGGAGGTGCCGGCCTGGGCAACCGCTGGGCTGAAGAAGAGCGACGATATCCAGACCAAGGTCCGTGCGTTGCTCGCCGAACGCTTGCAGAGGATCGGATACGAGGCGCAGCTCCTGGCTGCGAACCAGGCCTGCCAGGATTAGGAGTAGACTACGGCCTTTTCCTACGAGGGCAGGGCATGCTGGTCATTCGATTCAAGGGCTGGTCGGTGAAACTCGACCACCAGGTGGGGGGAGCAGGGAAGTTTGGCATCTGGTCATTCCACGGCTCGGAGAGCAGCTACGTCCCGGACATGCAGACGATTCTCCGGCATGCAGCGATCCGGCCGGCGGAGCCGAAGGAAGGCGGCGAAGTCGAGGTTTTCATCTGCGACGCGCGCATGCCGCAGGATGAGTGGCGTGCCATAGGGACGGGCGTTGCGGCCTACGAGGCAGAGCGTTGAGGTGGGGCTGGCTTGGTGGTGACACCTATGCAGATCAACAGTAGTAGAGCATCCCTGCAGCACGGGACTGGCTTCGAGCTCCTCCGAACTCAAGTTGAGGGGAAAGAAGTTTTGGTGCACGTAGCGTGCTCGTTTAGCGGGATATCCGTGGCTCCGCGCGATTGCCTACCGGACGCGGTTCTGTGCATTTCGAGAGTCGACGACGTGAAGGCCCTCTTGCTGAAAGAGCTTGTAGCAGCGGAACCCGGCTGTTCTCTGCTGGTGGCATGTGGTGATAGCCATATCCAACAGGAGGTTCTGTCGGTTTTGGGGGCGGTTCCGAGAGATGGGTACTTCACCGCATAGCCGCCCGACTCTGCTCATAGTTGGCGAACTACCAGATGCGGGCCTTGATTTCGAACGTTCCCAACTGCTGGGTCGACCGCGTACCAAGTGAACTCTTCGCTTGGCTGGCCCTGCAGCAACACGATCTGCTCCGCGCGCTCCGCCGGCGTAGCCGGATCCAGCCACTCGCGTGCCAGCTCGGGTGATAGCACGACGGGACGCCGATCGTGGATGTCCACCATGCCGCCCTCGGCGTCCGAGGTAATGATCACGAACCCATGCTGTTCTCCCGGTTCGTCATCGAGGGCAGGAAACTGGCCGATGGCCGCGCATAGGATCGGCGATCCGTCGCCATGTTGGATGTGATACGGCTGTTTCCGCGTGCCGCCTTCATCAACCCACTCGAACCAGCCGCTGACCGGCGTCAGCGCTCGGTGTTTCCAGGCCGCGCTGAAGAACCTGCCGTGGGCGACCTTCTCGGCCCTGGCGTTGATCGGCGCCGCGCGGTCCCTAGCCCAGAAAGGCCGCCAGCCCCATCTGATCGCCTGGGCGACCAGGGCGTCCCCTTCGAGTCGTAGCGTTGTCACTTGGGTTGACGGCGCGACGTTGTAGCGCTGTGGCTGTTCGCCGACCAGGTTGACCAGGACGTTGGGCATCGACAGCGCGTCGACGAACTCGTGAAGTCCCGTGTACTGCGAAAGCCTGCCGCACATCGCATCGCTCCAGACGAAGTGGGTGTGCGGTAAGGGTAGTTCAGGTGGCCCAGCGCCATGGCCGGAAGTCATCAGGGACCTGCTCGACGAGTTGCAGCGTGCCGCCAGCGTCGAGCTCGATCACCAGGCCGCGCACGATGCCAGCGCGCTCAAGCGCCTGGCCCATGCGCAAGTATGTTATCCCGTCCAGAGGATCCCGGCCGAGGTAGCCCAGCCGCTGTCGTCCGGGTGCGGGCCCGTGGTAGATGCCCTCGTCGTCCACGCTCCCAACGACATTGCCGGCGTCGAGCACGTCGTAGCAGCAATCCGAGCAGTAGTGCGTCTCGCGCGTGATGCCGTGCTCGATCGCCCAGGAGTACATGCCGAGGGCGTCGGTGACCATGTCGTGCCTGTCCTGCAACCCTACGATTCCACATTGATAGAGTTCGTTGACCTCGCCGACAAGGTAAAGGTACTGCTCATCCGCGGCGTACAGCCAGGCAGCATGCTGCCGCATCGCTGCAAGCCATTGTGTTACGCGCTGATGATGGCAATGCCTAGGGTCGGAGTAGGGCATGGGAATCTCCGGCGGACGAGTGGGCCGGAAATTATGCTGTATGAATATCCAGCATTCGAGGGCGTCCGACGAGCGGAGAGTGGCGCTCAGGCATGTCTGGAGGAGGGCGAAATCATTTCCGCAATTTAAGAATCGACCCAGGCAGCAAGCGGCATCCATCGAAGGAAAAATGTCTGAATTGCGGAAACGAAATCCAGCCGCAACCCGCATAATCCTTGAATTCAGCGATAGACTTGAAAACCGTCGAAGGGGAGACTCTTCCGTGAGTTCGAATCTCACCGCCTCCGCCATATCCGCGTACTGAAAAGCCCCGCTGAGCGGGGCTTTTGCATTTTCGGGGCGCCGCTCTTCCGCACTTCCGGGTCGTTTCCGCAGCCTGCCCGGCGTCGATTCGATGACTCTCCGATTTCGTCGGGTAATGGCTTCAGATCACGAAGAAGCCGTGGGTTCCGTCGCGACCGAGTTGCTCCACCAGGCCGAACTCCCAGTCCAGGTAGCCCTGCATCGCTTCGCGCGGATTGTCGGTACCTTCGTAGGGGCGGCGGTAGCGGTCGATGCGCGGCGACGCCAACAGGCTTTCGCCGTCTTCCGTCGGCAGGCCCGCGGCGACCCAGGCGCTGGTGCCGCCGTCGAGAAGGAACACTGGCTTGCCGCTGAGTGCCTGGACTTCCGCCACGGCGAAGCGCGCCAGCAGGCTGCTGCCGCAGGTGAGTACGTAGCGCTCGGCCGTGCCCAGCCGTTCCAGTGCCTGCTTCAACTGGCTGCGCAATACCCAGGCGGCGCCGGGGATGTGGCGTTTCGCATAGTTGGCGCTGGCGGTGAAGTCGAGCACCCGGGTGCCCGGTTCGCCCAGCCAGTCGGCGAGGGTGGTCGGGTCGATGGTGTCGGCCCGGGGTTGCCTCGGCAGCGGCGCGCTCCAGGCGCCTCTCTCGCTTAAGTCGGCGTCGGAGAGTCCGTCCAGTACCGCGACCTGCCAGCCCATCTGGGCTAGCCAGGAGGCGCTCATGTTGGCGCGTACGCCATCGTCGTCCACCAGTACCAGGCGCGCGCCGCGCACGCTGGCGACATGGTCGGTTTCCTGAACCAGCTGGCCACCGGGCGTGGAGCGGGAGCCAGGCAGGTGACCGGCTTCGTATTCCTCGGGCGTGCGTACGTCGAGCAGGTAGGTGGTGCGGTCGTGCTCGTCCTGCCATTGGGCCAGACCGGCCAGGTCGAGGCGTTCGACGCCGGCGCGGTCGGCGACGGCACGGGCGCGCTGGGCGGCGGCCTTGCGAGTGTCCTGGGAGATCGCACCGAAGCGTCGCGTCTGGCCGTGTTCCAGTTGCTGACCGGCCAGCGTCCAGCCGATGGTGCCGTTGCGTAATGCCGCCACCGGGTTGGGGATGCCGGCGTTGAGCAGCGACTGGGTACCGATGATGCTACGAGTGCGCCCGGCACAGTTGACTATCACCCGGGTGCGCGGGTCCGGCGCCAGTTCGGCGACGCGCAGCACCAGTTCGGCGCCGGGCACGCTGATGCCGCCGGGGATACTCATGGTCTGGTATTCGTCGAAACGACGGGCATCCAGGATCACCGCGTCGGCCCTGGCGTCGAGCAAAGCCTGTACTTCCTCCGCGGCCAGCGATGGCGTGTGGCGCTCGGCCTCCACCAGTTCGCCGAAGGCCTTGCTTGGCACGTTCACATCCCTGAACAGCTCGCCGCCGGCGTTGCGCCAACCGGACAGGCCGCCATCGAGCAAGGCCACGTCGCTGTAGCCGAGGTCGAGGAGGCGTTGCGCGGCGACCGGCGCCAGGCCTTCGCCGTCGTCGTAGACGGTAATCGGCGTGTCGCGGCGCGGCACCCGGGCATGGATCTCCAGTTCCAGCCTGGACAGCGGCAGGTTGGCGGCGAACAGGGGATGGGCCTGGGCGAACGGGTCCTCCTCGCGCACGTCGAGCAGCGCCAGCTCCCGGCGGGCGAGGAGAGCGGCGCGGATATCGTGGAAGGTGCGTACGGCGATCTGGCTCATGCGGGGTTCTCTTTCGACAGGTCCCAGATATTGGGCAAGCGGCTGTTGGAATAGCCGGAAATGAAGGGTTTTTCCTCACCTTCGGCGCTGAACACGGCACGCCGTACCGCACCGATATTGGCGCCGTAGACGTGGATACTGATGGATGTGCGGTCGCTGAAGGCGTTGCTCACCTGGTGCACGTCGCCAATGCGTGGCGACAGCGCTTCGACCTCGCCGGGCTCCAGGCGTCGACGGGCTCCGCTGGGATGCGGACGCCCCCCCGCATCGAAGGCGTACGGCTGCGAGTATTCGGCCCCGCGGAGCATGCCGATCAGGCCCCAGACCCGATGATCGTGTACCGGTGTGATCTGGCCCGGCCCCCAGACGAAGCTGACCACCGAGAAGCGCTGCCGTGAGTCGACATGCAGCAGGTACTGTTGGTAGCGCTGTGGATCGGGGCGGGCGCAGTCTTCCGGCAGCCAGTCGTCCTGGCGCACCAGCTCGGCCAGCAGGGGGTGGGCTTGGGCGAGCAGGGTGGATTCGTCGGGACGGCTGTCGAGCAGTGTCGCCAGCTCGCCGATGAACTGGCGCAGGCGGTCGAGGCGCAGGATGGATGACATGCGGGGATTCACTCCGGGAAGTTCTGGCGGTACGGTAGCAAACGCTTTTTTATTCCTGAAATGCATTTTGAATCTAAGCTAATATGCGAGAAATGCAATTGGTGCCGGCCCCATGAAAATCGATGACATCGACGCCTTCGTCGCGGTGATCCGCAACGCTTCCCTGAGCCAGGCCGCCGAGAGCCTGGGCCTGACCCAGTCTGCGATCACCCGGCGGGTACAGAGCCTGGAGGAGTCCCTCGGAGTGGCATTGCTGGACCGCAATACCAAGCCGCTCAAACCCACCGCCAGCGGACTGCAGGTCTACGAACAGTGCCGGCGGGTGCTGCGCGAGGTGGATGGCCTGCGCGAACTGGTGGCCGGTGACTCCACACCAAGTGGCGTGCTGCGCCTGGGCGTGCCGCAGAGTATCGGCGAGGTGGTGTTGCTGGATGCCCTTCGGCGGCTGGCCGACGAGTACCCGGAGCTGCGCGCGCAGGTCGGCACTGGCTGGGGCAGCCATTTGCTGGCGCGCCTGGAGAATGCCGAACTGGACGCGGCAGTGGTGTTGTTTCCGCCAAGCAAGGTATTCCCCGAAGAACTCGGCGCCACGCCCCTAGGGCGCATGGAACTCTGCGTGGTGGTCGCCCGCGACAGTGCCATCCAGGCGCGACGCCTGCTCGATTGCTACCACCATGGCTGGGTGCTCAACCCCGATGGCTGCGGCTTCCGTGCCGGCCTGCAACGGGCCCTGGCCGATCAGGGCCTGGGCCTGCAACTGAACCTCGAGACTTTCGGCAGCGAGCTGCAACTGGGCCTGGTCGCCGCGGGCCGGGGTCTCGGCCTGGTGCCGGCGCCGGCCCTGGCGCGTAGCCGCTACCGCGATCAGTTGCAGGTGCTGCAACTGGAGGATTTCCAGCCGCTGATCCAGCTCTGGCTGGTGCGTCCGCGCCTGCTGGGCAATCTGGAGACGCCGGCACGGCTGTTCGGCAGGGCGGTGGCCGAGGGGTTGGATATGCAAGCCGGTTGAGTAGCGGCGCCGGGAGATCCCCGGGAGACGGGAGCGTGAATGAGAAGGGGCTGCAGTCGGGATCAACATTCCCCTGCGAGCCCCTTTTCGCTTCAGAGGGAAGAGGGAGCGAGGGCGGCTACGCATAGTGTCCGCCTTGGGAAACGCAAAGACGGAAAAGCTAAATATGCGCGTTTAGCATATTAAGATATGACAAAAATGAATTTCCATCATGTAGTTTCAGCCTGTAGCTTCTAAGAAAAGCTCCCATGCAGATGTTTTTCTTATAACGACAGCCGCCAACCTTATCAGTCGAGCGGCCCAGGCGAGGGCAACAGCGTGAGCGTGGAAATTCTCGGCATGATCACCGCCACACCGAGTTCCGAGGTGGACCAGGCGTTGGGGGAGGCTGTGGACGCCGGTTTCGTCCGGCGTTTCGCCCAGGCCCATGAGGACGCCGGCTTCGACCGGGTGCTGGTGGGGTATTTCAGCAATGCCGCCGAGGGCGCGGTGGTCAGTTCCTTCGTCGCCGCTGCCACCCGGCGCCTTGGCGTTCTCCTGGCCTATCGCCCGGGGGTGATTGCAGCGCCGCTGGCGGCACGCCAACTGGCTACCCTGGATCAGTTCAGCGAGGGCCGCCTGGCCCTGAACGTAGTCAGTGGTGGTAACGACGAGGACCTCGCGCGCGATGGCGACTACCTCGACCATGACCGCCGCTACGCCCGTACCGACGAATACCTGCAAGCCCTGCGTGCTATCTGGACCGCCACGGGACCGGTGGATTTCGACGGCGAGTTCTACCGCTTCCAGCGCGCCTCGCCAGCGGTGCGCCCGCGCCAGTCGCCGCACATACCGATCTATTTCAGTGGCTCCTCCGACGCAGCCATCGAGGTCGCCGCCAGGCACGCCGACACCTACATGCTCTGGGGCGAGCCGCTGGCCGCGGTCGACGGGCATATCCGCAGAGTGCGCGCCGCCGCCAAGGCCCAGGGACGCGATCCGCGCTTCTCGGTGTCATTCCGGCCGATCGTCGCGGATACCGAGGAGGCCGCCTGGAAGCGTGCCGCCGAGGTGCTCGAACAGGTCCGCGAGAACCGTGCGCGCCTCGGTCTGCCGCTGCGCGACCACCAGCCGCAGAATGTCGGTTCGCAGCGCCTGCTGGCCGCCGCCGAGCAGGGCGAGGTGCTCGACAGCCGTTTGTGGACCGGCGTGGCCCGGCTGACCGGGGCGCGCTGGAACTCCACCGCCCTGGTAGGCACCCCCGAGCAGGTTGCCGCTGCGCTTGGCGAGTACTACCGGCTGGGCGTCTCGACCTTCCTGATTCGAGGCTTCGATCCGCTCGGCGACGCCGTGCGCTACGGCCAGGGCCTGATTCCCGCCATACATGACCATATCGCCCGCCTGCCGCTGTTGCGGCACGCCGGTTGAGGAGCTCCGATGAAACTCAAGCAATACCTGCTAACCAGCTTCGCCACGCTTCTGCTCGGTGCCTCCCTGGCCCAGGCCGCAGAGCTGCCGACGTTGCGTGTGGGCGACCAGAACTACTACAACGTTCGGGCTTCCATGGAGGCCTCGGGAGTTCTCGAAGGCGCGCCTTACCAGGTCGAATGGAAGCATTTCCAGTCCGCCGCGCCGGTGGCCGAAGGGTTGCAGGCCGGAGCGCTGGACCTGGGTTTCCTCGGCGACTCGGGCTTCATCTTCCTCGCCGCCAAGGGTGCGCCGGTGAAGCTGGTCGGCGTCTCGCGGCAGAACCCCGATACCATAGCCCTGCTGGTGCCGAAGGATTCTCCGGTGCGCAGCATTGCCGATCTCAAGGGCAGGAAAGTCGCCTACTGGCCCGGTGCCTGGAGCCAGCAACTGACCTTGCGCGCGCTGGAGAAAGCCGGCCTGCCGAAGGACTACGTGGAGTTCGTCAAGCTGATGCCGATCGACGCCGCCGCCGCCTTGCCGCGCGGCAGCATCGATGCCTTTCCGGTGTGGGAGCCGTATATCTCGCAGCAGATCGTGGTTTCCGGCGCACGGCCGATTCTCACCGCCCGCGACCTGATGCCGGGGCTGTCCAGCATCGCCGCCAACGCTGCTTCCATCGAGCCCAGGCGCGCGCAGATCGCCGACTTCCTCGGCCGCCTGCGCAAGGCACGGGCCTGGGTCGAGGCACACAAGGAGCAGTACGCTGACCTCTGGGCGCAGAAGGCCAATCTCGACCGGGCAGTCTCCCGCCATTGGATCGGCCAGGCCGGCATGAGCGTCGGCCCGGTAGACGCCCAGGCCGCCACCGACTACCAGGAGACCGCGGATTTCCTGCTGCAGACCGGTGCCTTGCCCAAGCCGTTCGACACTTCCACGGTGATCGACACGTCCTTCAACGAAGCCTTCCACTGAGTACGGACCATGAGCATCCAGTTTCTCGGCATGATCGGCCATCGCCTGGCCTCGGAGACCCTCGCGCCGGTCGGACCTATCCTCGACAAGCCTTACATCGCCGCTTTCGCACGCGCCCACGAAGAGGCCGGCTTCGATCGAATCCTGGTCGGCTACTGGTCGGACCAGCCGGATGGATTCCTGGTGGCCGCCGCCGCTGGCCTGGCCACTTCCCGGATCGGTCTGCTGCTGGCGCACCGCCCCGGTTTCGTCGCCCCGACCCTGGCCGCGCGCAAGCTGGCGACCCTCGAACACCTCCTCGACGGGCGCCTGGCGGTGCATATCATCAGCGGCGGCAGCGACGCCGACCAGCGCAAGGACGGCGATTATCTCGACCACGACCAGCGCTATGCCCGCAGCGACGAATTCATCGAACTGCTCAAGCGCACCTGGACCAGCACCGAACCCTTCGATTTCCACGGCGCGCACTACCGCGTGGAGCACGCCTTCTCGGCCATCCGTCCGCAGCAGAAACCGCACATTCCGGTGTATTTCGGCGGCTCCTCGGAAGCCGCGCTGAAGGTCGCCGGCAAGCAGGCCGATGTGTTCATGCTCTGGGGCGAACCCCTGGCACAGGCCGCCGAAACCATCTCCGCTGTGCGCGAACAGGCGCGCTCGAATGGTCGCGAAGTGGAATTCAGCCTGTCGTTCCGGCCCATCCTCGGGCGCACGGAGGACGAGGCCTGGGCCAAGGCCGAGGCGATACGCGCAAGCGCCGGCGCGCGCCTGGGCGAGGCCGGCTTCCCCAAGGGCAAGCCGCAGAGCGTCGGCGCCCAGCGTCTGCTCAAGGCGGTGGAGCAGGGCGAGCGCCTCGACGAGCGCCTTTGGACCGGAATCGCCAGGCTGGTCGGTGGCGGGCACAACTCCACCGCCCTGGTCGGTACCGCGGAACAGGTGGCCGACGCCCTGCTCGCCTACTACGACCTGGGCGTGCGCAATATCCTCATTCGCGGTTTCGATCCCCTCGCCGATGCCGTGGAATATGGCCGCGAGCTGATCCCGCTGACCCGCGCCAAAGTCGCCGAGCGCGAGCGCCGGCGCGCCACGGCCTGATCCCATGGCCGTCCTGCAGACTCCCTCGGCGGCGTTCGATGAACGGCTGCCAGAACTGACCCGGCAACTGGCGGAAAGCGCCGATGCCCATGACCGCAGCGGAGATTTTCCCCATGCCAACCTGGCCCTGCTGCGACACTACGGGCTGCTCGCCCTGGCCTTGCCGCCTGCGCTCGGCGGTCCCGGCGCCAGCCTCGGCGAGCTGCGCCGGGTAATCGGCGCGGTGGCTCGCGGCGAACCCTCCACGGCCCTGGTGCTGTGCATGCAGTACCTGCATTTGCGGCGCCTGGCCGATAACCCCGATTGGCCCGGCGCGCTCAAGCGGCGCGTGGCGCGCGAGGTGCTGGAGCAGGGGGCGTTGATCAATAGCCTGCGCGTGGAGCCCGAGCTGGGTTCGCCGTCACGCGGCGGTCTGCCGGGTACGCTGGCGCGGCGTGTCGGCGACGGCTGGCAGCTGTCCGGGCACAAGCTCTACACCACCGGCATTCCCGGCCTGACCTGGCTGGCGGTATGGGCGCGCAGCGACGAGCCGATCCCCCGCGTGGGTACCTGGCTGGTGCGCCGCGACAGCCCAGGCATCCGTATCGTGGAGAGCTGGGACCATCTGGGCATGCGCGCCAGCGGCAGCCACGAGGTGCTCTTCGAAGAGGTGGCGGTGCCTCTGGAAAACGCCATCGGCCTGCATCCCCACGACCAGCCTCCGGCGCCGGACCAGGCCGTGCTGCGCGACTTCGCCCAGGCTAGCGCGGTGTTGCTCGGCGCTCTCTACGACGGTATCGCCGGGAGCGCCCGCGAGTGGCTCGTCGGCTGGCTGCGCGAGCGCGTGCCGGCCAGTCTCGGCGCGCCGTTGGCGAGCCTGCCGAGGATGCAGGAGGCGCTCGGCGAGATCGACGGCCTGCTCCTGCAGAACCGCCTGCTGCTCGATGCCGCGTGCTGCGGACAGTTGCCCGCCAGCGACTCCGGGCTGCTCAAGGTCGCGGTCATCGACAACGCGTTGGCGGTGGTCGAGAAGGCCCTGGAACTGAGCGGCAACCACGGCCTCAGCCGGCACAATCCGCTACAGCGGCACTACCGCGACGTGCTTTGCGGACGTGTCCACACGCCACAGAAAGATAGCGTCTGGAGCGCGGCGGGGAGGGCGGCGCTGAGTCTTTGAAACGTACCTCCCACGATTCTCGACCCTGGCCTTGTCGGCGACCGCACCGGCGGAACGGATAGCCCAGGATAGCCCCGGCTCCGTGCGGAGCTGCCTGGAGATTGCCCATGAAACGACCCCTGTGTGTGCTTGCCGGCCTGCTGGCCGCGACCCTGCTGGCTGGAGCCGCCAGCGCCGCCGACCTCATCAGCCTGCGCCTGGGCGATGTGAAGGGCGACCGCTACGCCGCCCTGCGCGCGTCCGGCGAGCTCGACGACCTGCCGTACAAGCTGGAAATGTCGGCGTTCCCCTCCGGTGCACCGGTGCTCGAGGCGCTCAACGCCGGGGCCCTGGACATAGGCTTTACCGGCGACATCCCGTTCCTCTTCGTCTACGCTGCCGGCGCGCCGCTCAAGGCGGTGGGCGCCTGGCACTTCAACCCGGCGACCGTGGCGCTGGTGGTCGGCAAGGACTCGCCGATCCGTTCGGTGGCCGGCCTCAAGGGCAAGCGCATTGCCGTCAATCGCGGCGGCTGGGGGCATTTCCTCGCCCTTGGCGCGTTGCGTCGCGCCGGCCTCGGACCGCAGGACGTAAGCTTTTCCTTCCTTGGTCCGGTGGACGGCCGCGCCGCCCTGGTGCGCGGCTCGGTAGACGCCTGGGTGCCCTGGGAGCCCTATACCTCCAGCGCCGTGCTGCTCGATCAGGCGCGGGTCATCGACAACGGTGCCGGGATCATGACCGGCTACTCCTATGCCCTGGCCAGCGACGCTGCGATCGCCCGCAAGAAGGCCGCGATCAGCGACCTGCTGACCCGCCTGGCGCGTGCCCAGGCCTGGGCCCTGAGGCATCCGGAGGCGTTCGCCGAGGCCCTGGCCAAGGATCTGAACATGCCGCGCGAAGTCACTCGGCGCTGGGTTGGCGAGGCGCGCATCAGTCCTGTGGTCTTCGGTCCGGAGGTTGCCGCCACCTTGCAGACCGCCGCCGATTTCTTCCATGCCGAAGGCGTGCTGCCGAAGTCGCTGGAGGTCGCCCCGGCGTTCGACTTCAGCCTGTCCGCCGGTGCCGCCGAAGTGGCCCGCCAGTTGCCCGCCGACCTCCGCGTCGGCCAGCGTTGAGGAGTTACGGAATGCGTCAGACCCTGAGCCTGTTCCTGCTTCTCTGCCTGCTCGTCGGCCAGGCCTGTGCCGACGAGCGCGTGACCCTGCGCCTGGCCGACCAGAAGGGCAACATGCGCGCCCAGTTGGAGGCTGCCGGCGCGCTGGACGACCTGACCTACGACATCCGCTGGTTCGAATTCCCCGCCGCCGCCCCCCTCGCCGAAGCACTCAATGCCGGTGCGGTGGATGCCGGCATCATCGGCGACGCGCCATTGCTCTTCGCCCTGGCCGCCGGTGCCCGGCTGAAGGCCATCGCCGTCGACAAATCCGATCCCTACGGTACCGCCGTGCTGGTGAGAGGGGATTCGCCGCTGCGCTCGGCCAACGACCTGAAAGGTCAGCGCATTGCCACCGGCCGCGGTTCCATCGGCCACTTCGTCGCGCTCAAGGCCTTGGCCTCGGTCGGGCTGGGCGAGAAGGACGTCGAATTCCGCTTCCTCGGCCCGGTGGACGCGAAAATGGCCCTCGCCAATGGTTCCGTGGATGCCTGGGCGACCTGGGAGCCCTACACCGCGTTCGCGGAGACCGCCGACAAGGCTCGGGTACTGGTCGACGGGCGCGGCCTGTGGGCTGGCAACAGCTTCCTCGCTGCTACCGATAGCGCACTGGCCGACCCGGCGAAACGCGCCGTGCTGCAGGACTACCTGCAACGCCTGGCCAGCGCCCAGCGCTGGGCGTACCTGCACCTGGACGAGTATTCGCGAAGCCTGGCGCAGATCATCGGCTTCCCCGAGGACGCCGCGCGCTTGCAGTTCGAACGCCGGCGCTTGCGTTGGCAGGCGCTGGATGAGCGAACGCTCGGCCAGCAGCAGGAGACCGCCGATTTCTACCAGGCCCATGGATTGATTCCGCAGCGCCTCGATGTGCGGCCGACCTTCGCCAGCGGCTTTGCGGTCAGGCAGGCGTCGGATGCGGATATCCGGTAGGCGCTGTCCGGGCATTAATTGATAACTATAAGTTATTTATCGATTGTTTTTTATTCCAATAATCTATCCGTTCCGTCGCCGGCAGCTGGAACTCCCGTCCCTGCGGGCGCTCGCACCTATCCCAGGAGTCATCGCATGTCTCGTCCGTTCCTGCGTCGCTTGGCCATCGTGTTTGCCGCTTCCGTCGTCCTGTCGGGCATTGGTGGCGCACAGGCCGAGGAGGTCCTGCGCATCGGCTTCCAGAAATCCTCGACTCTGCTGACCCTGATCCGCAGCCAGGGCACCTTCGAGCGCGAGTTGGCCAGGCAGGGCATCCGGGTGTCCTGGCATGAGTTCCCCAGCGGCCTGCCGTTGCTCGAATCGCTCAATGTCGGCAACGTCGATCTCTCCGCCGACGTCGCCGACACCGTGCCGGTGTTCGCCCAGGCGGCGGGTGCTCGCCTGACCTACTTCGCCCGCGAAACACCTTCGCCCGCGGCGCAGGCGATACTGGTCGGCGAACATTCGCCGCTGAAGTCCCTGGCCGAGCTGAAGGGCAAGCGCATCGCCGTGACCAAGGCCGCCGGCAGCCACTACCTGCTGATCGCCGCGCTGGCCAGCGCCGGGCTTGAGTTCTCCGACATCCAGCCAGCCTACCTGACGCCAGCCGACGGCCGCGCCGCCTTCGAGAACGGCAAGGTCGACGCCTGGGTGACCTGGGACCCCTACGTGGCAAGCGCCCAGCGCCAGCAACGCGCGCGGGTACTGGCCGACGGCCAGGGCCTGGCCAGCTACCAGCGCTACTACCTCGCCTCCAGCGACTACGCCAGGAAACATCCTGAAGTGCTCCAGCAGGTCTTCGCCGAACTGCAGCGCACCGGGCGCTGGCTCAAGAGCCACCCGGCCGACGCGGCCAAGGTGCTGGGGCCGCTGTGGGGCAATCTCGATGCCGCTACCGTCGAGCAGGCGAATGCGCGGCGCAGCTACGACGTACAACCGGTGAGCGCAGATGGTCTCGACGAGCAACAGCGCATCGCCGACGCCTTCCACGCCCAGGGACTGCTACCCAAACCGGTGGATGCGCGCGCCGTGGAGGTATGGCAGCCGCGGCACTGAGCGGCGCGGCTGCCCCGAACCCTTCGATGCCGACGTGGCAGCGTGGTGCGGCGCCCCTTTTGCTTTCCAGTGTGATACCCGGAAGAGAGCGTTGGCCGCGACCAACGCTCCGCGGGCACGCGCGTCGCGTGTGCCCGCGCCATTCCCATTGGATCAGCTTGAGGCAATGCCATGTCGACGCTCTGTCTTCCCCACGTACTGTTTCCGCAACACATCATTACCCAGCAGCAAATGATCGAGCACCTGCAACAGTTGCACCGGGACCACCCGCAGCTGGCCCTGGCCGCGCGGATGATCCGCAACACCGAGGTCAGGCAACGCCACCTGTTGCTGCCGATCGAGGCGTTGACGGCACACCGGGGCATCGCACGGCGCAGCGAGTTATACGAACAGGAGGCCCGGCGGATGTCTTCCCGTGCAGCCCGTCAGGCTTTACGTAACGCCGGCCTGCGCCCGCAGGATATCCGCATGGTCGTCGTGACCTCCTGTACCGGTTTCATGATGCCGTCGCTGACCGCTCACCTGATCAATGACCTGGGCTTGCCGGGCTCCACCGTCCAGTTGCCCATCGCTCAGTTGGGGTGTGTGGCCGGAGCAGCCGCCATTGCCCGCGCTTACGATTTCTCCAGGCAGGGACCGGACCGTCATGTGCTGCTGGTGTCCCTGGAGTTTTCCTCGTTGTGCTACCAGCCGCAGGATGCCCAATTGCAATCCTTCGTTGCCGGCGCGCTGTTCGGCGATGCCGTCTCCGCCTGCGTGCTGCGTGCCGACGATGGGGCGAAGGGATTCAGGGTCGAAGCCACCGGCTCCTTCTTTTTGCCTGACAGCGAGCACTACATTCGCTACGAGGTACTCGATACCGGTTTTCATTTTCGCCTGGACAAGGCGGTAATGAAGGCGATCTCGGCGGTGGCGCCGGAGATGGAGCGGCTCAGCCGCGAGCATTTCGACCAGGTATGCGCCCGTTGCGACTTTTTCATATTCCACACGGGCGGCCGCAGGATACTCGACGAACTGGTGGCCCATCTGACGCTCGCCGAGGAGCAGGTCGCGCCGTCGAGAGCCAGCCTCGCCGAGGTCGGCAACGTGGCCAGCGTGGTGGTTTTCGATGTGCTTCGCAGGCTTTTCGAAAATCCGCCGGAAGCTGGCGCCAGGGGCTTGTTGGCCGCCTTCGGCCCAGGCTTCAGTGCGGAGATGGCGCTGGGACAGTGGACGGACTGAAACGCCCGGACCGAAGTGGCGCGGGTGAGTCTGGCATTCGCTCGCGCCGGACCTCGGGCCTGGCTATTGAACCCTGCACTTGCGCAGGAAGCGATTGTCCAGGTTGGCATAGTCATACGGCAGCAGGTCTGCGGCGTGCTGCCCGAGCAGGCGGTGCAGGGTCGAGATGGCATCCGCCGATGACAGGCGCTTCTGTCGCACCCCGTCCATCACCCGACAGGCGCTTTCGAAGAAGTCCTCGTATCCGGGGGCGTCGAACGACAGGTGGCCGGGGCAGCGCGCCGACTCGAGGTGGGCATCGAACGCCGAGCCGGACTGGCCGTCGCGGAGTGCCTGCAGCAAGCCACCCAGATAGGCGCCTCCGAGGTTCGAACCGCTGAGCCAGACGCGATGCCAGGCGTTCCACAGCGGGAAGTCGCGGAAAGCTTCGTACGAGCAGGACACCAGGCGGTCGTTGACCGCCACCGCGTTGCGCAGGTGACGCTCGACGCTGGCGAATCTGTCCAGTTGCCAGTGATCCTGGCGCACGGCGTCGATCAATCGGGGCATCAGGCGCAGGATGGATTCGAAGGTGGTTATCAGGCCGCGGGAGAACAGCGGGTCGATGAAACCTGCGGCTTGTGCCAGCAGGCAGAAGCGTTCGCCAAGGATGGTCCGGCTACGGTAGTTGAGCCGTGGCGCATGCACCCAGTCACGCGCTACGCGGGCCTCGGTGAAGTGCCGGGCGATCGACGGATATCGGTCCAGCAACCTGGAGAACTCCTGTTCCGGCGTGCCGCTGGGCTGGTATTTCAGACAGTTGTACTGGAAGCCCACGCTACATAGCCTGTTGGTACTCTCGGAGTGGTTGTCGAACGGGATGATCCAGAGCCAGCCCTCCTCGAAGATGTGGTGGAGCGTGCTCTGGAACAGGGGGATGGGAGATTGGTCGGTGTTGCTGGCGACTTCCTCGTAAGCCTTCACGTTGAGCATATGGGTGAAGAAGGAGCAGGTGTGGGTTGCCAGGCCATCGGTGGTGCGCACGCCCAGTTGACGTGCGAGCGGCGATCCCTGCGCGGCGGCATCGATGACATAGCGAGCTTGCAGGCTTTCGCCGTCGGCGAGACGGATGGCCACACCCTCGGGAAGGAACTCGAATCCTTCGATGCGCGTGTGGTGGCGGGCGTTCGCGCCGTGCTGGAGCGCGAGCAGCAAGGCGTAGAAGTCGATGTCCTGGCGATACAGGTGGGCCTCCGGAGCGTCCAGCGGCGGGGCGACGACATGCTCGGCAGCGCTGTCCACGCCGGCAGCGTGCCAGGCGAAGCTGAATGCCAGCTTGATCCCGCAGGCGGACGATCCGATGTGTCGGACGATCTGTTCGGGACTGGCGATGAAGGCCAGTTCGGGGATCCCGAAGCGTTGCGCGAGGAGGCGCAGGAGCAGGCCGCTCTCGGGGGTCATGGCCTCGCCGATGGAGAATCGCGGATGTTGACCGGCATCCAGGATGAGAGTTTTCAGACCGTGCTTCGCCAGAATCGCTGCCGAAATCGAGCCTGCGATACCGCTGCCAATGATGACTATGTCGTACGTACGACTCATGAACTAACCCGGTTTGTCGTGGTGGATCTGGAAAGTGTCGTGGTGCGTGACGCGGATGTTAGAAGGAGCCGGCCAATTGAGCTGGCGTCTGCTGGAACGGCAGGTCCCAGTAGGGCGTCTCGCCGATTGCGCTCTTCAGCTCGCTGAGAAACAGCGAGATCTTCGCCGGTACCACCGAACCCTGCGGTCGCAGTGCGTAGATGCCACCCTGTGCCTGCTCCGGCAGAGCGTGTCGGTCGAGAAAGGTCACCAGCCTGCCGCTGGCCACTTCTTCGTGGACCAGCCAGGTCGGCGCATGAATGATCCCCAAACCTTGCAAGGCTCCTTCCACCAGGAGCTCGGCACTGTTCACGGACAGGCGGCTGACCGGCGAGATCCTGATTCGCCTGGTAATGTCGGCGCTGCTGAACTGCCAGCTCAATGAGGCGTTGCTGCAGCCGTTGTGTTGCAGGCAGGTGTGCCGTTCGAGTTCTTCCGGGGTGCGTGGCAGACCGTGCTTCAGCAGGTATTCCGGGCTGGCGCAGAGCACCCGGCGTAGCCCCGCCAGCTTCGAGCAGATCAGGCTGCTGTCCGGCAGGATGCCGAGACGGATGCAGAGATCGAGTTTTTCCCCGACGGGATCGGCAATCCTGTCGTTCAGGGAGAAATCCAGTTTGAGGCCGGGATTCTTTTTCAGCAGTGTGCTGACCAGTGGTGCGATATGTCGCCGGCCGAACGCGACCGGTGCCGAGACTCTCAACGTACCTACGGCCGAAGAGGTGTGTTCCTTTATTTCGTTTCTGGCCTGGTTGATGTTCTCGGATATTTTCCTGGCGTGTTTTAGAAACAGAGCACCGGTTTCCGTCAAGACCAGTTTCTTGGTCGAGCGATTGATGAGTCTGGTCTCGAGTTTTTCCTCGAGGTTGTTTATTCGGCGCATGACCGATGAAGCGGGCATCTCGAAGACTCTGCCGGTTTCCGAAAAACTACCGGTAAGTGCTACGGATATATAGAGGTCGAAATCATCGCTAAATCCAAGTGTTTTCATCCTATGAATACCTTGAAGCGTTATAGTTATATATTGCCAGTTAATATGCACTGGCGATTCGCTATCCCCTTGTATGACCATCATGGAAGGATGTCAAGAGCGAGGTGTAAGCAGTTGCGACATCGGAAAGTTACCCCGTCATTCGATTGCGGCGACATCCTGTTGACCTTGGAAAGTCATGAAACCGAAACCGGAAGATATAGCCGGACGTAACCAGGAGAGTCGATTCGAGCGCGTGTATCGTTTCACTTCAGGCAGATACTTTAGGCATGTTCATACAATGGTCGAGATGCTCTTCGTCCCTTGATCTGCATCAAGGTGACGGGGAGTGGATCCTGTAGTTGCGCTGCGCGCGAATATTGTAATTGGTAGTCATTGTCAAGCTGTGACAATTAGCAGGTCGTCCGGCCTCGGCGCAGCCTCTTCAGGGAACCGCGAGCTCCCGCATGCCATTGCTTGCAGCGGCTTGGACGGTTGCCATGGCGATTCCTTCCGGGAACGTTGCGCGATAGTCCCCGTACCGTCCTAGAGCGCCTTTGCGCAGCCGCAAAGGCCTTTTGCGGATTGCGCTATTCAAATTCCAAATGTTCTCGTGGAAGGTTGGCTGGCAATTTAATTCGTGCCGCTTAATGAACTTCTAGGGGACGTGCTCATGGATATGGAAGAGATTAAGGGAAAAATACGTCGTTATATTATCGACGACCTTGTCGGTGATGGTGTTAAGGAAAACGAGTTGCAGGACGATACTCCGCTGCTCGAGTGGGGGATATTGAATTCCATGAATATCGTGAAGCTTATAGTTTTCGTCAGGGATGAAATGGGAGTGCATATTCCCTCGACGCACATAACTGGAAAGTATTTCCGGGATATCAATGCGGTTTCCACGACCGTCATGCAGCTCAATGCCGAACCGGCTTGAATCGAGGGAGTTTCTCATGGGTGATTATGATTTCGACGTAGGCATCATCGGCGGAGGCCCAGCCGGTTCCACGATGGCGTCTTATCTGGCCAAAGCTGGTATCTCGTGCGCCGTATTCGAGAAGGAGCTGTTCGAGCGCGAACATGTGGGAGAGTCCCTGGTGCCGGCCACCACGCCGGTCCTGCTGGACATCGGCGTGATGGACAAGATCGAGAAGGCCAACTTCCCGCGCAAGTTCGGTGCCGCCTGGACCTCGGCGGATTCCGGACCGGAAGACAAGATGGGTTTCCAGGGGCTGGACCACGACTTCCGCGCGGCGGAGATCCTCTTCAACGAGCGCCAGCAGGAAGGGGTCGATCGTGACTTCACGTTCCACGTCGATCGCGGCAAGTTCGACCGCATACTCCTGGAGCACGCCGGTTCGCTGGGCGCGAAGGTCTTCCAGGGCGTCGAGGTGGCGGACGTCGATTTCGTGAAGCCCGGTGATGTCCGCCTTAATGTGAAGCTCGGCAACCAGAAGGTCGGCATCAGGACCAGGATGGTGGTTGACGCCAGCGGACGCCATGTCCTGCTCGGGCGGCGCCTGGGGTTGCGGGAAAAGGACCCGGTGTTCAACCAGTTCGCCATCCACGCCTGGTTCGACAATTTCGATCGTCGCTCGGCAACGCGCAATCCGGACAAGGTCGACTACATCTTCATCCACTTCCTGCCTCTGACCAACACCTGGGTTTGGCAGATCCCGATCACCGAGACCATCACCAGCATCGGCGTAGTCACGCAGAAGCAGAACTACACGAAATCCGGCCTTTCATACGACGACTTCTTCTGGGAGGCGGTGAAGACCCGCGAGAACCTCTACGACGCCCTGAAAGCCTCGGAACAGGTGCGTCCGTTCAAGAAGGAGGCGGACTACAGCTACGGCATGAAAGAGGTCTGCGGCGACAGCTTCGTCCTGGTCGGCGACGCTGCGCGCTTCGTCGACCCGATCTTCTCAAGCGGTGTGAGCGTGGCCCTGAACAGCGCACGCATTGCCAGCAAGGACATCATCGCTGCGGTCAGGAACAACGACTTCGGCAAGGCCAGCTTCGCCGAGTACGAGGGAATGATCCGCAACGGCATCAAGAACTGGTACGAGTTCATCACCCTCTACTACCGCCTGAACATCCTTTTCACCGCCTTCGTGCAGGACCCTCGCTATCGCCTGGATGTGCTCCAGCTTCTCCAGGGCGACGTGTACAGCGGCGAGCGGTTGAAGGTCCTGGACAAGATGCACGAAATCGTCGCCACCGTGGAAAGCGATCCCGATCACCTCTGGCACAAGTATCTCGGTGACATGCAGGTGCCGACCGCAGAACCGGCGTTCTGATGGGCAATACCCACATGGAGGAGTGATTCGGATGGTTCCGAAGGCATCTGCGGGTTTCGAACCCGTCGCAATCATCGGCAGCGCTTGCCGTTTTCCCGGCGAAGCGTCGTCGCCGGAGGCATTCTGGAACCTCCTTCGTCGTGGGACCGATTTCGTCGGGCCGGTCCCCGCGGGCCGCTGGGATGGCGAGGCGATTCACGACGCTGGTGCGAGCCGTCCCGGTACCACCTATTGCCGGGAGGGGGCCTTCCTTGATGAGGTGGACCGCTTCGACGCGCGTTTCTTCGGGATATCCGCTTCCGAGGCTCGCGAAATGGACCCCCAGCAGCGGCTGCTGCTGGAGGTCGCCTGGGAATGCATGGAACGGGCGGGGCTCTGCTCTGAACGCCTGAAAGGTTCCCGCACTGCGGTCTACGTCGGCATGCTGGGCATGGATTACCTTACCCTGCATGCGCGCGAGGCCGGTATCCCGGCGATCAATCCATTCTATGCGGCTGGCAAGGAGTTCAGCTTCGCCGCCGGGCGCATCGCCTATCACCTTGGCGTGCACGGTCCGGCGATGGCGGTGAGCACCGCCTGCTCCTCTTCGCTGGTGGCGATTCACCTGGGTTGTCGCGCCTTGCAGAATCGCGAGGCGGACCTGGCGATAGCCGCTGGCGTCAATCTGATGCTGTCGCCCGAGCTGACTATCTACATGAGCCAGATCAAGGCGATTTCGCCGAGCGGACGCTGCCGGGTCTTCGACGCCGCCGCCGATGGCATCGTCCGCGGCGAAGGGGGTGGCGCGTTGCTGCTCAAGCGTCTGGAGGACGCTCGAGCCGACGGCGACCCGATCCTGGCGGTGATTCGTGGCTCGGCGATCAACCAGGACGGCGAGAGCGCCGGCCAGACCGTGCCCAACGCCAATGCCCAAGCCGCTGTGGTACGCGCGGCACTCGACGCTGCGGGGCTGGAGATCGACGACATCGCCTATGTCGAGGCCCACGGGACCGGAACGCCCCTGGGCGATCCGATCGAGCTGTCGTCGCTGGCCGAAGTCTTCCGCCAGCGGAAGAAACCTCTGCTGGTGGGATCGGTCAAGGCCAACATGGGGCACCTCGATGCCGCCGCCGGCATGGCTAGCGTGATCAAGACGATGCAGTTGCTGCGCCATGGCGAAGTACCGCCGCAGTTGCACCTGGTCAAGCCGAATGCGCTGGTCGACTGGCAGCGCTCCAGCCTGCGGGTGGCAACTTCCCTTGAGACACTGCCGGAAGGACCGCGCCTGGCAGGCGTCAGTGCATTCGGCCTCAGCGGCACGAATGTCCACCTCATCCTCGAAGGGGCGGATAGCGCTGAAGCGCCGCCGGATGCTGTCGACATTCAGCGGACCTGGGTGCTGCCGGTGTCGGCGAAGACGGAAGCGGCCGTACGCGAGCTGGCGCGGCGCTATGCCCAGGCGCTGCCGGAGGAAGACGCGGCCCTGCGCACCTTCGTCGCCCGGGTGGCCAGCTACCGCGACCACCATGTCCGGCGCGCGGCGCTGGTCGGTGGCGACGCCGCGAGCCTCCGGCAACAGCTTGCGTATCTTGGCGGTGGAACGCTTGCTGTCAGCGAGATACGCGACGGCAAGCCGGCCGACGGGCCGGTTTTCGTCTATACCGGCCAGGGCGCGCAGTGGCTCGGCATGGCCACCGGCCTGCTGCAACGCGAGCCGGCCTTCCTCGAGACGATCCGCCTGTGCGATCGGCACATGCGCGAGTGGTCCGGTTGGTCGATCGAAACCGAGTTGCTCAGGCCGGCGGGGGAGTCCCGCCTGCACCTGACCGAAATCGCCCAGCCGGCGATTTTCGCCATCCAGGTCGCCCTCACCGAATGCCTGCGCCGCTGGGGTGTCACGCCAGGCGCGGTGGTTGGGCATTCGATGGGCGAGGTGGCGGCGGCCTGGTGCGCCGGCGCCCTGGACCTGCGCTCGGCGGTACAGGTCATCTATCACCGCGCCAACGCCATGAAGGGTACCCTCGGCGGCGGCCGCATGATGGTGGTCGGGGCTTCCGCCGAAGAGCTGCAACCCATGCTTGGCCCGTCGCTGGAAATCTCGGTGGTCAACAGCCACGTCTCCTGCGTGGTATCCGGTGAGGCGGGCGCCGTGGCCGCCCTGGAACAGCGCCTGGGAGAAGCCGGCAGGTTCACCTTCCTGATGCCGGCACCCTATGCGTTCCATTCGTGGCAGATGGAGCCGTGCCTTGCCGACATCCAGGCCAGTCTCGCCGACATCGAGCCGGATGCCGCGAAAATTCCATGGATTTCCAGCAGCGCCGCTAACCTGCAGGGCGAATGCGCCGACGCCGCCTACTGGGTGCGCAATGCCCGCGGAGTGGTGCGCTTCGATCGTGCTATCGAGCGACTGCTCGAGGACGGCGCACGCCTGTTCGTCGAATTGGGGCCGCACGCGGTTCTGGCGCAGTCGATCCAGCAACTGGCGGTGCGCGCCGGGAAAGCGGCGCGGGTGTTCAGCGCCCTGCAGCGCGAGGGCGATGGATCCACGGAGCTGGCGGCTATCCTCGCCGGCCTTTACGAAAACGGTGTGGCGCCGGACTGGAAGGCATACCAGGGGGACGCTGGCTTCGTCGAACTGCCTACCTACCCCTGGCAACGCGAGGCCTACTGGTTCCAGGCGACGCAGGGCGTGCCGGCGCGCGCGCAAGCCTTGCATGCCAGGGTGCAGGTGTTCGACGCTGAGGGACGACTCTGTGCCACGGCCGAGGATGTCGCCCTGTGCACGGTCGACGAGCCTGCGGCAGCGCTTGCCAATGTTCCGGCGAAGAAGGCTGGGGCGCGCCCGGCGGTCACCCTGGCGCAGGCGCGGGAAGTGGTCAGCGCGGCGTTGTCGGAGATACTCGGGGTGCCATGCGACGAGCTGGATGCCGAAAGGGGTTTTTTCGAACTCGGCCTGACCTCGATCTCGCTGATCGAGTTCAAGCGCAAGCTGGAGGCACGGGTGGGATTGGAACTGCCTGCCACGGTCGGCTTCGACTATCCGAATCTGGAGGCGCTGGCGCGGCGCCTCGAGCAGTTGGGTGCGGCGAAGGAAATCCAGCCGACGACCTGTGCGCCAGCCGCGCGCGGGGCGGATACCGGACACGAGGTGGCAGTGCTGGGGATGGCTTGCCGGCTGCCGCGTGCGGACAGTCCCGAGGCGCTCTGGGAAGTATTGCTCGAGCAGGCGACATGCGTCGTGCCGGTGCCGTCGTCGCGCCTGACCGAGCCGGTCAACACCCGGCGCCATGCCAGCCTGGTCGAGCGCGTGGAAGGGTTCGACGAGGACTTTTTCCGGATCTCGCCACGGGAAGCGGGCAGCATGGATCCGCAGCAACGCCTGTTCCTGATGGTTGCCTGGGAGGCCCTGGAGCGGGCAGGTATTCCGCCGCATGACTTGCGCGAACGCCAGGTCGGTGTTTTCGTCGGCGCCAATGCCCACGACTACGAGGCACGTTTGCTGGCCTGCGCCGCCGGCATCGACGCGAACTACGGTACCGGAAGCGCGTTCTCGGCGATTTCCGGCCGACTGTCGCATTTCCTTGGCCTGCGCGGTCCCTCCCTGACCGTGGACACGGCGTGCTCGTCATCGCTGACGGCTGTGCACCTGGCCTGCAACAGCCTGCTAGCCGGGGAGTGCGAGATTGCTATCGTCGGCGGGGTGAACGTCATCGCATCCTCGGCAATCTTCCAATCCATGGGCGATGCCGGTGCGCTATCGGCGGACGGCACCTGCAAGACCTTCGACGATCGTGCCGATGGCTACGGCCGCGGCGAGGGTTGCGGCGTGGTGATCCTCAAGCGGGCGGAACGGGCGCGGGCGGACGGCGACCGGGTCATCGCCGTTCTGCTGGGCTCGGCGGTCAACCATGACGGCGCCTGCGCGGGGCTCACGGTACCCAACGGACCGGCCCAGGAGGCGTTGATTCGCGAAGCGCTGGCCAACGCCAGCCTGTCGGCCGCGGCGGTGGGCTATGTCGAGGCCCATGGGACCGGCACAGTGCTCGGCGATCCGATCGAGTTGCAGGCCCTGGCCAACGCCTATCGAGGTACTGAGCGCGTGCCCTTGGCGGTGGCATCGGTGAAAGGTAACGTCGGACATCTGGAGGCCGCCGCCGGTATCGCTTCGTTGATCAAGGCCTGCCTGGTGGTCGAGCGTGGGGTGATTCCCGGACAGGCTGGCTTCCAGCGTCCTAACAGCCGCTTCGACTGGCAGGCAACGAGTCTCCAGGTGCCGCAGGCCAATCAGCCCTGGGAGGTGCCAGCGGCAGAACGGATCGCGGGCATCAGCGCTTTCGGTTTCACCGGTACCAATGTCCATGTGCTGTTGCGCGGTGAGGTGCGGGACCCCAGCGAAAGGAGCGACGGCGACGGTTCGCGACCCTGGCCGTTGTGCCTCTCGGCGCATACCGACGAGGCGTTGCGGGACATGGCCGCCAGCTACGAGCGCTTCCTGGCCGCTGGCGAAGCGTCCGCAGCGGCGGTCTGCCGTAGTGCCGCGCTCGGCCGCAGTCCGCTCAAGGCACGCCTGCTGGTGTTCGGACGCGGTTCAGCCGAGCTCGCGGTGGCGCTCGCGGACTGGCGCCGGGGGATCGATGCAAGCATGCCTGCTGAGCTGGACGAAGGGACTCGCAGCGCGTGCACGGCCTTCCTGAATGGACAGCCGGCGGACTGGCTCGCGGTGTTCGGCGATGTCCGGGCATGGGTCGACCTGCCGACCTATCCCTGGCAACTGCGTGATTACTGGCTCGAGTATGGCGTCCGGGAGCCGGCGCTGGAGGATGATCATCCGTGCCTGCTGTTGCACAGCCGTGGGATGGGTGGCGAGTGGCAATGGCTGGGTCGCCTGCCCGAGGAAAAGAGCGGCGACGAGACTCACTGGCATCCGTCCGGTGCGCTTCTGCTGGATGCCTTGCTGCAGGCGCTGGCAGTGGCCGAGCCGGAGCGCGCCTTCGCCCTGGTCGAGCTGCGCCTGTCGGTGCCACGATTTTCGCGTTGCGGGCCGCTCGCTTCGCGGCTGACCTTGAGCCTCTCGGACAAGGCCTCGATCACCCTGGCGTTGCGTGGCGAGCATGACCATGAATGGCGTGACGTGCTCAGCGCCGTGCCGTTGGAGTGCGCCTCCCCGGATGTCGATCAGCTCGAACTGTCCCCGGCGGACCTCGGCCAGGCCGAAGCCGGCCTGGTTGCGGCCGCGCTCGAGGGGCAGCGCGACGGCCGGTACGGCAACTATCGCTTTCCTCTGCGCAGCGATGCGGCTCGTCGACGGCTGCTGCTGGCGGAAACCCTCGCGCTCTTCGAAGGCGCCCATGCCGCTCCCGTGGTCGGATTCGCCCGGGTGCAGGTCCTGGACGACCTGCCCGAGCACATTGCGGTGCGGGTTTCCGGCGCCGAACTGGGGCGCCTGCAATCGCTGTACGCGGTCGACGAGGATGGCTGCGTGGTGGCCCTGTTCGAAGGGCCGCTGTTGCTGGCGGACGAACCAGAGCAACTGGCCTTGGCGGATGAACCGGCAGCCTCCTTCCTGGTCGCTCGCTGGGAGGACTTTCCGGATGAGCCGGTGGTACGGAAAAGCGGCGAGTGGCGGCTTCTGCTTCCTGGTGGAGCCGGCATGTCGCGCCTGGTTTCGGCATTCTCGGCGCGCGGGCTGGGCGTCCGCGAGATGCCCTGGGAGGACGTCCCGGACCGCTCGGAGTGGCTGGCCGAGGCTGCGCTCGATACGACCTGTGAGGGCCTGCTCGTGCCCTGCTGCGGTGACTGCGACGAGCAGCGTTTCGCTGACTTTCTGCTCGCCCTGGGGCGGGCGGTGGCGACGTGCCCGACGGGTAAGCCGATCTGGTTCCTGCATCCGCCAGCCGAGCGTGCCGATGCCGCCGCAGCCAGGAGGCTCGGGATACTGTATGGGGCGACGCGGGCGTTGGCGCTGGAACAACCCGCCTGGTGGGGTGGGGTGGTCGAGCTCGACCCGGCCGACGGTCGCGGCCTGCATCGCTTCGCTCGCCTGCTTGTCGGCGTGCCCCGGCACGATCACCTGAAGATCCGCGGAACGCGGGTCTTCGCCCGGTATCTGGAGGTCCGACCGGCCGCGTCGCGCCGAATCGGTAGCGCCTCGGCGGGGGGCGGCACGGTTTTGTTGCATGTCCGCGCCGGTACCGACCTGACGCCCTACCTGCTGCTCTCGCCGGTACGCCGGGCGCGGCGCCTGGTGGTGCTGTGCGAACAGCCACCGAGACTGCCCGTGGAGTGGGCCGGCGCGCCACTGCCGGAGACATTGATTGTCGATTGCGCGGACCGTCGCGCCCTGGCCGAGGTCCTTGGGCGCCTGCAGGCGGAGCAGTCGATCACTGGTTTCATCCAGGCACGGCCGGAATGGACCGCTGGTCGGTTGGAAGAGCCGACATCCGCCACCCGGGTTGCCGCCGCTCGGCGCGAAATGCACGCGCTGGAGAACTTCCATGGGTTGCTGGCGGGACAGCCGCTGGCGTTCTTCCTGATTCTGGGCAGCCTATCCTCGCTGCTGGGGGGGGCGGGTTTCGCCCACCAGGCGATGGTCGATGGCTTCGCCCTGTGGCTTCACGGCGAACGCCGCCGCGCGGGACTTCCCTGCCAGTTGCTGCTGGGCCTGCAGACCGAGGCCGAGCTGGATGGTCTGCACGAGGTTCGTCAACGCCTGCTGGGCAGCGGCCTGCAGCCGCTGAAGGAGGAGCGGCTCGTTCGGGCGCTCGAGACTCTGCTGGAGGAGCCCGACGGCTGTGTCGGATTGGCCGATGGTGTCGATTGGGCGCAGTTGAAGCCGCTCTACCAGAACGAGCTGCCGTGGCCGCTGCTGGACCGGCTCGGACAGCCGTCCGCGACGGTTCCGGAACGGGCTGCGGGGTTCGCGCGGATGCCCGAGCACCTGAGGCGCAGGGCCCTGGCGGCATTGGTAGCGGAACAGGTCGCCGCAGTCTTCGGCTATCCGGATGCGGATGCCATAGAGCGCAGCAAGGGCTTCACCGAGATGGGCATGTCCTCGGTGATGTCGCTGGATTTCCGTTCGCGCCTCGGCCGCGCGCTGGGTCTCCAGCTGCCCGCCACCTTCGCCTTCGAATACTGCTCGATAGATGCCGTCACCGACTATCTCGCCCTGCACCTGCAGGCCGGGCCCGCACCCGTGTCCACCGAGCCCCCGGCGCGCCCCGCGCAGGAGCCCGGCGAGCGGCGCGAGATATCCGCGCTGTCGCGCAGCGAGCTGATCGACGCGCTGGAAGAGGAACTGAGAGATATCGAGAACTACTAGTTCACCGCACCGCAGGACGACTGAGACCCGATCGAGGCCTTTCATGGAAAACGAAACGTCAGATGTGAGCAAGCAGCAGTTGGAGGCCAGTCTCGCCCAGGCCATCGGCACTATCCGCAGCCTGAAGGAGAAGCTGGCGGGAAGGACGCACAGCGGGGCCGGACCGATCGCGGTGGTCGGCCTGGGTTGCCGCCTGCCGGGTGGCGCGGATAGCCCCAGGCGGCTGTGGAGCCTGTTGAAGAACGCTACCGACGCGACCGGCGACATGCCCGCCGAGCGACGCTACGCCACCGATTACTACGATCCCGACCCGGATGTCCCGGGAAAGGCCTACGTGATGCGCGGCGGCTTCGTCGAAGGCGTGGAGCGCTTCGACGCGGCCTTCTTCGGTATCTCGCCGAGCGAGGCCGAGGGCATGGACCCGCAACAGCGAATCGCGCTCGAAGTTGCCTGGGAAGCGCTGGAGCATGCGGCTATCGACCCGTTTTCCCTCGATGGCAGCAAGCTGGGCGTGTTCATGGGGGCCAGTACCAACGACTATGTACGGCTGCGCCAGCAACTCGGCGAGGTGGCTGACGTCAATGCGCACCAGTTCTACGGCGAGACCAGCTTTATCGCCGGACGTATCGCCTACACCCTGGGCGGGCAAGGCCCGGCGATGATGATCGACACCTCCTGCTCGTCTTCGCTGGTGGCGCTGCACCAGGCCTGCCAGAGCCTGCGCAGCGGCGAAAGCGACCTGGCGCTGGCCGGCGGGGTGAACCTGATCCTTTCGCCCTATGGTTTCGTCCTGGTCAGCAAGTTGCGGGCGGTCGCCAGCGATGGGCGTTGCAAGACCTTCGACGCCGCCGCCGACGGCTATGGCCGGGGAGAGGGCTGCGTGGTGCTGGTTCTCAAGCGCCTGGCCGACGCCGAGCGTGACCGGGATCCGGTGCTCGGGGTGATCCAGGGTAGCGCGCTCAACAACGACGGCTCCAGCAGCGGAATCACGGTTCCGAACATCCACGCCCAGCAAGCGGTGATCGCCGCTGCCTTGCGCAATGCCGGAGCCCAGGCGAGCCAGGTCGACTACATCGAGGCACATGGTACCGGCACTCCGCTGGGCGACCCGATCGAACTGCGCGCGCTGGATGCCGTGCTCGGCGCGCAGCGCCCGGCTGACAGGCCGCTGCTGGTGGGATCGATAAAGGCCAACATCGGCCACCTCGAGCCAGTGGCCGGCGCTGCGGGACTGGCGAAGATCCTGCTCGCGTTGCAACACGACGAGTTGCCCGGACAGGTCAACTTCCACACTCCCAACCCACGCGTCGAATGGCGACGCATGGCGTTGCGGGTGGTGCGCGAGGCGACTCCCTGGCCGCGTCACGAGGGCCAGCGGCTGGCCGGCGTGAGTTCGTTCGGCGTGACCGGAACCAACGCCCATGTGCTGGTCGGCGACGCTACACCGCGGGCGCGCGGAACGGGCCGGGGCAATCCCTGGCAGCTGTTCACCGCGTCCGGCCGTGGCGAGACACCGAGGCGGCAGATGTGCGGACGTTACGAGCGCTATGTCGCCGAACATCCGCAGGTGCCGCTGGAAGACCTCTGCTATACGGTGAACGCCGGTCGCGCGCACTTCGAGCATCGTTTCGCTTGCGTCGCCGACGACCGTGAGCGCCTACGCGAGCAATTGGCGGCCTACGCTTCTCGGAAGCTGGTCGGCGATACCTTCGAGGGTGTCTGTCGGCCTGGTGTGCCGCCGGCATCCGCCTGGCTGTTTCCCGGCCAGGGCTGCCAGTATCCGGGAATGGCCAGGACGCTGTACGACAGCGAGCTGCCGTTCCGTGAGGCATTGGACGAGTGTCTCGTGGCGTTGCGCGGGATGGGTGTCGAGCTGTCCTGCGCCTTGTTCGAGTCGACGCCGGAGGCAGAGGCGTTGCTGGCGCAGACACGCTATGCGCAGCCGGCGATTTTCGCCGTGGAATACGCGCTGGCCCGCTTGTGGATGGCCTGGGGCGTGCTCCCCGGCGCGCTGTTCGGTCACAGTTTCGGTGAAATTGGCGCCGCCTGTATCGCCGGGGCCCTCACGCTGGAGGACGCCCTGAGGATGGTCGAGGCGCGCGGACGCCTGGCCCAGGAACTGATGACCGCCGGAGGGGTGATGCATGCCGTGAACCTCGGTGAAGCGGAATTGCTCGGGCTGCTGCGCGAGCAAGGATTGGCGGGTATCGAGCTGGCGGCGGTGAACAGTCCCGAGGACCTGGTCGTCGCCGGTCCTGAAGCGGACGTCGAAGTGCTGCTGGAAAAACTCGCGGCGATGCAGGTGAGGACCCGCAAGCTCGCGGTTTCCCACGCCTTCCACAGTGCCGCGGCCGAGCCCATGCTCGAGCGTTTCCGCGAGGTAGTCCGCGAGATCCGTTTCAGCGAGCCGCGGATACCGCTGGTGTCCGGCGTCAGCGGACGCCTGCATACGCTGGAAAGCCTGTCGTCCGCCGACTACTGGTGTGCCCATAGCCGTGACAGCGTACGTTTCAGCGACGGCGTACGTACCTTGCTGGAGCAGGGTACCGAGCTGTTCCTGGAAGTCGCGCCGGAAGCGGTGCTGACACCGCTGGTGCTTCGTCACCAGGTGGACCGGTCATTGCTCGTCGTGCCCAGCATGCGCCGTGGCGGTGATGCAGCGCGGGAAATACGCCTGGCGGCTGCGCAGTTGTACACCGGTGGCGTCGACCTGGATTGGCAGCGCCTGCATGCGCACGACGGCGCCTTGCGCCAGGCGTTGCCTGGCTATGCTTTCCAGCGCGAGCGCTACTGGTTTACCCCGGCCCGTGCCCAGGCTGGCGGGCGCAGCCAGATTGGCGGCGTGGGACGCTTGCTCGGGCAACCGATCAATGCGCCATTCCCGGTCTTCGAGGCGACCCTCGACGCCGATGCCATGCTGGCGCTGGGCGCCACGGCTAGCGAGGAGCTGGTGCGGCTGGAGCCAGGCAGGCTGCTTTCGCTCCTGCTCGAGGATGTCCTTGACCACCTCGGTCTGGATGACTTCGAGCTGAGCCTGGAGCGACTCGGTGAGGGCCTGGCGATCCATCCTGGCGATCGGCTCTATCTCTATACCGAGCTGGAAGCCTTGCCGGAAAAATGCTGGTCCGTCACCTGCTCGTTGCGTAGCGAGGCCGAATGCCAGGCGGGCCTGGGTTGGCGCGAGGCGGTCTTGGCGATGGTCCATGCGCTGCCGGCATCGAGCGCTCTGTCGCCGCTGGACGGGGAGGGGCGGTCGGTGGAACTCGGCGGCGCTGCTAGCGGGTGCCTGTTCGCCCGCCTGCTCGACGGCAAGCCGGCTTCCGCCCTCGAGTCGATCCGCAGGATGCGCGGACGCCGTGCGCTGTTGAACCAGACCTGGCGATCGCTCCTCATGCCGGCCGAGGATGGCGTGGGCTTCGACTGCAACCTTTACGACGCCGGTCAGGAGCTCCTCGGTACGCTCGAGGGGATGTCGCTCGGGATGGCGCTGGAAGATGCCAGGTTGGTGGAACGCATCGCGCAACCCGATGTGCTGTATCGGCTCGACTGGCCATCGCGGCCACGCCAGCCAGGCAACCCGTGTCTCGGCGAACGAGGTTTCGCGGTGCTGTCGTCGGATATCGAGGCCGCTCGCCAGTTGGCGGCGCTCATGCAGGCACGCGGGCTGCGCGCGCAACCCTTCCAGCCTGGCCAACTGCAGGAGGCGCTGGATAGCGTCGCCCCCTGCGATATCGTTTTTCTCGACGAACGCGCAAGGGGGGCCGGGCCAACCCTGGATAGCCTGGACACGCTGCGGTCACGGGTACTGCATCCGTTGCTGGCGCTGATCCAGGCGATTCTGCCACTTGGCGACGAGGCCGTTGGCCGGCTCTGGCTGGTCACCTTTGGCGCCCAGGCCGCCGGGCTCGCCAGCGGCGTGCCGGTGAACGTGGCGGGAGCCCCGCTATGGGGGCTTGGCAAGAGCATGGCGCTCGAGCATCCGGAGCACTGGGGAGGGTTGGTCGACCTGGCGCCGGACGACCCCGACTGGTGCGCCAACCTGCTGGACGAACTGCTGCTGAACGATGGTGAGAATCAGGTCTGCCTGCGTCGCGATGGCCGCCGGGTGCATCGCCTGGAGCGCGACACCGGCACTGGTTGGCCGAACTCCGTCTTCGCCCCGAGCAAGGATGGCTGCTATCTGATCAGCGGGGGAATGGGTGGGATAGGCCTGGGCATGGCCGATTGGCTACTGGCGCACGGCGCTGGTCAGGTGGTCATCACCGGACGCAGTCCGGCGCGGGCCCAGGGCGAGAAACTGGCGCGCTTCGGTGCGGCGGTCTCCCGGGTTCGCTACGTACAGGCGGACATCGCCTCGAAGGCGGAGATGAGCGCATTGTTCGAGGAGCTGTCGGCGATGCCGGGTGGGCTCCGCGGAATTTTCCATGCCGCTGGCATTTCGATTCCACAGGATCTTCGAGACGCCGACCGCGACAGCTTCGACCGGGTGCTGAGGCCGAAGGTGGACGGCGCCTGGCTGCTCCATGAATTGTCCCTGGGGCTGGAACTGGAGTTCTTCGCCATGTGCTCGACCATCGCTTGCGTCTGGGGCTCCCAGCACATCGCCAGCTACGCCGCAGCCAATCAGTTCCTCGATGGCCTCGCGGCCTATCGCCATGCCCTGGGGCTGCCCGCGCTGGTGGTCGACTGGGGGCTGTGGGCTGGCGGTAGTCATCTGTTCGACGAGGAAGTGCTCGGTTTCCTCAAGAGCGTTGGCCTGAAACCGCTGGCGCCGGCCCAGGGCATCGGCTTGCTGGCCCGCTTGCTGGGCAGCGACGTTGGCCACCAGGTGATCGCCGGGGTCGACTGGGCGCGCTTCAAGGCCTTGCTCGAGTCGCGCGGGGCGCAGCCCCTGCTGGAGCACATCGAGGTCGAGGACACACCGACCAGGCCCGGCGATGTCGCGGCGGACCAGGGCTTGCTGCGGAAGCTTTCCGCGGTGGAGGGGCGCGAGCGCTTCCAGTTGGTCGATGACTATGTCTGGGGGCAGTACGCCAACCTGCTGGGTGTGAAGGTCGAGCAGGTCCGGGCCAAGCTCGAGGACGGAGGCAGTCTCATGGACTACGGACTCGATTCTCTGTTGGTGATGGAGATGGTGGCGCGTTGCCGGCGCGACCTGAAGGTGCAGATAAAGGCCCGGGAATTCCTCGAGTGCCCCGGCCTGATGTGGCCGGATTTCCTCGCCAGGTCCATCGAACAACAAGGAGTGCTCGACGCCGTATAGACAGCGGGGCGGCGCGCGTCGCCCTTTCCATCCTTCATGCAACGGTGAGGTCACCATGGTTGGTATGTCCAGCATGCCTGGAACGAGGCATTTCGATATCGCGCTGTTCGGCTCCACGGCGAGCGTGTACATGCTCGCCGCGTGCTTGGCGCGTAATGGCATTGGCGTGGCCCTGTTCCAGGACCGTTCGACAGAGCCCGATACCACGGGGGAGGCGACGATTCCCTATACCTCGATGATCTTCGAACTGGTCGCTGACCGTTACCAGGTCGCGGAGATCAAGGATATCGCCCGGACCCGCGATATCCATAGGCAGGTAATGCCGTCTTCCGGGGTCAAGAAGAACCTCGGTTTCATCTATCACGAGCCCGGTCGCGCCGTGGACATGGGCAAGGCCCTGCAGTTCAACGTGCCCTCGGAGCATGGCGAGAACCATCTCTACCGACCGGATGTCGATGCTCATCTGCTGAACGCCGCGGTGCGCTACGGTGCGACAGTCTTCTCGGTCGGCACGGATGCGCGGATCGAATTGCATGACGACAAGGGAGTGCGGGTCCTCACCCGGCAAGGCCAGTGGGTCGCTGCCGACTTCCTGGTCGATGGCAGCTATCGCGGGGGCGCGCTGGCGAAAGCGTTGCCGCGGATGCCGGACGAGGCGCCGCTGAGGACAGCCTCGACCTGCCTGGCGGCGCACATGCTGGATGTCGAGCCGTTCGACGCCTGCGTGTCGTCCGACTTTCCAGGCCAATGGCATGCCGGGACGCTGCACCATGTGTTCGCCGAGGGCTGGATCGGCGTGATCCCCTTCAACAACCACCAACACTCGCGGAATCCGCGGGTCTCGGTGCTGCTGTCGATCAATCGGAGAATGCTCGATCCGGCCGATGGGGATCGCCTGCTGGCCGAACTGATCGACCGCTATCCTTCGCTGCGCCAGCACCTGGCGAGTGCACGGCGGGTAGGGGAGTGGCAGGTCCGGGCACCAGCCCAGCACTTCCACCATGAGCCCCTGGGCCGACGCCACCTGCTGTTCGACGAGGGGGCGGCGTCCAATGACCTGCTGTTTTCCCGAAAGCTGTCCAACGCCGGCGAGTTGGTCCTGGCGCTGGCGCACCGTTTGATCGATGCGGCACGCCAGGGCGATTACCAGAGCACCGCCTTGCAGGCGTTCGTCGGCATCCAGAACAGCATCGTCCACCTGAACGACCGGATCACCCGGGGAGCCTATATTGCTTTCCGCGATCCGGATCTCTGGAACGCCTACGCTCGTGTCTGGCTGCTGCAATCGATCGCTGCCACCATCACCGCCCGCAAGATCAACGATGCCTTCGCCCGGACCCGGGATCCGCACGTCTTCGACGAGATCGACCGGGTCACCGACGACGGTTTCTGGATGCCGCTCTACCAAGGCTACAAGGACATCCTGAACTTCGCACTGGAACGTTGCCATGAAGTCGAGATCGGGAACCTGTCGTCGTCCGACGCCGCGCGGCAGATCTTCGCGCAGCTTGCCGCTGCCGATTTTGTTCCGCCTATTTTTGATTTTGCTGATCCTGACGCTCGTGTCTATCAGCTGACTACCTGGCGAAAGCTCAAGGCGTTGTGGTGGGGGCTGGTGAAAGTGCCCTCGGAAGTGGGGCGCCTGATCTTCTACCGCTCCTTCAGAAACCCATCCATGCGCAAGGAGAGTTGACATGGACTTCAACCTTGACGATTCCCAGAAAAAGCTGGCACGACAAATCGCTGAGACCTGCCGCGAACGCCTGCCGGAGCGCCCGACCGCGCATTTCTCGCCCGAGCAATGGGCTGTCTGCGGGGAGGCCGGCCTGCTCGGCCTCTCCATTCCCCGCGACTATGGCGGGCAGGGGCTTGGCGCGCTGTCGACGGCGGTCGCGATGCACGCCTTCGGACACTCCTGTGCGGACATGGGCCTGGTGTTTGCAGCGGCAGCCCACCAGTTCGCCTGCGCGATGCCCATCGTCGAATTCGCCAGCGAATCGCTGCGGCGCGACCTGCTGCCGAAGATGGCCAGTGGCGAACTGATCGGCTCCAACGCCATCACCGAGCCAGGCGCGGGTTCCGACTCGACCGCACTGAAGACCCGCGCACTGCCGCAGGACGACGGTGGTTATATCCTTGACGGTTTCAAGAGCTTCGCCGGCAACGCACCGGTAGCTGATGTATTCGTCGCCTACGCCACCACCCAGCCGGAATACGGTGCGCTGGGCATCACCGGGTTCGTGGTGGAGAGCGAGCGCCCGGGCGTTATGGTCAGCGAGCCGTTGCGCAAGGTCTGCCTGCGCAGCTGTCCTGCCGGCGAAGTGACTTTCGCCGGCTGCCGGGTCCCTGTTGCCAACCGCCTGGGTGAAGAAGGGCAGGGCCGCTTCGTGTTCCAGAGTTCGATGGGCTGGGAGCGCGCCTGCCTGTTCGCGGCATTCCTGGGCATGATGGAGCGCCAACTCGAAGAGACGCTTGCCTACGCCCGTTCGCGTCGCCAGTTCGGCAAGGCAATCGGCGCCTACCAGGCGGTATCGCACCGTATCGCCGAAATGAAGTTTCGCCTGGAATCCTCCCGCCTGCTGCTGTACCGGGCCTGCTGGGGCATGGACCAGGGCGATCCCCAGCAACTCCACATCGCCTTGTCGAAACTGGCCATCAGCGAGGGCGCGCTGGCCTCGAGCCTGGACGCTGTGCGCATCTTCGGCGGTCGTGGTTGCCTGGAGGGGTTCGGCATCGAGGAAATGTTCCGCGACTCGGTCGGCACGGTGATCTTTTCCGGAACCTCGGACATGCAGCGCGAGATCGTTGCCCGGGAGCTCGGCCTATGAAGCTCCTGCATGAGTGCCTCGTGCGCAGTGCGCGCGAGTATCCGGGCAATATCGCCGTCGTTGACCAGGCCGGCTCCTGTAGCTATGCCGAACTGGACGCGCGGGCCGAGGCCTATGCCGGCTTGCTGGTTGCGCTGGGGGTGGGGCGCGGAGAGCGGATCCTGCTCTGGGCGGAAAAGTCGGTGGAGTTGCCGGCGCTGATGCAGGGGGCCTTGCGCCAGGGCGTTGTCTATGTCCCGGTGGATCCGCTGGGACCGGTGTCACGGCTGGAAAAGATTCTCGCCGACAGCGGGGCGAGCCTGGTTTTTTCCACCGCGAGTCGTCTGGCGGATCTGGACGCTCTGGAACGGCGCCCGCGTATCGTGGTCCTGGACGATCCCGCATGCCCCCTGCACTGGTCTCATGTCGAGCTACCCGCCAGCGCATCCGCCCCGGAGGAAATAGGCGAACACGATCTGGCCTACATCCTCTACACCTCGGGCTCTACCGGCACGCCGAAAGGCGTTGCGCTGAGCCACCGCAATGCCCTGGCCTTCGTGGAGTGGGCCAATGAGCGTTTTGCCTTCGAGGCACGCGATCGGTTTTCCAACCATGCTCCGTTCCATTTCGACCTGTCGGTGCTCGATCTCTATTGCGCCTTCAGCCGTGGCGCGGCGGTTTGCCTGGTTCCGGAAGGCATCGCCTTTTCCCCGGCGCTGTTGACGGCGTTCCTCCAGGAACAGCGGATCAGCGTCTGGTATTCGGTACCTTCGGTCCTGCTCATGATGATGCGCGACGGCAACCTGCTGCAGTCTTGCCCGGACTCCCTCAGAGTCGTGCTGTTCGCCGGTGAGCCTTTTCCGATCAAACACCTGCGTGTGCTCCGGGAAGCGTTCCCAGGGCTGCGCATGGCCAACCTGTTCGGTCCCACCGAGACCAATGTCTGCACCTGTTACGAGGTTGTCGCGGTCGATCCTGCTCGTCTCCAGCCGGTGCCCATCGGGACGGCTGCTTCCGGCGACGAAGTCTGGGCGGAAAAGGACGATGGCCGGCGCTGCGAGGTCGGGGAGGAGGGCGAGCTGATCGTTCGCGGCCCCACCGTGATGCTCGGCTATTTCGGCCAGCCGGCGGTTACCGGGAGCTATCGCACCGGCGACCTCGTCAGGCAACTGGACGATGGCAACTACGAGTATCTCGGTCGTCGTGACGACATGCTCAAGGTTCGTGGCTATCGCATCGAACGGGGCGAGGTGGAGGCCGCTCTGCTGGCCCATCCGCGGGTACGCGAGGCTGCGGTGATCGTCGCCGGTGGCGGCATGGACGCCGCGCTCTGGGCGTTCCTGGTGTCAAGCGATGGCGAGGCAGTCTCGCTCATCGAACTCAAGCGTCACTGCGCTGAGCGACTGCCGCGCTACATGATCGTCGACCGGGCGAAGACGCTAGCGGAACTGCCGCGCAACGCTAACGGCAAGGTCGATCGCTTCAAGTTGAAAGCCCTGGTGGAGGACTGACAGATGAGGCTCTCTGCGATGTCGGAAATGGCCCTCTGGTTTCCCTATGCCAACCGGCCACGGGGAAAGATGCGACTATTCACCTTTCCCTATGCCGGCAGCGGTGCGTCGGTATTCCATAACTGGTTCCTGCCGCTGTACGACAGCGTCGATCTTTACGCACTGCAGTTGCCCGGCCGGGAAAGCCGTGCGGCCGAGGCTCCCTACCGCGACATGGAGGAGGCCGGCGGGGCGATCGCCGATTGCCTGGCGAACCTGTTCGACGACGATGTCCCGTATGTTTTCTTCGGCCATAGCATGGGCGCGCTGCTGGCTTACCGGGTCGCCTGCGTCCTGCGCGCGCGTGGGCGGACGGAGCCCTGTCGGCTAGTGCTTTCCGGCATGGCTCCGCCGCACCTAGGGCAGGCGGTGCAGCCCTTGCATCGCCTGCCGGCCAACCAGGCGATCACGCTGCTCGGGAGAATGGGCGGGGTGCCTGACATCGTCCTTGGCGAGCCCGACCTCATGGAGATGTTCCTGCCGATCATCCAGGCGGATATCGAGCTGGTCTACTCCCATGGCTGCCGGGAGCCGCAGCCGCTGGACTGCGCGCTGACCTGCCTGGCGGGAGATCGAGATCGAATCGCCCCCGCCGATCGGATGGCGGAATGGCGGCGCTACAGCAGCGGGCCGTTCGAGCATGCCTGCCTACCGGGCGGGCATTTTTTCCTCAACGAAAGCGGGGTCCAGGCCATGGCCCGGATTCGCTCGGCACTGACTGCGAGCAGCGCGGTCTCGTGCGCGTTCGTCACACTCTGAGCCGCGTCAGGAGGGGTCGTGGTGCCGGCGTATGGCTTCCAGTCCGCTGCGGGCGAAGAGGTTCAGGTGGTTCTTCAGGGCGTCGGCGTCGTGCAGCAGGATCGCTTGCATCGGGCTCGACTGGTCGCGATCGATGACCATCAGCATCAGGCAGGGCGCGATGATGCTTATGACGCAGCGCGACAGGGCGGGGTCGTGGCGGGGCAGGCCGGTGATCTCGCCGATGATCCGCTCCAAGGCTTCGAACTTGGGCATCACCTCCTCGCGGATCAGGCTGGCGAAGTGCGCCGTCGGCGCGAGGATTTCGCGAGCGCAGACCTTGCTCTGCCAACTGCGGTCGTCGAGCAGGCGGGAAACAATGGCATTGATGAAACGCTCCAGCTTGGTTTCCGGCGGAAGAGCGCTATCCGCCAGTTCGCGGAGGTCGTGCAGGCTGACGAACTGCTTGTGTCCTTCGACCAGCACCGCCTTGTACAAGGCGTCGCGGCTACCGAAATGGTAGTTGATCGCGGCAAGGTCGGCCCCAGCTTCCTCGCAGATGGCCTTGCTGGCGGTATTGGCATAACCGTGCTGGGCGAACAGCCGGCCGGCGACTTCGAGAATCCGTGCGCGGGTACTTTCGCCGTCGCTTCGTGGGGTGCGGCGTCGTGTGCTCATGGGAGTCCTGCTGTCAGGGGGTTGATAAGGGCGATTGTCTGTTATTTACTAGATCAAATTCAATTGGAATTTGATTTCGACATCTCCTGCGCTGACCAAGGGACCCAGACATGAAGAAGCAGCTGATTGCCGGAGCCGCCGTACTGCTTGCCATAGGAGCGGGGGCGAGCTGGTATTTCCTTGGCGCGGACGACAGCGAGGATGCCCTGAAACTGTACGGCAACGTCGACATCCGTCAGGTTTCCCTGGCGTTCGAGAACAGCGAACGAATCGTTGCGCTGCATGCGGAGGAAGGCGACAAGGTGCGCGCCGGGCAGGTTCTGGCCGAGCTCGATACGCGTACCCTTCGCCTGCGTATCGAGACCGCCAGGGCGAGGATCGGTGTGCAGGAGCAAGTGTTGCTGCGCCTGCGCAACGGCACCCGGCCGCAGGAGGTCGACCAGTCCAGGGCGCGCCTGCAGGCGGCACAGGCGGAAGCCGAACTGGCCCGCCTGGAGTTGGTGCGCCTGCAGCGGATCGCCGGTGGCACCGACGGCAAGGGCGTCAGTCGGCAGAGCCTGGATGCGGCCGCCGCGCGACTGAAGGTCGCCAGGGCCGAAGTGGAGAACCAGCGCAAGGCCTGGCAGCTCGCCGACATCGGCCCGCGGGACGAGGACATCGCCCAGGCGCAGGCCGAACTGGAGGTCGCCCGGGCCGACCTGAGGCTTCTCGAGCATTATCTTTCGCAGGCGCAATTGAAGGCACCTCGCGACGCGACCGTCCGGACGCGCTTGCTGGAACCGGGCGACATGGCTTCGCCGAGCAGGCCGGTGTTCGCTTTGGCGCTGACCGATCCGAAATGGGTGCGCGCCTATGTCAACGAGCGGCAACTGGGACGCGTGCATCCCGGACAGAAGGCGCGGGTGGTCACCGACAGCGTGCCGGAGCGGCCCGTCGATGGGCGGGTCGGCTATATCTCCTCGGTTGCTGAGTTCACCCCGAAGACGGTGGAGACCGAGGACCTGAGGACCAGCCTGGTCTATGAGATCCGGGTGTTGCTGGACGATCCCGAGGATCGCCTGCGGCTGGGGATGCCCGCCACCGTCTACCTCGACGAACCCGGCGCCGGGGGTGGGCAGTGATGGAGACGGTGGTCCCGGTAGAGGCGTGTGGACTGGTCAAGCGCTTCGCCACCCGCGGCGGCACCCCGCTAGTCGCGCTCGACGAGGTCAGCCTGCGGATTCCGGCGGGGCGGCTCAGCGCCCTGGTCGGGCCGGACGGTGCCGGCAAGACCACCCTGCTGCGACTGATCGCCGGGCTGATGAAGGCCGATGGAGGGCAACTGAGGGTACTCGGGCTGGACGTTGGCGCCGAACCCCAAGCCGTGCAGGACCGGATCAGCTACATGCCGCAGAAGTTCGGACTCTACGAGGACCTGACGATCCAGGAAAATCTTGATCTTTACGCCGACCTGCACGGTGTGGAACCTGGCCAGCGCAAGGAGCGTTTTGCGCGTCTGCTGGAGATGACCGATCTTTCACGCTTCACCGGGCGCCTGGCCGGCCAGTTGTCCGGTGGCATGAAGCAGAAGCTCGGCCTGGCCTGCACCCTGGTGCGTTCGCCGGACCTGCTGCTGCTGGACGAACCCACGGTCGGCGTGGATCCGCTGTCACGCCGTGAGCTCTGGCAGATCATCGAGCAACTGATCGAGCAGGAGCGGCTGAGCGTGCTGATCAGTACCGCCTACATGGACGAGGCGCAGCGTTGCGCCCAGGTCTTCGTGTTGTACCAGGGCAACCTGATCGCCGAGGGAACCCCGGAAGACCTGAGCGAGCGTGCCAAGGACCTGTGCTATGGCATCGAGCCGGCAGCCGGGGTGCCGGCCAGGACCTTGCAGGCCAGGCTGATCGATGACCGGGAGCATATCGTCGATGCCGTTCCTCATGGTGGCCAGGTGCGTTTCATCCGCTCCGGCCATGCGTCGCTCGAGGAGATTCCCTCGCTACACGGAGAGCAGGCTGCGCAGCCGCTGGCGGCTCGTCTCGAGGATGGCTTCATGGTGCTGTTGCGCGAGCACGCCAGCGACCAGGGCCAGCCCTCTCCCCAGGCGCCTGCGGACGAGCCGGGCGGCGAGGAGGAACTGGAGAGCGAGCGTCGCCCGATCATCGAGGTCCGCGACTTGGTGCGCAAGTTCGGTGATTTCACGGCGGTCGCCAGTACCTCGTTCAAAGTGTTCAAGGGCGAGATTTTTGGTCTGCTCGGCCCCAACGGAGCCGGCAAGACCACCACCTTTCGCATGCTCTGCGGCTTGCTGCCAGCCTCCAGCGGCCACCTGGAAGTGGCCGGGGTTAACCTGAGGAGCGCCCGGGCCGCCGCTCGGCGGCGCATCGGCTACGTTTCGCAGAAGTTCTCTCTCTACGGCAACCTGTCTGTCCAGGAGAACCTGGAGTTCTTCGGCGGGGCCTACGGCCTGTTCGGGGGGCGACTCAAGGCACGGCTCGATACCGTCCTGCGCCAGTTCGAGTTGCAGGGGCAGCGCAATGATCGCAGCGGGGACCTGCCGGGCGGCTACAAGCAGCGCCTGGCCATGGCGGTGGCCTTGCTCCACGAGCCGGACATCCTCTTCCTCGACGAGCCTACCAGCGGCATCGACCCGCTGGCGCGCCGCGCCTTCTGGCGGCAGATCACCGAACTGGCCGCGGCGGGGACCACCGTCGTCATCACCACGCACTTCATGGAGGAAGCGGAGTACTGCGACCGGATCGTCATCCAGGATGCCGGGCGCCTGCTGGCGCTGGGAACGCCGGAAGAGGTCCGGCGACAGGGAGGCGAGCAGGCTTCCGACATGGACAGTGCCTTCATCGCCGTGGTCGAGCGCTCGCGCGCCCGACTGGGCATGGCGGCGGGCTAGGAGGAACGACGCATGCACCATCCGGATAGCGGTTTCAGGCGGCGCCTCGTCGCCCTGACGCGCAAGGAACTCCGCCAGTTGCTGCGCGACAGGAGCAACCTGGCGATCGGCGTGATCCTGCCCATCGTGCTGATCCTGATCTTCGGCTACGGGCTTTCTCTGGATATCCGCAACACGCCCCTGGCGATCGTTCTCGAGGACAGCTCGCCGGCTGCGAGGGACGTGGCTGCGAAGCTGGCGGGCTCGAGCTACTTCTCGACCGTCCAGGTGGCAAGTATCCGCGAGGCGGAAGACCTGATGCGGCAGCGTACGGTAGACGGCATCCTGCGCATCCCGGTGGATTTCTCGCGACGCCTGGAGCAGGGGGACGGGCGCATCCAGCTACTCCTGCATGGTGCCGACGCGAACAGCGCGGCCACCCTCGGGCGCTACGTGAACGGGGCGCTGCGGGTCTGGCACGAGCAACGCGTGGACCGTCTGGGCGGCGAGCGGGTGCAGGGGGGCGTGCGGATCGTCGAGCGGATGTGGTTCAACGCCGCCAACAGCAGTACCTGGTACCTGGTACCGGGGCTGATCGCCCTTATCATCACCCTCGTCGGCGCCTTCCTGACCTCGCTCGTGGTGGCGCGCGAATGGGAGAGGGGGACGCTGGAGTCCCTTTTCGTCACCCCGGTGCGCTCCGCGGAGATCCTGCTGGCCAAGATCATCCCCTACTTCCTGGTTGGTCTCCTGGGATTATCGATGTGCCTGGTGTCGGCCCGCCTGCTGTTCCGCGTACCGATACAGGGATCGCTGGTGCTGCTGCTGTTCAGTTCCATGCTGTATCTGTTCGTCACCCTCGGCATCGGCCTGCTGATCTCCGCCAGGACACGCAACCAGTTCCTTGCCAGCCAGGTAGCGATCCTCTCCAGCTTCCTTCCTGCACTAATGCTGTCGGGCTTCCTGTTCGACCTGCGCAACGTGCCGACCTTCATCCGCCTGGTCGGCTCGATCCTGCCAGCGACCTATTTTATGGAACTGGTCAAGACCCTGTTCCTGGCCGGCGACAACTGGCACCTGGCGCTGAAGAACCTGCTCATCCTCGCCGGCTACGCGGTATTCCTGCTGAACGCTGCGCGGCTATGCACACGCAAGAAGCTGGACTGACGCCATGGCCAATCTCATCTCGGTCGTCCGCGGCCTGTTGTACCTCTGTCGCAAGGAGTTCCTGGCCATCGTCAAGGATCCCGCCAACCGTGTGATCCTCATCGCGCCGGCGATCGTGCAGACGCTGTTGTTCGGCTACGGCGCGACCTACGACCTCAACTACGTGCCCTACGCCGTGCTTGACCAGAGCAACGGGACAGCGTCCCGCGAACTGCTCGCCCGCTTCGACTCCACCGGGGTCTTCCAGCGGGTGGAGACCCTGCGGCGGGTGGAAGATATTGCCAGGGTCATCGATGGCGGCGATGCCCTCCTCGTGCTGCACATGGGCCCCGATTTCGAGGAGCGCCTGGCCAGGGAGCGAGGCAGCGACCTGCAATTGATCCTGGACGGTCGCAACTCCACCACCGCCGGCATGGCTGCGGGCCACATCAGCCGCCTGGTCGGCGAGTTCAACGCGCGCTATCTGCGCCAGGGGCAGCCACGTGTGCAGTTGGAGATGCGCGCCTGGTTCAACCCGAACCTGGAGACCCGCTGGAATATCGTGCCAGGCCTGATCGCGGCTCTTAGCATGATCCAGACTCTGATGCTGGCCGCGCTCTCGGTCGCAAGGGAGCGTGAGCAGGGCACCTTCGACCAACTGCTGGTGACTCCGCTGACGCCGCTGGAAATCCTCATCGGCAAGGCGGTGCCGTCGGTCCTCATCGGCCTCCTGCAGTCGACCCTGATCCTCGCCATCGGTCTTTTCTGGTTCCGCATCCCAATGGCCGGTTCGCTGCTCGACCTGTATCTGGGTCTGCTGGTGTTCACTACCGCGTGCGTCGGCATCGGCCTGTCGGTCTCGGCACTGTCGGCCAACATGCAGCAGGCGATGGTCTACACCTTCGTCATCATGATGCCGCTGATCCTGCTCTCCGGTCTCATCACGCCTATCCACAGCATGCCGGAAACCCTGCAGATCCTGACCTACGCCGACCCGTTGCGCTTCGCCATCGACCTGGTGCGCAGGGTGTACCTGGAAGGCGCGAGCCTGGCCGACATTTCCGGGAACTTCATTCCAATGCTGAGCGTCGCCGCAGTCACCCTGCCGCTGGCGGCTTGGCTGTTTCGCAATCGACTCGTCTGATGGGGCATGCCATGCACGCTATTCATCTTCATACCAGGTCAGGCGCAGGTGTCCTGCGCGGGTTGGTGCTGCTGCTGTCGCTCTCGTCGAGCGCCTGCACCGTGGGCCCCGACTACCAGCCGCCGCAAAGCGTTTCTCCACAACGCTGGGGCGACTGGCACAGCGGGCCGGAAGCCCTGCGCAGTACCCGACACGAGGGCGAAAGACTGCGCGACCAAGCCTGGTGGAAGGTGTTCGGCGATCCGGTGCTGGACGACCTCCAGGCCAGGGCGATACAGGCCAACCCGGAACTGCATGGCGCTATCCTGCGCTTCGCCCAGGCTCGTATGCAGCGCCGGATAGTCTCCAGCGCCTACCTGCCGGAAGTGACGCTGGAAGGGGGAGTGTCGCGCCAGAAACAGAGCCTCTACGGTATGAACAACCGCTTGCTGGAGGCTACCGAGCCGGGCAACCGGGAGGCCTTGGAGAAAGCCCTCGGCGACCCGTTCACGCTGTACCAGGCAGGCTTCGACGCTTCGTGGGAGCCGGACCTCTGGGGGCGGGTCGGACGTTCGGTAGAGGCGGCCCGGGCGGAGATCGGCATGGCCGCGGCCGCGCTCGACGACACGCTGTTGAGTATCTCGAGCGAGGTTGCCAGGAGCTATATCGATGTGCGTACCGCACAACGCCAGATCCGTCTGCTCGAGGAGGACATCCGCATGCTCGAGGAGCGTCTGCGCCTGGTGCGGGTGAGGGCGGGCGAAGGCCTGACCGATGAGCTCTATGTCGAGCGGCAGAAAGCTGAGCTGGAGGCGTTGCGCGGACGGCTGCCGGCCTGGCAGGCGAGCGAGACGGAAGCGACCAACCGCATCGCCGTGTTGCTGGGCGAACGTCCCGGCGCCCTGGCACGGGCGCTCGAGGCGAAGCCGGGCAACGTGCTGGAAAGGGCGTTGCCCGATTTCAGGCTCGGCGTGCCCTCCGAGCTGGTCCGGCAGAGACCTGACATTCGTGCGGCGGAGCAATCCCTGCACCGTGCCACCGCGGACATCGGCATCGCCAAGGCGGCGCTCTATCCGAGCATCGCCCTGGGCGCGCGCTTCGGCTACGAGTCCTACCGGGACGGGAAGTTCGGCGAATGGGGCAGTCGCGCCTGGAGCATCGGGCCCACTCTCGACCTGCCGCTGTTCGATGCCGGCCGCAGGCGAACCGTCGTGCGTCTGCGTGAACTGGAGCAGCAGGAGGCCGCGGTGACCTTCCAGCGTACGGTGCTGGGCGCCTGGCAGGAGGTCGACGATGCCCTGAGCCGCTACCACGCCGAATACCAGCGCAACCTGCACATGCGCGACAAGGCCGCCAGCAGCCGCCAGGCCTATGAATGGACACAGGTCAAGTACGCCCAGGGGCAGGTGGACTTCCTCGAGGAAATCGACGCCCAGCGTACGTCCATGCAGGCGCAGCGCGAGCTGATCGATAGCGAGGCGCTGCTGAGGACCCAATTGATCGCACTCTACAAGACCCTGGGTGGCTGAAGGACGCCGCCCGGTTCCACGCGTTCGTCAACAGGAAAACAACAACGGCTTCTCGCTGGAGGGAACCATGCTTGCCGAAGATATCTACGCGATCATGCTGTTTTCATCGCTCATCCTGGTCGTCCCGGGGCCATCCAACACCTTGCTGCTCAGCGCCGGTTTCCATTTCGGCTCGCTGCGGGCGGCGCCCTTCATCCTGCTCGAGGCGTTGGGCTACTCGCTATCCATTTCGGCATGGGGCTGGGTATTGGCGCGCCTGTCCGAGAGCAATCCATGGATCATCAGTCTGACCAAGGCACTCTGCGCGCTGTATGTGGCGCTCCTGGCGGTGAAGACCTGGAATGCCTCGATCCGCAGTGCCGGGACCGGTAACTTCCGCCGATGGCCCTTGCACCTGTTCGTGGCAACCCTGTCGAACCCGAAGGCGCTGATCTTCGCCAGCGTGATCTTTCCCGGCAAGGCGTTCCTCGACTTCTGGAACAACTACACGATCTCGCTGCTGGCCTTCCTGGTTGTGCTGGCGCCCATCGGGATGCTTTGGGTCGGGCTGGGGGCCGGTATTCGAAAAGGCTACCTGGGGTCGATATCCGGCCCGCTGTTCTCCAAGGTCACCTCGGTCATCCTGGCACTGTTTTCAGCTTCCCTGACCTATACCATGGTGCGGGCGGCCTGAGCGTGCCATCCGTGGTCCTCGATGCTCGCTCAGGCCAGCCCATAGCTGATCTGCTCGGCCTTGACGTGGAACGCCTGCTCACGGCTCGGAAGATGCTGGTTGGCATCGGCGTTGCCCTGGCGCAGGCGTTCGGACCTCAGCGTCGGCAGGCGGAACACATCTTGCCGCTCGGTCTGCAACGCATTGCCGCGCATCAGTTCCATCAACGGAACCTGCATGGCCGGGGTGCTCTGGCCGAGGAAGTAGTTGGGCACCTCGTCGCACCACAGCAGCATGTAGTCGCTCACCGCATCGTGCTCGGCGTCGAGCACCACGTACTCGACGCGGTGGCGCAGGACCACTTCGGCGTCGATGCTCCAGCGGGTGTCCACGGTGAACAGCGGAACGTGCTTTTCCACGTCCACCAGCAGGCCATTCACCGCCTTGCAGCCGGACTTGCGGCAGGCCACGTGGTAGCGCTTGTCGGGGAGGGGGTGACGCGCCACCACGTCGCGCCCGCCAAGCAGGTGCAGGTCGAACTCCTTGATGCGGATGTCGATCAACTCGCACGGCAGGTCGAACCCCGCAGGCGTCAGCAGCCTGGGGCAGAAATGGATAAGCATGGTTTTCTCCATCAGGCATGCCCGGGGCTTTCCCGCCCTGGGGGAGAGGTATCTCTATCGGTCGCAGGTCAGCCGGCAAGCCGCATCCTGACGGACGAGGCAGAGCCTCGCCCGGTGAAAGACGCGAACGCCGGTCCTGGCGGACCTCGCTGGATTTTTCTGGCTCCGGGCGCTCCCGCGCTTCCAGGGGGCGTCTCGGGCGGGTGTCAGCTCCCGGTCTTGACCCGGCTCCAGACACGGGTACGGATTCTCTCGACCTTCAGTGGCAGGGTTTCCAGCGGGAAGAGGGTCGCCATGGTTTCCTTGCTCAGGTAAACCGCCGGGTTTTCCCGCAGCTTCCGCTCTACCAGCGGCAGCGCCGCCTGGTTGCCATTCGGATAGCCCACGTAGTTGGAGGTCCTGGCGATGACCTCCGGACGCAGCAGGTAGTCGATCAGCGCATAACCCTGCTGCGGATGCGGTGCATCCTTGAGCAGCACCATGTTCTCGGCCCAGACCAGCGAGCCTTCCCGGGGAATGCTGTAGGCGATATGGCGACCGTTCCCGGCCTGTTCGTTGTTGACCTGGGCCATGTAGGCCGTGCCCTGCCAGCCGACCACCACGCAGACGTTGCCGTTGGAGAGATCGGTGTCGACTCTGGAGGAGTCGAAATAGCGAATGTAGGGGCGAACCTTCAGCAACAGTTCCTGGGCTTTCTGGTAGTCCTCGGGATTCTGGCTGTTGTGCGGCAGGCCCAGGTAGTTGAGGGCGATGGACACCAGCTCGGTGGAGGAGTCCAGCGTGGCCACGCCGCACTGGCTGAGGCGGGAGATGTTCTCCTCCTTGAAGACCAGGTCCCAGGAGTCGACGGGCGCGTCGGGGCCGAGCAGCTTGCGGACCTTGTCCACGTCGTAGGCGAGCCCGGTGGTTCCCCAGAGATAAGGTACGGCATAGCGATTGCCGGGATCGTTGGCCTGAAGCTTCCCGAGGATGTCCGCGTCGAGGTTCTTCCAGTGGGGGAGCCGGTCGCGGTCGAGTTCCTGGAGGACGCCCGCCTTGATCAGCCCGGGCAGGATGTTGGAGGTGATCACCACCACGTCGTAGCCGGAGCGGCCGACCATCAGCTTGCCCTGCGCGGTCTCGGCGCTGTCGAAGGTGTCGAGGACGACACGGGTGCCGGTTTCCTTCTGGAAAGCCTTGGGCGTTTCCGGGGCGATGAAGTCATACCAGTTGTAAAGATGGACGCTGGTTTGCGCAGCCCATGCACTGTCCGCCGCTGTCGCACCGATCGTCGTCAGGATCGATAACGCCAGTGCACAAACTTTTTTCATTGGATTTCCTTTCCGAAACGAAACAAGTTGGATTTTGCACCTACCAGAACTGGTAGTTCTGACCTGTGGCTATCTTCGAAGGCATCGATATTATGCACATTGGAACTCTTCATGACATAACGCCGAGTGACTAATCCCAGAGGAGTAGTTGTGTGGATATCGCATTGCACGGCGGCGCCTGGCACGAGTCACTGGGAAAGTTGCTCGAAGCGCTGGACCGGCCGTTCTTCTGGCGGATCCTGGCGCAGACCCTCGGCCAGTTCGCCCCCGTCGACAACTGGGCGGCCCTGATATTCAGCGATTCCAGTCCCTTGATTCTTTCCTTCATGGAGGAGGAGAGAGAAGAAGTCGAGCCGGACCCGCTGATCAGTCGATATATAACCGGACTTTATCTGCAAGATCCTTTCTACCAGGTATCCAGGAACTGTCGGCGCGGCGGGCTTTTTCATCTTGCGGATATCGTCTCCGAAGATTTCGAAACGACCGAATATTACAATACGTACTTTGCGCATTATGTGGTGACGGACGAAGTTCAATATAACGTCCCGCTGGATGGTGAAAGAACCCTATGCCTGTCGTTGGGCAGCGAGAGCCGCTTCGGTGCCGAGCAGATCGCGCTGTTCGAGCTGCTTCGCCCGTGGGTCATCGCGCTGATGAAAAAACGCATCCACTTCGAGGATGCGGTCAGGGAGGAGGCGAAACCGATCGCAGCGGCGGAGGTGGAAGTCCAGCCCTGGAGAGGGTTGATATCGCCGCTGACCGCGCGGGAGTCGGATGTCATCCGGCTGATGCTGGATGGATACTCGAACAAGGAAATAGCGGATCGGCTGACGCTGTCGATCGCCACTATCAAGGTGCATCGCCGGCACATCTACGCGAAGCTGAACGTGAAGTCCCACTCCGAGATATTCGCGCTGTTGATCAACCCGCCCGCGCCGCGGCTCGCCGACGCACGCTAGTGCGCCGCCTGCGGAGGAACCCGGGCGCATAAGGTTATGCGAAATTCATATTGCCCGACGCTGAAAAAGCCGGCGTCGGATTGCACTCATGGGCGAATTCCATCCAGGACGATTCGACCATGCCCGATGTACGTCTTTCCTCTCGTTCGTTGACCCCGGTGCTCTGTGCGGTGGGGCTCGCCTGCGCGCTGCAGGGCGAGGTGCAGGCCGCCGACGGTGGGCCGCGCGACGTGGCCACGGCGCCCCGGGTATTCGACATAGCGCCCGGCGAACTGGCCGAGGTGTTGTTGAACATCGTGCGCCAGGGACACGTGCCGATCGCCTTCGACCAGCGCCTGGTGGCGGGGTTGCGCGGACCGGATATCCGCGGCCGGCTCAGTGTCGAGGAGGCCTTGCGGCGTGCCCTGGCCGGCAGCGGGCTGGCATACGCGCAGGACGAAAGCGGTGCCTTCGTCCTGCGCCGCGGACAGGCGCCTGTGCAGGAGACGCGAGGTGCGACGGTGGCACCGACCTTGTCCACCGTGGTGGTCACCGGCACGCGCAAGAGCGATGTGAAGGCGCAGGACAGCCTGAGCCCGATCGATGTGGTCAGCGCTACCCAGCTACGCAGCAGCGGTGCGGTCGACCTGCGCGATGCGCTGGTCAAACTGTTGCCCTCGCTGACCCGCCAGGCCCAGCCGTTCAACGCCTCGGCGTTGACCCACACGCAGTCGCTGCGCGGGCTGAGCCCCAACCATGTGCTGGTGCTGGTGAACGGCAAGCGTCGCCACGAAACGGCCAATCTCAATATCAGCGGCGGGCTGGAGAAGGGCTCCACCGGCGTCGATCTGGACACCATCCCGATCAACGCCATCGAGCGGGTCGAGGTGCTGCGCGACGGCGCCTCGGCGCAGTACGGTTCGGACGCCATCGCCGGGGTGATCAACGTCATCCTCAAGTCCGCCGACAGCGGCGGGTCGGCGGCCGCTGACGTCGGGCAGACCGGCGACGGCGACGGCTTCACCCATGGCGGCGGGGGGAACATCGGGCTGGCCTTCGGCGATAGCGGCTTCGTCAACCTCACCGCCGAATATCGCGAGCAGGAGCGCACGATGCGCAGCGGCATCGATGAGCGCACCGGTCGGCGCGACAACATTTCCATGGGCGATCCCGCGTTCCACCGGCAATCGTTGGCGCTCAACTCGGGTTTCGGGTTGGGCGACGATATCGAGGTGTACGGCTTCGGCACCTATACCCGGCGCAAGGCCTCCTCGGCGGCCAACTATCGCCTGGCTTCGGTGGCGCCGACGCTGTATCCGGACGGCTTCACGCCGCGCCCGAACAGCGACGAGGACGACTATGCGTTCCTCGCCGGGGTGCGCGGCGAGCGTCTGCTGGATGCCTGGCACTGGGACCTGAGCAGTGGCTACGGCGCCGACCGTCCCGATATCGGCATGACCCAGTCGGTGAACGCGGCGATCTACCGTGAAACCGGCAACAGCCCGAGAAGCTTCGACCTGGCGCGCTACCGCAACAGCCAATGGACCAGCAACCTGGACCTGGGGCGGGAATTCGAACTGGATTTCCTCGCTGCTCCGCTGGCGTTGTCGCTGGGTGCGGAATACCGGCGGGAAAGCTACCGCATCGACGCCGGCGACCCGGCGTCCTACTACAGCGGCGGGGCGGAATCCCTGGCTGGCCTCTCGCCGCTCAGCGAGGGGCAATGGTCGCGGCACGCCTGGGCGTCCTACCTGGACCTGGGTACCTCCCTGACCCCAGCCTGGGAGGTCGACGTGGCGGTGCGCCACGAGAAATTCAGCGACTTCGGCAGCACCACCAACGGCAAGTTCGCCACCCGTTACCAGTTCGATCCGCGGGTGGCGCTGCGCGCCAGCGTAAGCAGCGGGTTCCGCGCGCCGTCCCTGGTCCAGGAGCACTACACCGGCCTCAGCGTCGGCCCGACCATCGCCCTTGGCCTGCTGGCGGCCAACTCGCCGGCGGCGAAGATGCTCGGCGCCGACGAACTGCAACCGGAGAAGTCGACCAGCTTCAACCTTGGCCTGGTACTCAGCCCGTGGGAAAACGTCGGGCTGAACATCGACGCCTACCAGATCAGCATCCGCGACCGCATCGTCGACAGCGCCACCTATTCCGGCCAGGAAGCCATCGATGCCCTGGCCGCGGCGGGGATCTCGTTGCCGGCCAGTGCCAGTACGGTCAGTACCCACTACCTGGCCAACGGTGCCGACACCCGCACCCGCGGTGTCGACATCACCGGTCACTACCTCGTCGCGCTTGGCGAGTACGGGCAGGTCGACTGGGAACTGTCGGCCAACTTCAACCGCACCACCTTGCGCAAGAACCATCGAGGCGCCAACGGCGAGCCGCTGCTCAATGCCCAGCAGGTCGCCTGGATCACCAGCTCCACCCCGCGCAGCCAGGTTTCCCTCGGCGGCACCTGGAGCCGCCAGGACTGGGAGGTCAGCCTGCGCCTGACGCGCTACGGCCGGACCAGCTCGGAACTCGACTACACGGTAGGGCCGGACGCCTGGTCGACGGAGAAATTCAACCATTTCGTCAACGACCCGAAGTACATCACCGACATCGCCGCGCGCTACCGGCTCAGCGCCGACCTGACGCTGACCGCCGGCGCCGACAACCTGTTCGACGTCCGTCCGGACAAGCTGCCCGCGCAGAACACCACCTATGGCGACGTGCTGCGCTACGACACCTATGCCTCGCAGATCGGCTTCAACGGCGCCTTCTACTACCTACGCGCGGCATACCGCTTCTAGAGGGCCAGACGTGGCGCAACGAGAATTTTCCGCGACCAGCGGCGGTGTGCTGCTGGCGTCGGTGGTGGCGATCATGCTCGGGCCCACCGGCATCCTGCTGAACACCTTCAGTCTGTTCATCGCACCGATGAGCGCCGAGTACGCCTGGGACCGCGCCGAGGTGTCGTTGCTGGTGACGCTGTTCGGACTGGCGGTCGCCATCACCAGCCCGCTCAAGGGCTGGCTGATCGACCGTTGGGGCGCGCGGCGGACAATGCTCGGGCTGACCGCGGCCCTGTCGCTGCCGCTGCTCGGCCTGGCGGCGGTGAATGCCGTCTGGCAACTCTACGCGCTGTTCCTGCTGATCGGCCTGCTGGCGCCAGGCAACCTGCCTTACGGACGTATCCTCGGACTCTGGTTCCGCCAACGCCTGGGCGTGGCCTACGGCCTGCTAGGCCTGGGCTTCGGGGTGGGCGGGCCGCTGGGCCTGCTGGTCGGCCACCAGAGCCTCGAAGCGTGGGGCTGGCGCGGCGCTTTCCTGGTCTACGGCGTGCTCGAACTGGGCCTGGCGCTGCCGCTGCTGGCCTGGCTGTTCCGCGAGCCAGCGCCGGATGCTGGCGTGGCCGCCGGCACGGCCGTAGCGGAAACCGCGCTGAGCGGATCGACGGCGCCCCAGGCCTGGCGCAGCGCCAGTTTCTGGCTGGTGCTGGGCAACCAGGTACTGGCGGTGTTCGTGATGTCCGGGATCATGACCCATGGCGTGCCGATGCTGGTGGAGCGCGGTTTGTCCCGGGGCGAGGCGGGCACCGCGCTGTCGGCGTTGTGGGTCGGCATGATGCTGTCGCAGCCGCTGATGGGCTGGCTTCTCGACCGCGTGGCGACGCCTCGGGTGGCGTTGCCCTTCGCCCTGGCGGCGGTGCTCGGCATGGCCTGGTTCCTGGTGGGCGACACACCGAGCGGTCTATGGCTGGCGGTGTTCCTGGTCGGCCTGGGTGGAGGAGGGGAAAGCGGCACCACCAAGTACCTATTGATGCGCTACTTCGGCCTGCGCAGCTTCGGTGTGATCTACGGTTCGATCCAGCCGTTCACCTTCGCCCTGTCGATCAGTCTCGGCGCTTACCTGCTGGGCTGGCTGTACGACCGCGCCGAAGGCTACGGGACGGCCGAATGGGTGCTGCTCGCGGCTTTTTCCCTGGCTGCGTGCAGCCTGTTCGCCTTTCGCCCCTATCCGCAGAAATTGCCCTGAAGGGAATCATGCCGGCTAGCGTTCGCCCTGGCGCCGCGCGGTCTTGCCGGCGAGGCGGGCCTGGCGATAGTCGTTGGCGCACTGTCCCGTCCAGCGACGGAAGGCGTGGCGAAAACTGGAGGTATCCATGTAGCCCAGCCTCTCGGCGACTTCCTCGATGCGCAGTCGCTCGTCCCGCAGCAGTTGGCGCGCCCTGTCGTGGCGGACCAGATCGAGCACTTCCCGGTAGTTGGTGCCCTCGTCGGCGAGCCGTCGGCGCAGCGTCCGCTCGGTGACCTTCAACTGCCGGGCGACCCAGGCGATGCTCGGGTAGCGGTCCTGTAGCACCTCCAGCAGTGCCACGATGCGTTGGCGGTAGCCGCCCATCTCGCGGGTGACGCGGGTGTTGAAGGCCTTGCTGCCGAGCGCCAGCGAGGCCTGGAACACGGCGGAGTTGGCAGTGGCGATCTCGGCCTCGAGCAATTCCTCGGGGAGGGTGAAGGTGATGCCTGCGCCGGCGAAATACACCGGCACCCGGAAATACTCCTCGTATGCCCGCACGTCGCCGTTCCTTTCCGGGAGGCGCAGGCGGACCAGTTCCAGCTCGCCCAGCAGCAGGTCGCGGAACACCGCGTAGGCGGCCGACGCCAGGACGTTGGCGTGATACAGCCGGGCCGACTGCGGCCAGTCCGGCTTGTCCTGCAGGTCGATATCCACATCCACGGTGTCGCAACTGGAACGTCGCACCGCGATCCCGCGGATATCCTTGCGGAACAGCAGCATGTTGGTCTTGATCAGTTGCAAGGCTTCGCCCACGGTGCCGGCACTCTGCAATGCCAGCCCGGCGACGCCGTAGTCGGAAAGGCGGTAGTGCTCCCCCAGGCTCAGGCCTTCCAGGGGGGAGCGTCCGTTCAGCACGATCCACTCGTAGAGCGCTTCGCTGGGCAGGCGCGGCTCGGCAGCCGAACCCTGACGTATGTCCGGAGGCGTGATGCGTTGCACGGCGAGGTAGTTGTTGAGTGGTCGCCACTCGAAATCGTACTGGATGTTTTCGGACGGGCTCATCGGTTACCTCTTGCACGCGATGCTATCGCCCTGAAGGCGTCAGGGCTTCGTTATTCCATGCGGATGTCGTTTCGGTTGATTTTCGTACGCTGGGCTTCCGGCAATCACTACCTTGCGTAAGGGGTTGACAGGAGCGGGGTCTGCGTATAGCCGCGCCTCCGCGACGCCGTGCCGATCGGTCGTGCATGCTTGCCGTGGCCCGGCTGAGCACTGCCGTCCCGGCCACTCTCGCCGGGGTGGCTGCGCCTGGATGATCGTCGTGGGCGGTGGTGGCGCGGGCCGGTCGCCCTGAGCTTCAGGCGCCATCGCCGCTTGCCGGCGCTCGGGAGGCCGCTGGCCAAGGAAAACCGTAGCGCCGCGGCGGGCGGCGGCTAGCGGGGATTTCCGGCCACGCGTGCCGTGCCCGGGCCACGCTTGCCTTCCCGGCGCGCCGGACTCCCGGTGGCCTGGAGGACAGGAAAAGCGAGCGGCGAGGTGTCGGCGAGCAGGGTCAACTCGATCTTCTGATAGGGTCGGTGGGCTGTCCGGGGCGGCTAGGATGGACATTTTCATCGTCTCGGGCAGGCCTGTCGCGACCGCACGAAGTCGCGACGGATGCCGCTGCTAAGGAGCAACGGATGACCGTTCTTATCCAGGGGGCCGGGATCGCCGGCCTGGCGCTGGCGCGCGAATTCACCAAGGCAGGCATCGACTGGCTGCTGGTCGAGCGGGCCAGCGAGATCAGGCCCATCGGTACCGGCATCACCCTGGCGAGCAATGCGTTGACGGCGTTGTCCAGCACCCTGGATCTCGACCGGCTGTTCCGCCGTGGCATGCCGTTGGCCGGCATCAACGTATACGCCCACGACGGTTCGATGCTGATGTCGATGCCTTCCAGTCTGGGTGGGAATTCCCGCGGCGGCCTGGCGTTACAGCGCCACGAACTGCATGCGGCGCTGCTGGAGGGGCTGGATGAGTCGCGCATTCGGGTCGGGGTCTCCATCGTGCAGATCCTCGACGGACTCGACCACGAACGCGTGACCCTGAGCGACGGCACTGTCCACGACTGTTCGCTGGTGGTCGGTGCGGATGGCATTCGTTCGAGCGTGCGACGTTATGTCTGGCCGGAGGCGACCTTGCGTCATTCCGGCGAAACCTGCTGGCGCCTGGTCGTTCCCCATCGGCTGGAGGACGCCGAGCTGGCGGGAGAGGTCTGGGGGCACGGCAAGCGCCTCGGCTTCATCCAGATCAGCCCGCGCGAGATGTATGTCTACGCGACCCTGAAGGTGCGCCGGGAGGAGCCCGAGGACGAGGAGGGCTTCGTCACCCCGCAACGGCTGGCCGCCCACTACGCGGACTTCGACGGCATCGGCGCGAGCATCGCCCGGCTCATACCGAGCGCCACCACGCTGGTGCACAACGACCTCGAGGAGTTGGCCGGCGCCTCCTGGTGCCGCGGACGGGTAGTGCTGATCGGTGACGCCGCACACGCCATGACGCCGAACCTGGGGCAGGGCGCGGCCATGGCCCTGGAGGACGCCTTCCTGCTGGCGCGCCTGTGGTGCCTGGCGCCGCGCGCCGAGACGCTGATCCTGTTCCAGCAGCAACGCGAGGCGCGGATCGAGTTCATCAGGAAGCAATCCTGGATCGTCGGCCGCCTTGGTCAGTGGGAATCGCCCTGGAGCGTCTGGCTGAGGAATACCCTCGTTCGCCTGGTGCCGAATGCCAGTCGCAGGCGCCTCCACCAGCGTCTTTTCACCGGTGTCGGTGAGATGGCCGCGCAGTAGCCGCCGGTGCCAGTGGCGTCTTGGTCGCCTGTTTTCGACTTCGGCGATGGTCGCTATGGAGGAGTCCCGGGCAACCAGGGCGCTTGCGCTTTACCAGGCCCGGCGTCGCTGGGCTCTCCACAGATTCGCCGGTTTTTGCTGCGATCCGGTCTGCCGCTCGCCGGGGGCTGGCGGTATACTTCGCAGCGCCCGTTCGATGCCGTCGAATGATGTTTCCATGACGCTTGATTTATGACGCCTTTGCGCCAAGCTAGGTCATGGGATGGCTTTCTGTTAAGGTTGCCGAAATCTCCTGGGGGCCCGTGTGGGCGGTTGTCTGCTAATGCGCGACGAGGTGCAGCGTGATTAAGGTGCTGGTGGTCGACGACCACGATCTGGTACGCACCGGTATTACCCGCATGCTGGCCGACATCGAAGGCTTGCAAGTGGTCGGCCAGGCCGACTGCGGTGAAGACTGTCTGAAACTGGCCCGCGAACTGAAGCCGGATGTCGTCCTGATGGACGTGAAGATGCCCGGTATCGGCGGCCTGGAGGCAACCCGCAAGCTGCTGCGCAGCCAGCCCGACATCAAGGTCGTGGTAGTCACCGTCTGCGAAGAGGATCCGTTCCCCACCCGCCTCATGCAGGCCGGCGCCGCCGGCTACATGACCAAGGGCGCGGGGCTGGAGGAAATGGTCCAGGCGATTCGCCAGGTCTTCGCCGGCCAGCGCTATATCAGCCCGCAGATCGCCCAGCAACTGGCGCTGAAGTCCTTCCAGCCGCAGCAGCACGATTCCCCCTTCGATTCGCTGTCCGAGCGCGAGATCCAGATCGCCCTGATGATCGCCAACTGCCACAAGGTGCAGAGCATCTCCGACAAGCTGTGCCTGTCGCCGAAGACCGTGAATACCTATCGCTACCGCATCTTCGAGAAGCTCTCGATCACCAGCGACGTGGAGCTGGCGCTGCTCGCCGTCCGCCACGGCATGGTCGATGCCGCCAGCTAGATGAGCGCCGTTTTCGACGCAAGCGCTTTCCTCGCTACCTGCAGCAATCGTCCGGGCGTCTACCGCATGTTCGATGCGGACGCCAAGCTTCTCTACGTGGGCAAGGCGAAGAGCCTGAAGAAGCGCCTGGCCAGCTATTTCCGCAAGTCCGGCCTGGCGCCGAAGACCGCTGCGCTGGTGGCGCGGATCGCCCAGGTGGAAACCACCATCACCGCCAATGAAACCGAGGCGTTGCTGCTGGAGCAGACGCTGATCAAGGAGTGGCGGCCGCCCTACAACATCCTGCTGCGGGACGACAAGTCCTATCCCTTCGTGTTCCTCTCCAGCGAGGACGAGTATCCGCGGCTGTCCCTGCACCGTGGCGCGAAGAAGCGCAAGGGGCGTTACTTCGGTCCCTATCCGAGCGCGGGAGCGATCCGCGAGAGCCTCAACCTGCTGCAGAAGGCGTTTCTCGTCCGCCAGTGCGAGGACAGCTATTTCCGCAACCGTACGCGGCCCTGCCTGCAATACCAGATCAAGCGCTGCAAGGGGCCCTGCGTGGGGCTGGTCAGTCCTGAGGAGTACGCCGAGGACGTGCGCCACTCGGTGATGTTCCTCGAAGGAAGGAGCAACGCGCTGGCCGACGAGCTGAACGTCGGCATGGAGCAGGCGGCGATGCGCCTGGACTTCGAGAAGGCGGCGGAGTTGCGCGACCAGGTGGCGATCCTGCGGCGGGTCCAGGACCAGCAGAGCATGGAAGGTGGCAACGGCGACGTCGACATCGTCGCCGCCATCGTCACCCCTGGCGGCGCTTGCGTACACCTGATCAGCGTACGCGGCGGGCGGGTGCTGGGCAGCAAGAACTTCTTCCCGCAGGTCGCGATCGAGGAGGAGGTGGGCGAAGTGCTGCTGGCGTTCCTTGGCCAGTACTATCTCAGCCACCAGGAGCGCGACCTGCCGGCGGAGTTGATCGTCAACGTGACGCACGAGGATTTCCCGGTGCTGGTTTCGGCGATCGCCGAAGCGCGAGGCCGCGAACTGGAGATCAGCTACCGGGTGCGTGGTACCCGCGCCCGCTGGCAGCAACTGGCGGTGACCAACGCCGAACAGGCCCTGGGCGCACGCCTGGCCAACCGCCAGCATGTGGCGGCACGCTTCGAAGCCCTTGCCGAGGCGCTCGACCTGGCGGAGCCGCCGCAACGCCTGGAGTGCTTCGATATCAGTCACTCCAGCGGCGAGGCCACCGTGGCTTCCTGCGTGGTGTTCGGCCCGGAAGGGCCGCTGAAGTCGGACTATCGCCGCTACAACATCGAAGGCGTCACGGCCGGCGACGACTACGCGGCGATGCACCAGGCGCTGACCCGCCGCTTCAGTCGCCTGAAGGACGGCGAGGGGAAGATGCCCGACATTCTCCTGGTGGATGGCGGCAAGGGGCAATTGGCCATGGCCCAGGAGGTGCTCCAGGAACTGGCGGTCGCCGGTCTGATCCTGCTCGGCGTGGCCAAGGGCGTGACCCGCAAGCCGGGGCTGGAAACCCTCTACCTGAACGATGCCTCCCACGAGTTCACCCTGCCGGCCGATTCGCCGGCGCTGCACCTGATCCAGCAGATACGTGACGAAGCGCACCGTTTCGCCATCACCGGCCACCGTGCGCGGCGCGGCAAGGCACGGCGGACGTCGACGCTGGAGGACGTCCCTGGCGTCGGCCCGAAACGTCGGCGCGACTTGCTCAAGCATTTCGGCGGGTTGCAGGAATTGTCGCGGGCGAGTATCGATGAACTGGCCAAAGCCCCCGGTATCAGTAAAAAGCTTGCCGAGCAGATTTATGCCGTCCTGCACAGCGAGTAGAATGCCGGCTCACCTCGCAGCCTAGATGGTCCGATGAATATCCCCAATCTGCTCACGTTACTGCGCGTCCTGCTCATTCCGATCTTCATTCTGCTGTTCTATCTGCCGACGTCCTGGAGCTACCTGACCGCCAGTGCCGTGTTCGCCCTGGCCGCCGCCACCGACTGGCTGGACGGCTACCTCGCCCGGCGCCTCGGCCAGAGCACGCCGTTCGGCGCCTTCCTCGACCCGGTCGCGGACAAGCTGATGGTGGCGGTTGCGCTGGTCTTGCTGGTGGAAGAGCACGCCAACCTGTGGCTGACCCTGCCGGCGGTGATCATCATCGGCCGCGAGATCGTGGTTTCCGCCTTGCGTGAGTGGATGGCCGAACTGGGGGCGAGGGCGCAGGTCGCGGTGTCCAACCTGGGCAAGTGGAAGACCGCGGCGCAGATGCTGGCGCTGGTCATTCTCCTGGCGAATCCGCCGCTGATGACCTTCTGGGTGATTCTCGGCTACGTGCTGCTGATCATCTCCGCGGCGCTGACCCTGTGGTCCATGGTGCACTACCTGCTGGCCGCGTGGCCGCATCTGTCGACCACCCCGAAAGAGAAATAAACTTTTTTGAATCAAGGAGTTGACACGGCGCCGCGATGCTATACAATGGCGCCCGTCACCAAGACGATGCGGGAATAGCTCAGTTGGTAGAGCACGACCTTGCCAAGGTCGGGGTCGCGAGTTCGAGTCTCGTTTCCCGCTCCAAATATAGATCTATAGAGTTCCAATGAAGTCTGTAGATCATTGAGAAAGGGCCTTCGGGCCCTTTTTTCGTTCCGCCTCCAAGTCCCGTACCCGTTCGTGGAACGTCCGCGCCGAGGGGCGGTTCTCCTTGCCGCTTTCCCGGCGACCGGGGCCGTACGTTTCGCGAAGCCCTTCGTCTCGCCAGCGAGGCGGCTTGCCGCAAGATGCTGCCTCGGCACATCAGAAGTGTGGCTGTCGCACTCCAGGGGGGCTCGATTCATTGCACCTTGGACCGCCTTCGTGCGCCTGTTGCTTTGGCTGCCACGTTCGACCGAGCCGTCCCAAGGCCAGCGCTTCGACGACCACTGAGAAGGTCGGCGAAGGTTGCCTCTGACTTGGGTGATAGAGGTAATAGCCCGGGAATGGATCGCACCAGCCTTCCAGCACGCTACCAGGTTGCCCTCGGCGATGTGCGGCTCGAACTGGGCTTTCGAGTGCAGGCATGCCACGGCCAGGGCGCACGTCATCGCAAGCGGCTTCATCGATCTAGCCGGCGACGCGAAAGAGTCGAGGGTTTTCGCGAGCCGGGCATAAGGCGGCTGCCAGAGCGAGTGTCGACAGGCGTGGGTTCCTGGGAAAAGTATCCATCTACCTGCTAACATGGCGGCATCGTTGCCGATGTATCCGCAGGCTCCGGGTCGCGGATGCGCTGCTTTCTGTCCGGCCGGAGAACTTTGCCATCGTAGACTCGACATGCTGACAAGGTCGTTGCTGTCCGCGGTCTTTTGCCTGTTGCTGATCGCTCTGCAGCCGCTGCCCGTCGAAGCCGAATCCATCCTGCCGGATGGGCGTACGACGACAACGATGCGTCCCTGGCTCGATAAACGAGCCAGGCAGTGGCTGGATGCACGGGAGCCGCTGACGGTAGGCGTGGTTTCCCCCGACTATCCGCCGTTGTCCATCTTCTACGCAGGCTCCTACAAGGGCTTCACGGCCGATTACCTGGCCCTGGTGTTCGAGCGGCCGTTGCGCGTCAGGGACTTTCCGTCGCGGCAGGCGGCAATCGACGCGTTGTCGCAAGGGGAGATCGACCTGCTTGGCGTCGGTAGCGAGGTCGAGGCCCGACAACACGGCTTGCTGGCATCCGCTGCGTATCTTTCCGACCGGCCGGTACTGGTGTCTTCCAGCGGTGCCCCGTTCGATTCGCAGGCGGAGTCCTGGCTGGCCACGGTCAAGGGCTATCTTCCCGCCGAACGTATCAAGGCTGCCTATCCGCACAGCAGGATCATCTGGTTCGACTCTCCGCAGCTTGCCCTGGAAGCGCTGAGCATGGGGGATGTCGATGGCGTGCTGGGGGACGCAGTTTCCACGCACTACCTCATCCAGACCCATTACCTGCTGAACTTGCGCATCGAGAACTTCGCACCCATCGACAGCCAGGGTTTCCGTTTCCTGCTCCGGCCAGGTGACGAACCTCTGCTCGCGCTCATCGATCGCGCCCTGCCGCATATTAGCGGGCGCTACGGCGACGAACTGTTGCGCAGCTGGAGCGCCGGGCGGCGCCTGCGCTTCGACGAGCCCCGGGTGACGCTGTCGCCGGCGGAGCAGCGTTGGCTCTCCGCGCACCCGGTCGTGCCGGTGGTGATCAACCATTCCCTTGGCGCGCTCGGGCAACTGGATAACGAGGGGAGGCTGAGTGGTATCGGGCGTGACTATCTGGACCTGATCGGCAAGCGCAGTGGCCTGCAGTTTTCCTTCACTGGAGCACGCAACTTCGTCGAGACGAAAAGCCGACTGGATGCGGGGGAGGCATTGGTTACGCCGACCATGCCTTCGTCGGAGCGCTTCGATTCCGGCCTCGAAGTGCTGACGCCCTATCTACGCAGCACCACGGTGCTGATGGGCGCCCGCCAGGGTGGCCGGGATGAAAGGGTGGGGCGTGTCCATGGCCTCGCGGACCTGGCGGGCAAGCGATTGGCGACGACGATTGGCTACTTTCTCAACGACTTCATTCGACGCGAGCACCCGGAGATCAAGCTCCAGGTCTATCCGACCTTCCTCGCCGCCATGCGCAGCGTAGACGCCGGCCAGAGCGAGGCCGCCATCAGCAGCGACTATACCGGTCGCTATCTGTCCGCCCAGCATTTCGACAACCGGATCCAGGTCGTCGGTATCCTCGATGACCTCTCCATCCCGATCAGCATCGGCGTGGCGAGGAACCAGCCGGAGCTGCAGGGCATCCTGGAGAAGGCGCAGCTGGCGATCGCTCCGGAAGAAGTGGCGGAAATCCTCCACCGCTGGGAGCCTCGCTTCGCCAAGGGAGGGGCGGACTTCTGGCGCGATCACCGGAGCAAGATTCTGCAGATCGGCGGATTGTTCGGCGTACTGATTTCCATCTCCCTCATCTGGGGTTTCTACCTGATGCGCCAGGTGCGCAAGACCCGCCAGGCAGAAGAGCAAGCCGACGCTGCCAACCGTGCCAAGAGCGTGTTTCTTTCGACGATGAGTCACGAGATCCGCACGCCATTGAATGCGGTCATCGGCCTGCAGGAACTGGTGCTGAAAAAGGGCGAGAAGGGCGTGTTGGACCTAGATTCGCTGAGCATTGCCCAGGAGGCCGCCCAGGGGTTGCTGCTTCTGCTGGGCAATATTCTCGATTTGTCGCGGATCGAATCCGGTCGGTTCGATTCAGCTCCCGAACCAGTGCTTCCTGGCGAGTTGATCAGAGGAATCCTGCCGTTGGTTGGTGGGCTGACGCGGCAGAAGAATCTTTCCCTGGCACTGGAACTCGACGGGGATCTCGAGCACTGGGTGCTGGTGGATCCCCTGCATTTCAAGCAGGTGTTGTTCAACCTGCTGGGCAATGCCATCAAGTTCACCGAGCGCGGAGGGGTAACGGTGCGGGCAGTGGGGCGGCGCGAGGCGGAGAGGCTTCATTTGCTGCTCGAGGTAAGCGACACCGGCCTCGGTATTTCGGAGGAGGACCAGGCCAGGCTGTTCCGGCCATTCTCGCAGGTCGGCTCGCCTGCGCTTGGCCAGGCGTCCGGCAGCGGCCTGGGGTTGTACATCAGCCGACGCCTGGTGCACCTGATGGGCGGCCAGATCAGCCTGCGCAGCGAACTGGGCAACGGCTCCTGCTTCTCGGTCGAGTTCGATCTTCCGCTGACCGAGCCTCCGCCCAGCGAGTCCAGCGAAGCGCGTTCCGGAGTTGCCGAGGTCGAGGAGCAGAAAGAGGCAAGGGCGCTCTCGATCTTGCTTGCGGAAGACCATCCGTTCAATCGGCTGACCCTGACCATGCAATTGGAAAGCCTTGGGCACCGGGTGACCTCCACGGAAGATGGCGAGGAAGCATTCGAACGTTGGCAGGGCGAAGACTTCGATGTCGTGATTACCGACGGCATGATGCCGCGGATGGATGGCTACGAGCTGGCGCGACGTATCCGGTCGCAAGAGGCCCTTGGCGGTCGGCGTCGCTGCTTGGTGATAGCGCTTACCGCCAGCGCCGAGAAGGATGCGCTGGAGCGTTGCCTGGCTGCCGGCATGGACCGGGTCCTGTTCAAGCCGACTACGCTCGATGAGCTCGCTCGGGCGCTGAACGGGGGAGAGCCGCTCATGCCTACGAGCGTCGATTCGAAATGAAAGTGCCCGACTGGTTGCCGTTTTGCGTGCCGCGAGCGGATGTATCGGGTAATCTCTCGCAGAAATGAACCAGCACTAGTGAAGCGAACGATGGGTTTTGAACAACTTGCCGAGCTGAGAGACCGTCTGCGCGCACAGGCGGCGCAGGCGAAACCGGCTCAAACCAAAAGCTCCGCGGGACGCGCGAAGAAACGTGAAGCCGTCGAGCCGGGAGTCGAGGCTATCTGGAGGCTGCAACGGCATTTTCCGCTGGCGTTTCCGAAAAGCCCCGCGGCCAAGGTTCCGCTCAAGCAGGGCATCCTCCAGGATGCGCAGCAGCATCTCGAGCTACTGGGAATCACCGCCGAACAACTGAAACAGGCCATCGCCACCTGGTGCCAGGGCAGCCGCTACTGGAGTTGCATGGTGGAAGATGCGCCGCGACTGGATCTGCAAGGCCAGGTTGCCGGCAAGGTAACCGCCGAGCAGGCGGTGTATGCGCGGCGGCAGGCGTCTCGCCGGCAGCGCGAGCAGATGCGCGAGAAGCGCGCCAAGCGTGCACAGGCGGGTGGCGAAGCGCCGGCCGCCACGGAGGCGCCGACGCCTGAAGCGCCCGCAACCGAAGCGAGCCCCGAGGCGAACTGATCGCCGGGGCAGGGCGCGTCGGATCCTGGCGCGCTCCTCGGTTGCCGGTCGCTGCGGGCCCATTTCGCGGACGTCTGGGCCCGTTTCTCCCGGCTTGTGCTACGCAATAGCCTGATCTGCAAAGTTTTTTTCGTAGAGCGCTTGCCAAGCTCGGCGAATCCGTCCATAATTGCGTCCATTCCAGCGATGGGTGAGCTAAAAATCTTTTGAAATCAAAGGGTTATAAGTTCAAAATCGCGCCAGGAAAGAAATTTCAGCGATATGCCAAACGCATGTCGCTTCGCTCAAAGGCTGAGTAGCAGAGTGGTTATGCACCGGATTGCAAATCCGTGAACGCCGGTTCGATTCCGACCTCAGCCTCCAACAGGAAAGCCCCGTAGCTCAGTGAGTTACGGGGCTTTTTTCTTTCCTGTCCGGTATTGCTGAAGCAAGTTCCTTGGGGTGCCCCCATAACGCTTTCATACTTTTACGGTCTCGCAACCGCCTCCCTTTCCCGATAACCGCTCCGTAATTGCTACTTTCCCGGAGTGTCCGAGGAGTACCCCAGCACCTGTCACGTTTTCGGCCGTTGCCTGCAATCCAGCCCCGTGCGCGGCTTTCATCTGGACGCAAGATCCGGTCTGGGTCGGTCATCGGCTGGTCGTCATCGAACATGACCAGCCGAGCCGGTCTGTCCTGCCGCCTGCCTTCCGGGCCTCTATCGATCAACCGTTGTGGCGACCGCGAGCGGAAGGCGCTCGGCGGAGGGCCCGTTTCATCTTGCCTTGCGTTTCAAGGAAACCGGCAGGCCCCAGGTCAGGTCTTCCATGCCTGCTTCGCCGAGTATCTCGGTTTTCATCGGCTGGATGCGCGCGAGCACCTGGCGGCCCGTTTCATCCAGCCTTGGCTGCTCGCGATCGATGAACCTTTTCGTCAGCTCCATGGGCGCTGGCCTCATGAAGACCTGGATATCCTGCAAGGCGCACTTGATGTTTTGCGTGTCCACGGCCTTGCAGGTCTTCCTGTCATAGCTCACGGCCGGGGTCTTCAAGTGGAACCGATCGCTGAGCAGGATCTGCCCAGGCTGAATGGTGAAGGACAGCGGGGCATAGGCGTCGGGTATCTGCGCTTGCAGCTTGATGGAGGGAACGTCCTCGATCTTCGTGCCTTCGGCCCAACCGGCATCCGAGACCATTTCCCGCTGGCTGTATTGCTGCTCGGTCCAGCCCACGCATTGGCCGGAGGCCATGTGCACGGCGCTGCAGACATTCTGTGTGTAGGTTTTGTCTGCATAGGAGGCGTCGCGCCAGTAGTTCTCCTTCACGAACCGGCGATACAGCACGGCGGACAGGTTCACCGAACCAAGTGGGCTGGCAGCCGGCTGCCCCTTTGGCGCCTTGATCTGGGCAAGGGTGCTGTCGATCTTGTAGTCGATCCCTCCGGACAGCAGGTAGGTTCCCGGCGGGACGATGTTGACCTCGAGGAAGTCCCACAGATAGACGGCTTCCTTGATCTTCTCCAGGTCGTTGTTGGCAAAGGCCTGCATGTAGGCGATCCCGGGCACGTCCTTGTTCTTGAATATGACCCGATGCGAGTAGCTGGAGAGGTCCGTCACGCTCTTGTTGGGCATGAGTGCCGGTACCAGCACCACGGACATACCTTCGCGGGTAGCCTCATCGATCATGTTCAGGAGCTGGTTGGTGGGGTTCTGCTGGGAGCCGCCGAGTCCGGCGTTGCCTAGGGAGGCGCAGGCTGACAACAGGCTTGCCGGGAGCAGGATCGCGAAGGGGCTCAGACGCCGAGCGATGGTTTTCATGAGATATCCTTATCTATACGGGCCAATGACTTAAGGCGAGTGCGGGAAGAATCCTAATCTACTCCTTGCGGATTCCCAAGGAGCGTTCGTCCCGCGCGTAGGAAGGAGCGTTTGAGTCGAGCGCGTCACAGCCTGTTGCTGCAATCCTGGGTACTCACATGCGTTCGAATGCTGGCGAGCCAGTGCGTACTGCGTTGGTGATGGCTCGCTGCGGGTAGAGTTCGTGCCGGTCATCGAGGGCTGGCTGCGTGGGGGCGCAATGAAGACGCGCATCCCAGCTCTTCTGGCGATTCGTGAGTGCGGATCAAATCTGTTTTACCGCCGAACGACTTTTTCCGTTCCCTGCGCCTATCTAACCTGCCGCTCTCTTCAACCCGGGATCGGCAGGCATCTCCGCTGCGGTTCCAGCATGTACGGAACACCATGAAAAACATTCTCCTGCTCAACGGCGGAAAGCGTTTCGCCCATTCCGACGGTCGCCTCAACCAGACCCTGCACGAAACCGCCCTGGCCCATCTGGACCGCCGTGGCTTCGACCTGCGCCAGACCTTCATCGACGGTGGCTATGACATCCCGACGGAGGTGGACAAGTTCCTCTGGGCCGACGTGGTGATCTACCAGATGCCCGGCTGGTGGATGGGCGCGCCATGGACAGTGAAGCGCTACATCGACGAAGTCTTCACGGCCGGACACGGCAGCCTCTATGCCAACGACGGTCGTACCCGCTCCGACAGCACGCAGAAATATGGCAGCGGCGGTCTGGTGCAGGGCAAGCGCTACATGATCTCGGCGACCTGGAATGCACCACGGCAGGCGTTCGACGATCCGAGCGACTTCTTCGAAGGAAAAGGCGTGGATGTGGTGTATTTCCCCTTCCACAAGGCCAACCAGTTCCTCGGCATGTCCGGCCTGCCGACGTTCCTCGCGGTGGATGTGATGAAGCGCCCGGACGTCCCGGCTACCGTCGCTGCCTACCAGGCGCACCTGGACAGGGTGTTCGGGCGCGCCGGCTGAGTTCGACGGCGGGCCTCGTGTCGCTTCGCTGGATGGAGTGGCGGGTCGAAATCCAGGCTCTCGGGACGAGGCCTAATGGTCACGGATCCGCTATCCGGGCTTTTCTCGGCCACGACCCGCGAGTGATCCGAAATTCGATTTTTCCATCGATCCGTCGAATTAGATTTCATCGGGGACGGGCAGGAAAGGATGCTTTGCACGAATATTCGAATGGGCGCATCGTAAAATGAGCGCGCTTCGACCGTGTCGAAGCCACCCCCGACAACGTTGCCGGCAGGTCGCTCATCGACTTCCGACGCCTGCCGCCGAATTCAGGAGATTCACATGTGTCCTTGCCCTCACTCCCAGGCCCAGGGAGAAACGGACGGAGAGGCTGAGTGGCATAACGCCACCCTGGACTTCACCCATGCGATGAGCTACGGCGATTACCTGAAGCTGGACAAGGTCCTGGACGCCCAGTTCCCGCTTTCGCCCGACCACAACGAAATGCTGTTCATCATCCAGCACCAGACCTCGGAGCTATGGATGAAGCTGATGCTCCACGAACTGCGGGCCGCCCGGGAGCACGTCAAGTCAGGCAAGCTCGGTCCGGCGCTGAAAATGCTCGCCAGGGTTTCGCGGATCTTCGACCAGCTGGTACACGCCTGGGCGGTGCTGGCCACCATGACGCCGACCGAGTACAACACCATCCGCCCGTACCTGGGCCAGTCTTCCGGTTTCCAGTCCTACCAGTACCGCGAGATCGAATTCATCCTCGGCAACAAGAACGCCACCCTGCTCAAGCCCCATGCTCACCGTGCCGAGCTGCTGGCGGCCCTGGAGCAGGCCCTGCATACGCCGTCGCTATACGACGAAGCGATCCGCCTGATGGCCGCCCAGGGGTTGCCGGTAAGCCAGGAGCGGCTCGCCCGGGACGCGGCGGCCGGCACCTGTTACGAGGCCTCGGTGGAGGCGGCGTGGCGACAGGTCTACCAGGCGCCGGAACGCTACTGGGACCTGTATCAGCTGGCGGAGAAACTGATCGACCTGGAGGACTCGTTCCGCCAGTGGCGCTTCCGTCACGTGACCACGGTGGAGCGCATCATCGGTTTCAAACCCGGCACGGGCGGAACCGAGGGAGTGGGGTATCTGCGCAGCATGCTCGATACCATCCTCTTCCCCGAACTGTGGCGGCTCCGTTCCAACCTGTAGTACCGGATGAGGCGCAGCATCCGCCTGCGCCTCAGTCGTTGCCGGCGCCTCCCGCCGCCCACTCTTGCCGCAAAAGCCCCATGAGAACGACATTCCAGCGTTCCCGGCCGACCCGGGTGGCGGAGCGGCGCAAGCCTTCTTCGCGGAACCCCGCGCGTCGATAGAGATGACGGGCGGCAGCGTTCCAGTCGTACACGTTCAATTCAACGCGCTCGATGTCGGCGTCGGCGAAGGCCTCGGCGAGCAGCGCCTCCAGCATCGGCAGCCCCAGGCCCTGGCCGCGCGCGCTTGGCGCCAGGGCTATGCGAGCCAGGCGGACGACGCCGTTGCGGCGGTCGAACAGCAACTGGCAATGGCCGATGACCTGGTCATCCCGGCAAGCGCTCCAGAGCAGGCGCAGCGGCGGTCGCCGGCGGCTTTCCGCGAGGTCTTCATGCATCTGCTCGAGGCTCAGCGGATGCCGCAGGGCGGGGCCGGCCCATTGCACCAGCTCCTTTTCCGTGGCGAACCAGCGTTGCAGGATTGGGAAGTGTTCCAGCTGGAACGGGACGAGTTGCAATTCCGGGACGGAACCCGTGCCGGGTGTGGGCATGCGGAGTGCCTCGCTCAGGTCATCGGGGGGAGCCGGCGTTTAACCGGGGACTTCTTGACGATGGCGGTGTTGGTTTCCGCGTAGCCGTTGATCCTGTCCAGCAGCGTGTCGAGCTGTTCCATCGAACGAACCTGGAGGCGGGCGATGAAGCAGTCGTCACCGGTGACCTTGTCGCACTCGGTGAACTCGGCGATGTCCTGGATCTGTCGCTCGACCTCGTGCAGCCTGCCGGGCAGGGGGCGGATGCGCACGATCGCCTGGAACTGGTAGCCGAAACAGCGGGGGTCGACATCCAGGGTGTAGCCGCGGATCACGCCGCGTTCTTCCAGCTTGCGCAGGCGTTCGGCGACGCTCGGGGCCGATAGCCCGCTGACCTGGGCGAGAGCCTTGAGGGACAGTCGCGAGTCAGCCATGAGGGCGTTGATCAGGCGTTGGTCGATGTCGTCGGTCATGTCGGCCTCGAAAGTTTTTTTTCAAAATAGCCCTGATAAAAAAGGTCGTCACGGGTTTTTGCCTGAGTAATGCGATGGAGGGCTGGAAGACGACTTTGGATAATCATAGGCCTGTCTTGCGGGAGAGCGCCCATGAACGATCCGATCCGTCGCGGTACGCTGGAAATGACTTCGGCCATGCTGATCTGCGGCACCATTGGCTGGCTGGTGCTGCTCTCCGGGCAGCCCGTGCTGGACGTGGTGTTCTGGCGCTGCGTATTCGGTTTCGCCACGCTGCTGGTCGCCTGTGCCGCGCTGGGCTTCCTGCGCCGCGGCAGCCTGGGGCGCAAGGCGTTCCTGCTGGCGCTCCTCAGCGGGGTGTTCATCGTCGGCAACTGGGTGTTGCTGTTCGCATCCTACTCACGGGCTTCGATCGCCATCGGTACCGCGGTCTACAACGTCCAGCCGTTCATGCTGGTGGGGCTAGGCGCGGCGTTTCTCGGCGAGAAGGTCACGGCGCGCAAGCTGGGCTGGCTGGGGCTTTCGTTCGCCGGCATGCTGGCGATCGTCAGCGCCCACGGCGACAGCGACGCCCCGCGCGGGGACTACCTGTTCGGTATCCTCCTGGCGCTCGCTGCCGCGCTGCTGTATGCCTTTGCCGCGCTGATCGTGAAGCGCCTGCAAGGCACGCCGCCGCATCTTATCGCCTTGATCCAGGTGGGCACCGGCGTGCTGATGCTCGCACCGCTGGCGAACCTTGCCGAACTGCCCCGGGACGTTGCTCCCTGGGCCAGCCTGGCGACCCTGGGAATCGTCCATACCGGGCTGATGTACGTACTGCTCTACGGCGCCATTCAGAAATTGCCGACGGCGCTGACCGGTGCTTTGTCCTTCATCTATCCGGTCGCGGCGATCCTGGTGGACTGGCTGGTCTTCGAACATCGCCTGAGCCTGGCCCAGTGGCTTGGCGTGGCTGCCATCCTGCTCGCCGCGGCGGGCATGCAGCAGGGTTGGAGCGTGCGCCTGCCGAGGCCGGCGGTGCGTCGCGGCTGAGGCGCGGGGGAAAGAAAAAGCCCCGCGACGAGGCGGGGCTTTTCTACGGCGATCTCGGCCGATCAGTTGCCGAAGACCTTGAAGCGTTCGCTTTCGGCGATGAAGGCTTTCTCGCCCGCCGGAGCGGCGATGGCGCCGAAAGGCATCTGTGCGCGCAGCTTCCAGCTTTCCGGCAGGTTCCAGGTCTTGTGGGTCTGCGCATCTACCAGCGGGTTGTAGTGCTGCAGGCTGGCGCCGACCTTGTGCTCGGCGAGGGCGGTCCAGACCGCGAACTGGGCCATGCCGCTGGCCTGCTCCGACCACACCGGGAAGTTGTCGGCGTAGAGGGCGAACTGCTCCTGAAGCTGGCGCACTACCGTCTGGTCTTCGAAGAACAGTACGGTGCCGGCACCGGCGGCGAAGGAATTGAGCTTGGTTTCGGTGGCGGCGAAAGCGTCAGCGGGAACGATCTTCTTCAACTCGTCCTTGGCGATGTTCCAGAACTGCTCGTGCTCGGCGCCGAACAGGACGACCACCCGCGAGCTCTGCGAGTTGAACGCGGAAGGGCTGTGCGAGACGGCCTCCTTGACCAGTTCGACGATTTTCTCCTGGGAGACGGGCAGTTGCTTGTCCAGGGCGTAGATGGTGCGGCGGTTCTTGATGGAGGAGAGGAATGCGTCAGACATCTTGAGGCTCCTTGTTTGGAAATTGGATTCGATATTAACGACGGCCTCGATGAGATCAATGGGAAATAACCGGTGATTCCTATCGGCTGATGCGATGGATACCCGGCTTACCCAGGAAAGCCGGGTATCCACGGTCCAGCGCGGCCAGCAGCGAGAGACGGCAAGTACGGATGAAAATGGAATATCGAGAAAGTCGATGGGCATAAAACCGCGAGGACTTGGCCTTTGATTCAGGTCAAGGAGGGTGAAGGCCGGGGAGGCGGCCAACCTTTAGTGATGGTGACCTGGCAGCCCGGCTCGGTGATGGTTCGATTGTAGGATTGTCGGACAAAAACTGGAGCGCACGATGTTTGAAAATTTCTCTCCCAGCACCATGCTGGCCATCAAGAAGTACGCCTATTGGCTCTGGCTGCTGCTGGCGTTGTCCATGCCGTTCAACTACTGGATGGCCCAGGACAGCGCGCATCCGGCCTTCTGGGCATTTTCCCTGGTGATTGCGGTATTCGGCATCGGGCCGCTGCTGGACATGCTGTTCGGCCGCGACCCGGCCAACCCCGACGAGGAAACCCAGACGCCGCAGTTGCTCGGCCAGGGCTATTACGTATTGCTGACCCTGGCCACGGTGCCGGTGCTCATCGGTACGCTGGTGTGGGCCGCTGGCGTGTTCGTCGCTTTCCAGGAGTGGGGCTGGCTCGGCCGGTTGGGCTGGATCCTCTCGATGGGCACGGTGATGGGAGCGGTGGGGATCGTCGTCGCCCATGAGCTGATCCACAAGGACTCGGCGCTGGAGCAGGCTGCCGGCGGCATCCTGCTGGCCGCCGTGTGCTACGCGGGGTTCAAGGTCGAGCATGTGCGCGGCCACCATGTGCATGTGTCTACGCCGGAGGACGCTTCGTCGGCGCGTTTCGGCCAGTCGGTCTACCAGTTCCTGCCGCATGCCTACAAGTACAACTTCCTCAACGCCTGGCGCCTTGAAGCGGTGCGGCTGCGCAAGAAGGGCCTGCCGGTGTTGGGCTGGCAGAACGAACTGATCTGGTGGTACCTGCTGAGTCTGGCGTTGCTGGTCGGTTTCGGTTGGGCGTTCGGCTGGCTGGGGATGGTTTTCTTCCTTGGCCAAGCGTTCGTCGCGGTGACCCTGCTGGAGATCATCAACTACGTCGAGCACTACGGCCTGCATCGGCGAAAGGGCGAGGACGGGCGCTACGAGCGGACCAACCATACCCACTCCTGGAACAGCAACTTCGTCTTCACCAACCTGGTCCTGTTCCATCTGCAACGGCATTCCGACCATCATGCCTTCGCCAAACGCCCCTATCAGGTCCTCCGTCATTATGACGATAGCCCGCAGATGCCCAGCGGTTATGCCGGGATGGTGGTGCTGGCGCTGATCCCGCCGCTGTGGCGGGCGGTCATGGACCCCAAGGTGCGGGCCTACTATGCGGGCGAAGAGTTCCAGTTGACGGCCGAACAGAGCGAGCGGCCGGCAGCTTCCTGAGAATGGCCGGCGTCCCCGCTCCGTGCCCGAATAGCTCTTCGTTCGGGCAATCCCGCCTTGCCTGGGGTTGACTATCCTTAGCGATATCTCGGCACGGAAAGGAGCCCAGGGATGAACATTCGGCAGAGAATCCTCGCTTCGGGCGCCATCGGCATCGTGGCTGTGGTGCTGCTAGGCGGGGTCGGCTTCTGGGGGCAATTGCGGTTGGGCAAGGCGCTGTCGGAGAACGAGCTGAGCGTCAATGCGCTGCGCAACCACATGGAAGGCGACATGATGCACGACGCCTTGCGCGCCGACGTCCTGGCGGCGTTCGTGGTCCAGCCCGGCGACGGCGCGGCGGCCGAGCAGGTCCGCCAGGACCTGCAGGAGCACAGCCAGTGGTTTCGCAAGGTGGTCGAGCAGAACCAGGGGCTGCCTCTCAACGACGCCATCCACCAGGCGCTGGTCGAGTTGCGGCCCGACCTGGAAGCCTACATCGGCGCCGCCGAGAGCATCGTCGGCAAGGCGTTGCTCGATCCCGTGGCGGCACGGGCCGAGCTGCCGCAGTTCGTCCAGGCCTTCAAGGAGCTGGAAGGGCGCAACGAAGCGCTCAGCAGCCTGATCGAGAAACACGTCGAGCAGACCAACCGGGCGCGCGAAGACAGCATGCGCTATTCCGCCTGGATGCTCGCGGGCGGCATCCTGGTCGCCTGCCTGGTCCTCGGGCAGCTTTGTCGCCAGTTGCTGGGTGCCGTCCTCAAGCCTCTGCGCAAGCTGGTCGCCTCGGCCCGGGTGATCGCCCAGGGCAACCTGCAGGAGCCGATCGGTGTCGACAGCGACGATGAGGCCGGACAGTTGCAGCGGGCCTTGGGCGAGATGCAGGGGAACCTGCGGCAGATGATCACCATCATCCGCCAGGAAAGCGAAGAGCTCCATGACACCTCCCAATCCATCGGCCAGACCTCGCAGTCGATCGTCGACGGTGCCAGCCAACAGGCCGACAGCGCCACCAGCATGGCCGCGAGCATGGAAGAGATGATCACCAATATCTCGCAGATTTCCGACCACGCCGACAACGCCAGGGTGATCTCGGCCAAGTCCGAGGAGCTGGCCAGCAGTGGCGGGCAGGTGATCCTCAACGTGGTGGAAGGGATGAGCCGCATCGCCGACGTGGTCAACCAGTCCTCCACCAGCATCACCGCTCTCGGCCAGTCGTCGGACGAGATCCATTCGATCATCCAGGTGATCAAGGGGATCGCCGAGCAGACCAACCTGCTGGCGTTGAACGCCGCCATCGAGGCGGCGCGGGCCGGAGAGGCCGGGCGCGGTTTCGCCGTGGTCGCCGACGAGGTACGCGGGCTGGCGGCGCGGACCACCCAGTCGACCCAGGAGATCACCGCGATGATCGAGCGCATCCGCGCCAGCACGGGGCAAGCGATCAACAGCATGGAGGCCGGCGTGAGCCGGGTCAACGAGGGGGTGTCGTTCGCCCGCCAGGCAGGGGTGTCGATCAACGAGATCCTCGATGGAACCCGTCATGCCGCGTCGGTGGTCGATGAGATTTCCCAGACCATCCGCGAGCAGTCGCGCGCCAGTGATGAAATCGCCCAGCGCGTGGAACTCATCGCCCAGCGTTCGCAGCAGAACACCCAGGCGATGCACGAGATGGCCGCCACCGCCAGGCGCCTGAACGAGGTTGCAGCGACCATGCGCTCGTCGGTGGAGCGCTTCAAGATCTGACGGGAGCCGCCTAGGTCGTCGACTCCGGGAGGCGCACGAACAGCGTGTAGCGTGCGCCTTCGATCGCTTCGAAGGCGATCAGCTTCTCGATCAGCGCCAGGTTCAGGACCTTGCCCGCGTTGAGCAGCAGCATGCCGTTGTTGGCGGTGAGGTTGCGCGCCAGCACCATGCCCGGAACCAGGTCGCGGGTGCCATGGGCACGGACTTGCGGATCGGCCAGGGTGACATCGGCAAGGGTCGTCGCGCAGACCTGGATGAACGGTTCGATCAGCTCGGGGTCGTACAGCCGGCCGGCGTATTTGCGGATGTACATCAGTGCTTCGTCGCGATTCATGCGCCGTTCGAGGATCAGTCCGCGCTGCAGCTCGACGAAATCCACCGCCAGCTTCAAGAGGCGCGAGCCCAGGGGAATGGCCTCGCCCTTGAGGTGGTCCGGATAGCCGCTGCCGTCCCAGTGCTCCTGGTGATGGCGAATCAGGCGGGCGGCGTCCTGCATCGGTTCCAGCGACATCAGCAGCGACTCGCTGAGCTCCGGGTAGCCGCGGAAACGATCGCGGTCGTGGTGATAGAGCAGGTCCGAGGGCGAGCTGAGCAGGGTGTCGTTCCAGCTCAGCTTGCCGATGTTGTAGAGCGCCGCGGCCATCGCCAGGTCGCGACCATCCGATTCGTCGACGAGGCCGCTGGCACAGCAGGCGCGGACCAGTTCGATGATTTGCTGGTTGGTCTGCTTGTCCTTGGGCAGGCGCTGGTTGACCAGCAGCGAGAAGACCTCGGTGCCGACCACGTAGCTGCGCTTTAGCTCCTCATAGGCGAGGTCGAGCATGTCGGCGGTCTGCTGCAGTTCGGCGGTGCGCGCCTGAACGCGCTTTTCCAGCGTGGCGTTGAGTTGCTGGAGGCGGTCGTTCTGCTCCTGGGTAAGTCGCTCCAGGCGCCGCCGCTCGCGCTCGGAATGCAGGTATTCGAGCGACTGGCGCAGGGTCAGCAGCAACTCGTCGTCGTTCCACGGCTTGCTCAGGTAATGGTGGATGCGCCCTTCATTGATGGCCTTGGCGATGGTTGGCAGGTCGGCATGGCCGGTGAGCAGGATGCGAATGGTTTCCGGGGAGCGGCGATGGATTTCCGCGAGCAGGGCAGCGCCGTCCATGTTCGGCATGCGGGCGTCGGACACCACCAGGTCCACGGGCCGGCTTTCCAGCAGTTGCAGGGCCTGTTCGCCGCTCTCCGCCAGCAACAGGTCGTAGGGCTGGTTGCGTAGCAGCCGGCGCAGGCTGCTGAGGATCAGCGGCTCGTCGTCGACCAGCAGCACGCTGAAGCGGATCTCCGTCTCGTTGGAAGGAGGTGCGCTATCGTTCATGAGTGTCTGTCCACCGGGTGAGTTTTGCCTGAATACTTCAGGCAAGCATAGTCCGAGTCTGGCCTGGACGAGGGCGCATGCACGCGGCGGCTGGGCGAGCGGAGGTGCGGATCATGGAGACGTTACCCATCAGGAACCGGCGCTTGCTGGTGATCGATGAGCGGCAGGCGGATCGAGACCGTGTATGCGGGTTGTTGCAGGGAACCCTAGGGGCCGAATCGCCTCCCGTGGCGCCTGAGCGGGGCTACCAGGTGGATACGGCGGGAAGCGCCGAGGAGGCATTGGGGCGGATACGCTCGGCCCTCCAGGCCGATGCGCCGTATGCCGTGGTGTTTCTCGGGATGCCGTCGGTAGGCGCGGATATTCCCGTTCTAGAGCGGTTCTGGCGTCTCGACTCCCGCTTGCAGGTCGTGGTGCATGCGCCTCCCGCCGATTTTCCGCTATTGGCGCCGTGGGCTGCGGAAGAGCGCCTGCTGCTCCTCGGCCTGCCTTTGCAGGGACAGGAGGTCCGCCAGATGGCCGGCAATCTCAGCGCCAAGTGGAACGTGACGGCTCACCTCCAGTTGCAGATGAGCCGGATGGAGGCTGCCATCCAGGAGATCACCCGGGAAGTCGGCCAGGCCAAGGAGGCGCTGGAGAAAGAGATCGGCGAGCGCAAGGAACTGGAAAGCCAACTGGTGCAGACGGAGAAGCTTGCCTCGATCGGCCACCTGGCCGCCGGCGTCGCCCATGAGATCAATAACCCCATCAGCTACGTTTCCTCCAACTACACCACCCTGGAGGAGCACGTCAGGCGTTTGCTGGAGGTACTTGAAGCCTATGAAGAGGCTCGCCCCGCGATCCGCGACGAGGCGCTGGCAAGACGCCTGGAGCAGCTCGGCGAGCGGGTCGAACTGGCCTTCGTCAAGGAGGATGTCGCCGTGTTGCTGCGCGAATCCAGGGAAGGTATAGGGCGGGTGCGCAAGATCGTCCAGGACCTGAAGAACTTCTCCCGCGTCGACGCCGAGGACGACTGGCAGTGGACCGATCTGCACCAGGGGATCGAGTCGACCCTCAATATCGTCGCCAGCGAACTGAAGTACCGGGCCGACGTGGTCCGCGAATACGGCGATCTGCCCGAGGTGAAGTGCCTGCCGTCGCAGATCAACCAGGTGGTGATGAACCTGGTGATGAACGCGGCCCAGGCGATGGGGCCGGAGCGGGGTCGCATCGTGATTCGCACGGGGCATACCGTGGAGCATGCCTGGATCGAGGTGGAAGACTCGGGGCAGGGTATCTCCCCCGAGATCCTGCCGCGCATCTTCGATCCGTTCTTCACCACCAAGCCGGTAGGCAAGGGGACCGGCCTGGGGTTGTCGCTCTCCTACGGCATCGTCCAGAAACACGGCGGCACCATCGAGGTACGTAGCCAGCCGGGAGTCGGCAGCGCTTTCCGGATCGTGCTTCCCCTGGAATCGCCCGGCAACCTGGGCGGAGCCCACGGAAATTAACTGTTGCGCCGGCTAGGGTAACGTAAGACAATGATTTATCTACCGTTTGGGGTGGGTCTCGGGTTGGGATGCCGGTTTGGTTCCCGTTGCCGGCTCACTTGAAGCGAGATCCTGCCCGGATGGCGAAATCGGTAGACGCAAGGGACTTAAAATCCCTCGGGGGTAACCCCGTGCCGGTTCGACCCCGGCTCCGGGCACCATCGTGTTTCCTGGCGTTCAGCCGACTTCTGCGTTCCTTCCCCGATTTTCTTCCGGCCCGCCATCGCGCGGCAGTCAACGAGTCGACGTTGCCTTCTTTCCCTCCTCGGCCTCGGAGGCGTTTCATTCTAGTACGGCTCCGTATAGGGTTCGCCCTGGCTGGCGAGCGGGAGTGTTTGTTCAGCTTGAAGTAGTTGTCTTTGGAAGTTTGATTTTTTTGTCGTTATCTTCTGCTCCTGCTTTTTAATTTCCTTTCCGAATATATTCAATTCACTGGCGGAATTATCCTCTTTTCTCCTGCATGAATTGGTAGGCGGTACTTCCTCGTTGCTGTGCTTTGCTGACAGGGAAGGATCGCGAATCAGGGTTTTTCGCCTCTTTCGTTTATGAACAGGAATTCATATATCGGAGATCAATCATGGCTTGGAAAGGTGAGGTTCTGGCTAATAACGAAGCAGGGCAGGTAACGTCGATTATCTACAATCCGGGCGATGTCATTACCATCGTCGCCGCCGGTTGGGCCAGTTACGGACCTACCCAGAAATGGGGGCCGCAGGGCGATCGGGAGCATCCGGACCAAGGGCTGATCTGCCACGATGCGTTTTGTGGTGCGCTGGTCATGAAGATTGGCAACAGCGGAACCATTCCGGTCAATACCGGGTTGTTCCGTTGGGTTGCACCCAATAATGTCCAGGGTGCAATCACTCTTATCTACAACGACGTGCCCGGAACCTATGGCAATAACTCCGGCTCGTTCAGTGTCAATATTGGAAAGGATCAGTCCTGATAACTTGTCTCGGAAAAAAAGGGCCCGAATGGGCTCTTTTTTTAAATACAAATAAAGTGAAGTTGCCCGTGTGGCCGTTATGAACGGACAGGCAGCGCTTCGCAGTTGCGACTACCAATGACAAGGGTATCGAACTCCTGGGGCTGCCGCGGTCGTGGGAAACCGAGCGAGGGGGGGGCGGGGAACTGCTTCAACACGCTTCGGTCTGAACGGGAATATCGATTCCTGACCCGATTCAGAATTCCGTCCACATAGTAGACAGTACCGAAGCCGATGCCCTGCCGACTTTCCCTGGTTGTATTTCCCGCTCTCTTCTCCATTGCCGCTGGCGCCGCGGAGGAACTCAAGGACATGGCAGGTTCGACCATCGTCGTTGCCGGAAGACTCGAGGCCGTCGAATGCCCTGGCGCAGGCCTGTACGATTGCACGGGGTGGCCTGCCAACCTGTACCGTTTCGAGGGACAGGACGTGTGCCTCAGCATCGAGGCTGGCTGCGATTACAGTTGCGATGGCATTCTCAGCGAGAAGGGCGGCACGCAATCGATCCTGGTTTCCGGCTCCTATCGCGATCACATCCGCAAGGTGGAAGGCACGCAGGTCTCCTGCCCGCGCTAGAGACGCTCGGCCGAGCGCTGGAAACATCGCGAGGTGCAACGGACGGTCTGCCGCCCGCTGAAGAAGGCGAGCGGCGTGGGATGTGCTAGGGTGCCCGTTTGCAGGGAGGACCCAGGGCATGGAGCACCCATACAAGACCCCAGAAGCGGACCTGGCCGACGAGAGGCTGACTGCGGGAGGTTTCCTTTCCGGCGGGCAGCCGCTTTGGAAGGCATTCTGGCTGTTCTTCGCTGCGGGTTTCTTATTGCTCAGCGTCGCCGCCAGGCAGGCGATGGTGGCCATTGTCGATCCGCTGATGCAGGAAGCTCCCGGCGAACATGCGGTGGCCCTGACCTTGTGGGGAATGGTCGGTGTCGAGCTGGTTAGGCTGGCCTACCTGTGCCTCAGCCTCGTCGTGGTCTGGCGCTGCGGGCGCAATTCCCGCTGGGTGGCTGCGCGCCATGCCAGCAGGGCGGTGCTGTTGGCACTGATACTCCTGACCCTTTACTCGATCTATCTGGTCTGGGCCTTGCTCGCCAGTCCCTGAGCGACGCGCCGAGGCTGGCGAGCATGCTGGTACGGCCCATTCCACGTGCCTGCGTTGGCTAACGCCGCAGCCAGTCCTCCAGTTGCTCCGGCAGCATCGGCTGGGCGATCAGATAGCCCTGGCCCTCGTGGCAGCCCCATGCCTGCAGCAGGTGGAAGGTGTCGTGGGTCTCTATGCCTTCCGCGACCACCCGATAACCCAACTGGCTGGCCAGGCCGATCACCGCCTGGGTGACGCTCTGCGCCTTCGGCGAGCCGGCGAGGTCGCGGGTGAACGATTGGTCGAGCTTGATGGCGGTGATTGGCAGATCGCGCAGGTAGGTCCAGTTGCTGTAGCCGGTGCCGAAGTCGTCCACCGCGATGCCCATGCCAAGCTCCCGGGCACGCAGCAGCACCGAGCCGACCGCCGAGGCGTCGCGGATGAGTACGCTTTCGGTGAATTCCAGCTCGAGGGCGGAAAGGTCGATGTCGTAGGTTTTGGCGAGTCTGACGGCCTCTTCCAGGAAGCTGCTGTCTTCCATGTCCGATGCCGATACGTTGATCGCCAGCCTGAGCGGGATGTTCCGTGCGTTCCATTGCGCCAGCTGGGCCATGGCATGGCGCAGCACCCAGTCGCTGAGGGGGCGCATCAGTGCGGTTTTCTCCGCCAGGGGCACGAATTCGGCGGGGCTGACGAAGCCGAGTTGCGGGTGCCGCCAGCGCAGCAGCGCTTCCACGCCCGTGCACCTGCCTGTCGGCAGGTCGATTTTCGGCTGATACACCAGATGGAAGCCTTCTTCGGTTCCGATCGCCTGGGACAGCGAGGTCAGCAATGTGAAGGCACGCTGCTGGGCCTGGTCCAGCGGCGGGTTGTAGCGGGCCCAGCCGACACCGCGGTCGCGGGCGTCGTCGGCCGCGCTGACCACCAGGCGCAGCCAGTCCTGATCGCCGTCGAGGGTATCGTCGGCAAGCGGTAGTACGCCGAGGCCCACGTTGGCCTTGATCGGGATCCCGCGACATACGACGGGGCTTTCGAAGGCCCGCAGCAGGCGGAGGCAGACCGACTCGGTTTCTTCCTGTTGCTGCCGTGGCAGGAGCAGTCCGAAGCGCGTCGGGCTGATCTTGTAGAGAGTGAAATCCGGCAGTTCCGCGCGGATGCGGTCGCGCGCCTCGAGCATGAGGTCGTTGGAAAAGGGATAGCCCAGCGTACGGATGATGGTATTCAGCAGGGCGAGGGGCAGGAGGTCGGCGGCGATCACGGTGAGGGCGCCGTCGCGCTGCAGGCGCAGGGAAACGTCCTCCTGCAGGCGGAGACGGTTGTACAGGCCGGTTGGCTCGTCGATGTAGTTGGTCGAGCGGAGCGTATGGATACGGGCCATCACCAGCCGGGCGAAGTGCTCGAGCATGGCGACGTCCCGCTCGGCCAGCGGCCCGCGTGGTTCCCGGTCGATGACGCAGAGGCTGCCGAGGTTGAGACCTTCCGCGGTGGCCAGCGGAGCCCCGGCGTAGAAGCGGATGCGCGGTTCGCCTTGCACATAGGGGTTGTCCCGGAAGCGCGGGTCGAGGGTGGCGTCGGCCACCTCGAATACTCCCTTGCCCAGGATCGCATAGGCGCAGAATGAATCCCGTCGCGGCGTCTGCCGGATATCGAGGCCGATGCTCGCGCGAAACCACTGGCGCTGATGGTCGAGGATGGAAATGAGCGCGATGGGCGTCTGGAAGTAGGACGTAGCGGCGGCGAGGATTTCCTCGAATACCTCGTCCGCACCTTCTTCCAGCAGACCGAGTTGGTCGACGTAGGCCTGTCTCGAATGCTCGTCCTCGGGATAGGGTGGGGTTGCCATGCTGGACTCCTGGGCTACTGCGATGTCGGGCATCGGCAATCAATGATGTCATTGTGCCTTTATTTCGTGGAGCGCGGGCTCTTTTCCAGATTGCAGCGATGAAAGGGCATGGGGGTTGATCGCGGTCATGCCGGTAGGGCCTTCGACGCCGACGCCAGCTCTGCGAAACCGATTACCTGCCAATCGGAAGTTTCCTATATCGACCGGCACCACCGCTCGCTAAAACGGTCGCACATGCTTCCACCGAGAAAAGACATGTCCGATACGTTCTCCTTCGCCTCGCGCCTCTGCAAGTTCGTCATCCTTCTCGTCATCCTGCTGATCGGCGGAGCCAGCCTCTACCTGTGGTGGCTGGGGCGGCCTTACCAGGACGCCATGTCCGCCTTCGTCCCGTTGCTCATGCCGATGCTCGTGCTGGTGCTGGCGTTCGATACGTTCCGGGCCCTCGCCCGAACGAGGCGCTAGGCGTCAGCGAGGCAGCGCTGTATTCCCGTCGTTCTACCCTGCCAGTTCTGGTAGGCGGCGGGTCTTCGCAGGCAAGCGCTTGAACTGGGTGAGGTTTCCGGATTTGTCCTGTTTCCGTGGCGAAGCCGTGCTTGCCTAATCCCCCGGTTCATCTAGATATACCCATGGCTTCCTCAGGGTTAAGGAGAAGTCATGCAACGAATCGTCATCGTCGGGGGCGGAGTGGGCGGCACTATGCTCGCCAACCTGCTGGTCGTCCGGCTCTACCCGGAGATACTCGGCGGCGAGGTGCAGGTACTGCTGATTTCCGACTCGCCGGATCACTACTACAAGCCGGCCTTCATGTACGTCGCCTTCGAGCAATTCTTCCTCGAAGATCTGAAACGACCGCAGCGCTCGCTGCTGCGGCCGGAAGTGATGTTCCAGCTCGACCGGGTCGACCGTTTCGATTTCCCCCGCCAGGAACTGCAGACCCGCAGCGGCAGGCGCCATGGCTACGACTACCTGGTGATCGCCACGGGTTGCGTGCCGGCTCCGGAACGTATCGAGGGGCTGAAAGAGGCTGGCGACCATTTCTACCAGTACCAGCCGGCCCGTCGGTTGGCCGAGCGGCTGGCGAGCCTGGAGTCGGGGCGGGTATTCATCACGGTGAGCTTCCCGAGGACGCCGAATGTGCCCCACCAGTGCGGGATCGCACCTGTGGAGACGACCCTGATGCTCGACGACTACTTGCGCCGCCGGGGTGTCCGCGAACGTGTCGAGATCGTCTACACCTATCCCACCACGGCCCAGTTGCTGCGCAACTGTCTGTTCCTGCAACGACCGACCTGCGAAATCCTGCCGAGCCTGTTCGAGCAACGCGGCATCCGTTTCCAGCGCGGTTTTACCCTGGCCAGGGTCGACCCGGAGCGGCGCATCGCCTATTCGGAGGAGGGCGACGAGCAGCCGTTCGACTTGCTCATGGCGACACCGCCGATCCACGCCGTGGATGCGGTCAGGGAGTGCGGCCTGTCCCAGGCCGCCGCCGACGAAGGCTGGTTGCCGACGAACCATGAAACCTTGCAGGTGTATGGCGTCGACCGGGTGTATACCCTGGGCGATACCGTCGATCTGCCGGTGAGCAAGGCCGGTGGGGCCTGTCACAACCAGGCGCCGGTAGTCGCCAGCAACATCGCTGCCGAGATTCGTCTCGGCAAGCCCTGCGCGATCTACGATGGACGAGTCCAGGCTGTCGCGCAGATGGGCCTGAACGCCGGAATGCCGCTCTGGTACGACTATCGGCACGACGTAAAGCCGACCCCGCCGACCAAGCTTGGCGGGTTGTTGCGCCAGGGTTTCAATCGCGGCCTGTACTGGGCCGTAGCCCGTGGAATGCTTTGACCCCGCACGGGGAGGAGCCGACATGGATAGCCATCAGCAGCCATACGCGTCGCAGGCGCAGGCCGATACCACCCTGTTTCCCGAGCAGACCCGCGAGAGTCTCCAGGCCCTGGCCGTCAAGTTGCAGCCGCTGATCGAGGGCCACCGCCTGGACAACCTGGTGGATCTGCTGTCACTGCTTTCGGATATCGTCGATCTGCTGGACCCGGCCATGGTGGACAGGCTGGCGCAGCTCTTCGAGCAGGTCACCAGTGTCGGTTGGTCAGTCGGTAACGCGGTACGCGTGGCCAAGGCGGAGCTGCTCCGAGAGCAGCCGCCAAGCCTGAAAGACCTGCTGCGGTTGTTGCGCGACGCCGATACCCGGCGCGGGCTGGCTCTCGTGCTGGGTAGTTTGCGCAGCCTGGGGTGCCAACTCGCCGCGGAGCAGGAGGTTGCCCATGGTGCATGACCTTCTCCGAGATCGTGCGGATCTAGAGGCGCGTTGGAACCCTTCCGCCTACATGCAGTTCGCCCGATTGCGCCAGCGGCCGGTGGTCGAGTTGCTGGACCATATCGAGCTGTGCTGTCCGGAACGGATCTACGATCTTGGCTGCGGAACCGGCATCGCCACCGAATTGCTCGCCCGCCGCTGGCCGCTGGCCGAACTGCACGGCGTGGACAGCTCCGTGGAGATGCTCGAGGAGGCCGCGCGCTTGCCGATCAAGGCCAGTTGGGAACGCGCCAACCTGCGCCACTGGTGCGCCGAGCGCCCTGCCAGCCTGCTGTTCGCAGCGGCGGTACTGCACTTTCTCGAAGATCACGGCAAGCTGCTGCCACGCCTGCTGGGGCAACTGGCTCCGGGAGGCTGCCTGGCGGCGCACATGCCGAACTGGCGCGATGCTTCCTGGTATCGCCTGATGCTCGATGCGCTGGACAGTGCGGGCCCCGGTGGTGCATCGCTGGGCAGCCCCGCGTTGCGCTACCGGCTGCATCGGCGCAATGTGCTGTCGCTGGACAACTACTACCGGCTACTGGCGCCGCTGACGGCGGAGCTGGACATCTGGGAGACCGAGTACCTGCAAGTGGTGGACGGCAACGACCCGATCTTCGATTGGATCAAGGTCTCCGCCTTGCGTCCGGTGCTCGGCGAACTGGACGAAGAGGCGCGTCGGCGCTTCCTCGACCGTTACCTGGAACTGCTGCACCGTCACTATCCACGGGAACTGGATGGACGAACGCTGTTCCCGTTCCGTCGAGTATTCATCGTCGCCAGTCTCGGCCGCTGAACGGGCGTTTCAGTGATCGGAGAGAATGTCCACGGCGCCCGGCTTGTCGTAGGCGCCGAAGCGATCGACCAGGGTCGCGCTGGCGGCGTTCAGGCCCAGCACGTCGACCTGCACGCCGCGCTGGCGAAAGCCCAGGACCACCTTGTCCAGTGCCGCGACGGCGGTGACGTCCCACAGGTGGGCGTGGCGCAGGTCGATGAGCACATGCTCCAGTGTCTCTTTCAGGTCGAAGGCAGCGACGAACCTGCCGGACGACGCGAAGAACACCTGTCCCCTCACCTGGTAGTGGCGGCGGGTGCCGTCGGCGGAGCGTTCGCTGTCGATATCGAGGTAGTGCCCGATCTTGTTGGCGAAGAACAGCGAGGCCAGGAGAACGCCGGCGACCACGCCGAAGGCCAGGTTGTGGGTGGCGAGGACCACGCCGACCGTCACCAGCATGACCAGGTTGGTCGATAGCGGGTAGCGCTTCAGGTTGCGGATCGACTCCCAGCGGAAGGTGCCGATGGACACCATGATCATCACCGCCACCAGGGCCGCCATGGGAATCCGCCCGACCCAGTCGCTGAGGAACACCACCATCAGCAGCAGCGCGACGCCGGCCACCAGGGTCGAGAGCCGGCCGCGCCCGCCGGATTTAACATTGATCACCGACTGGCCGATCATCGCGCAGCCAGCCATGCCGCCGAGCAGGCCGGTGGCTATGTTCGCCAGGCCCTGGCCCTTGCATTCGCGGTTCTTGTCGCTGCCGGTGTCGGTCATCTCGTCGACGATGGTGGCGGTCATCAGCGACTCCAGAAGGCCGACCACCGCCAGGGCGGCGGAGTAGGGCAGGACGATCAGCAGGGTGTCGAGGTTCAGCGGCACGTCCGGCCAGAGGAACAGCGGCAGGCTGTCGGGCAACTGACCCATGTCGCCGACGGTGCGGATGTCCAGGCCCAGGTAGATGGATATGCCGGTGAGGACCAGGATGCATACCAGCGGAGAGGGCAGCAGCCGGCCGATCCGTGGCAGGTGCGGGAAGCCGTAGACGATCGCCAGGCCCGCGGCGGTCATCGCGTAGACCGGCCAGCCGACATCGGTGAGTTCGGGTAGCTGGGCCATGAAGATGAGGATCGCCAGGGCATTGACGAAACCGGTCACCACCGAGCGCGAGACGAAGCGCATCAGCGAACCCAGGCGCAGGTAGCCGGCGAGTATCTGCAGCACGCCGCAGAGCAGGGTCGCCGCCAGCAGGTATTGCAGGCCGTGGTCCTTCACCAGGTTGACCATCAGCAGCGCCATGGCGCCAGTCGCGGCGGAGATCATTCCCGGACGGCCGCCGGCGAAGGCGATCACCACCGCCATGCTGAAGGAGGCGTACAGGCCGATCTTCGGGTCGACCCCGGCGATGATGGAGAAGGCGATGGCCTCGGGGATCAGCGCAAGGGCGACGACCAGGCCGGCGAGCAGGTCGCCGCGGAGGTTGGAGAACCAGTTCTGTTTCAGCGTCTGTAGCATCGGGATACCCAGGGGCGAGGCACGGCCCGTGCAGTCGGTCGACAGCGCGGGCCGCGGGATGGCATTGGAAAAAACAAGGGATGACGACAGGCGTTCAGGCGAACGAACGCTGGCCACGGTCGTTCGGACCGTGGCCGGAAGGGGCCGGCATGGCTATGGCGGAGTGGGCAGCCAGGTCATCGGGGAGTAGCGGGTAGTCGCTTGCAGGGAGCGGCAGCATAGCCGATTCGACAGGTTCGACCAAGCCGGCAGCTCGGGCTTTCCCTGGGTTGCGTCGCGATCGACGGCATGGAACCAAACAAGCGAAACGGTTCTAAGCTATCGAGGGATCGTCCTCGCATGGAGAGAACATCATCATGTTCAACACTCGTTCTGTGCTCGCGCTGGTCGTGAGCCTGTCCCTGATCGGCGGTACGCCTGCCGTCCTGGCCGACCCGGGCAATGGCAAGGGCAACCCGCACGGTAACCAGATGGACGGCGGAAAGGGTAACAAGGGCAACAAAGGCAACCAGGGTGGCCACGACAACCATGGCGGCCCCGGCAACAAGGGCGGCGGCGCCGGCCAGAAGGGCAACGGCGGCGGCAACTGGGACTCGGGACCGCGTATCGACGTCGGCGGGGTACGGGTGATCCTCGGCGACAACCGCGGCTACTGGAACCCGGGGCCGGCCCTGCCGCCCGGCATCCAGAAGAACCTGGCGCGCGGCAAGCCGCTGCCGCCCGGCATCGCCAAGAAACTCGATGGCCGCCTGCTAGGCCGGCTGCCGCACTACGACGGCTACGAGTGGATGCAGGCCGGCACCGACCTGCTGCTGGTGGCGGTGGCGACCGGGCTGATCTACGAGGTGCTGGACAACGTCCTCGACTGATCGAACCCTGGCTGTGCATGGCGGATAGCGCCACAACGCTATCCGCCATGACCCCCCGTTGGAGCGGCGGATAATCGCGCTGCGGTTGTCCGCCTTACCTCATGGAAGTCGTTTCCTTACCCCAGGTCAGGCCCGCAGACGTTGCAGGGCATCGCCCAGTTGCGCGGAGAGGCTGTGGAGATCACGGCTGGCGGCTTCGGTCTGCTCCACCTGTTCCTGGTTGCTGGAGGCGATCGAGGTGATTTCCGTGAGGTTGCGGGAAATGTCCTCGGCCACGGCGGTCTGCTCCTCGGCGGCGGTAGCGATCTGGCGGTTCATGTCGCGGATCGCCTCCACCGAGGCGGTGATCTGGCGCAGCATGGCGCCGGCGTTGGCAACCTGCTCGGCGCCGGCCTCGCTGCGCGACTGCCCGCTTTCGATGGCGCGCGCGGCATTCACCGCGCCGCTCTGCACGGTATCGATGATCTGGTGGATCTCGGCGATGGACTCGGCGGTGCGCTGCGCCAGGGTGCGGACCTCGTCGGCGACCACCGCGAAGCCACGGCCGGCATCGCCGGCGCGGGCGGCTTCGATGGCCGCGTTGAGGGCGAGCAGGTTGGTCTGTTCGGCGATGCCGCGGATCACGTCGAGGACCTTGCCGATCCTGCCGCTATCGCTTTCCAACTGGCGGATGACCTCCACCGTATGGTCGATCTCCTTGCGCATCTCGCCGATGCTGCGAATCGTTTCTTCCATCACGTCTTCGCCGCGCTGGGCGGAATCGTCCGCCTCGTCGGCGGCCTTGGCCGCGTCGCCGGCGTAGCGCGCCACTTCCTGGGCGGTGGCGGACATTTCCTGCATCGCCGTGGCGACCTGGTCGGTGCGGCTGAACTGCTCGCGGGTACCGGCCGCCATCAGGCTGGCGATCGCGTTCAGCGAGCCGCTGGCGCTGTCCAGGTCGCGGGTACTGCGCCGCAGCCGGTCGAAGATGTCCACCAGGAAGTCGCGCAGCGTGTTGGCGGCCAGGGCCAGCTTGCCGAGTTCGTCCTTGCGCCGGATCTCGATGCGCTCGCCGAAGTTGCCATGGCTGAGCTGGGCGATGTGCTCGATCAGGCGTTGCACCGGACGGACCAGGTTGCGATTGGCCAGCCACAGGCTGAGCAGGGCGACGGCCAGGCTGGCGCCGATCAACACCAGGCTGCCGAGCAGCATGGTGCGCCGGGCCTCCGCGCTGATGGCGGCGGAACGGAGATCACTGGCCTGGTGCAGTTCGCCGCGCAAGGCCTGCATCTGCGCGGTGGTGGCGCGGTCGATGCCGGTCACCGCCTGGTCGCCGGCGATGGGGTCGGCGCCCGCCTCGAGGAACCGTTGCCTGCCTTGTCGGTAAGCCGTACCGAGCCGCCGGTGCTCTTCGCGCAGGCGCTCGACATGATCTTTCAACTCGCCTTCGGCCACGCTGCCCAGGCGGCCGAGGATGTCCTGCACCGCTCGTTCCTGGGCTTCGAACTGGCTCCAGTATTTCGTCTGGGCCTCTGCCTGGCGTCCGCGCAGCAGGACGTTCTTCCATTCCTGGACCTGGCCGCGGAACTGCAGGTTGGCCTCGTCGATCAGTTGCGCCGCCCGCACGGGGCCGCCGAGCAACTCGCGGTAGGCGCGTACGTTGCCGGTCAGCGAGCCGAAGCAGACCAGGGCTATGAGTAGCAGCGCCGCCAGGCTGCCGCCGAGCAGGACAAGGATTTGCGCACGTAGGGATTGTTGCAGCATGGAACGCCTCGATGGATTGCCAGGTTGGACCGGCACGCAGGCTGCGACGAGGCAGCCGAGGACGTCCCTGTGGCCCGGCGAGGCGGGCATGGCGCGTGTTCCGGCACGCAGAGTATCGACAGCGGATCTGACAACTTGAGGACGACGCAGGGGCCGGGCCAGAGCCGACGAAGGGAAATAGCTGGCATGGATGTTCTGCGGGGCTTCGGTTAATCTCTGTGACGAATGTCACATTGTGCCAGTCGAAGGATCTGACTCATGGATGTCCCTCCCACCGTTCAGGATGAACAGGCCGTTTCCCGCCAGTTGCACTCGTTGAGTGTGCGCAATCTCGCTCACCTGGCCGCTGCCCTGACCCAGCTCGGCTTCGAGCTGTCGCGCAGCTCCGACCCTGGCACCCGCCAGGCGGCCAATGCCTTCATCGGCCAGTTGGCCAATATCAACCAGGACATTGATCGACAGATCGAGCTGCTCAGCGCGCTGGACGCCGACAACGTGGGGTTTCGCCTGCTGGACGAGGTGCAATACCCGGATGCGCCCAAATGAGCCGACGCCAGGAGCACGCAAAGAGTGGAGGGGGTGTGCGGGCCGAGAGCGGCAGTCTCCCGGCGTGGCGCTGATCAGTCTTCCTGGCGCAGGTCGCTGAGCATCTGCTCCCAGTACTGGTTGGCCTTGCGGTTGAGATCGAAGGCGGCTTGACGCAACTGGTCGTACTCGGCGCCGCTGTAGCCGCTTTCGCGCAGCTTCTGGCGAGCGGCGTCGGCTTCTTCGCGCAGACGGTTGTAGGTCGCCTGGTCGTCCGCCCAGGTCCTGCCTGTGCGCCGGGTGTACTTGTCCTGGGGTTCAGCCATGGGTTCTCCTTGCGGGCCGGATGGGACTTGGAAAAACGCTGCGCTGAACAGACTTTTTCCAATGGCAAAAATTCAAAAAAAACTGACGGATTGCGCGACTTCGCTATTGGTACCGATGTCCCATACCTGTACGCCAGCCGATGAAATTTGTGCGTTCCTCGCCAAGTCGGCTAGCTTGTTCAGGCTTGCGCCTTGGCGCTCGCCGTCTCTCCGGTAAGCTGGGAACGTTGTCGCCATGGGCTCGGAGACTGCGCGGACGGCGCCATGGCGACAGGTCCGACCTTTCCCTCCGATGGGTTTTGCGAGTAAGGAAATGCTATGAGAAGCAAGGCGTCCGGCTTGGCGCTGGTGGTAGTGGCGGGGCTTGTGGCGGGTTGCGCCAGCAGTGGCTATCAGCCCGAGGTCGACTGGCCGGCCGGCTGGCAGGTGATCACCGAGAGCATCCCACCCGAGGCCAGCGACGTGGAGCAACTGGGCTCCCGGCAACTGGCGACCAAGCTCGGGCCGGGAGGCGAGAAGGAAGCCAGCATCGAGTTGCTCAGCCTGAAGATGATGGAAGAGGAGTCGGTGGAGATCGACGGCCAGTTCCAGAGTGTCTTCGATGTCGTCCAATCGGGCTACCGCAAGGCCGGGCTGGGCTCGCGCTGCACCACACCGATCCGCTCGAACCTCGGCGGCCTGGCATCGCTGGAGACCCACTGCCGGATCAGCCAGGGCAACGAGGTGCTGCTGACCCAGATCGTGGCGATGGCCCTGGGACAGCGCGCGATGTACTCCCTGGTATATACCGCCAGTCCGGCCAACAGCGTGGTCTACCGGCAGAGCTACCTGCGCACCCGGGCCAGCCTGGTCCTGCGCTGAAGGGCCAGCCGCTCGACGCCTGGACGCGACCGGCGTCGCTCAGGCTTCCTCGGGCGGCGCCTCGACGCTGAGATAGCGATGGGCGCCGCAACGCCGGCAACGTTGGCGCAGCATCAGGTCGGGGCCTACCGTGACCAGGCTACCTTCGTCCCAGCGGCAACCTCGCAAGAAACAACGCAAGCGCATGACTCCTCCCCGCGGGGCGGCTCGCCCCGTCCACGAAACAGGCAGTGGTGGTGTGGTTCACTCCGGCTTGTTCTTGTCTGGAGGTGGGAAAAGCCTGCGGCGAAGCGTCTAGAATGGGCAACCTAAATTCGCCGGTTCATTCCGCGGCGGGATTCATCACCCAACTGGCGGCGGTGACCTGCGGTGCCAGGCACAGCTCGCCGACCATCTGTTCCACCAGCGAGTCCTCCTTGTGCAGGGTGAACACCACGGCGTTCACTTCCACGTTGCCGCTGCCTTTCAGCGCGTGGCTTTCCAGGCTCTGCAGGTTCAGGCGGTTGTCGCCCATGCGTTGCAGCAACTGCATGCGCACCAGCGCTTCGTTGCGCGCCTCGCAGGACACGCTGATCTGGTAGAAGCGCTCCTGCTCGGCCTCGCCCGAGGTGTGGCGGTCCACCACCCGGCCGAGAGCGGGCAGGAACAGGTTGGCGATGACGATCAGCGCGGTCGTCATGCAGGCCGCCAGGATGAAACCGCTGCCGGCCAGTACGCCGATCGCGCCGGTGCTCCAGATGCTCGCCGCAGTGCTCAGGCCGCGTACGCTGAGGCCGTCGCGCATGATCACGCCGGCGCCGAGAAAACCGATGCCGCTGACTACCTGGGCCGCCATGCGGGTCACGCTGACCTCGTTGTCGAGCAACAGCGGCAGGATCGAGAAGCTGGCCGCACCGAGTGCGACCATCGCGTGGGTGGCCATGCCGGAAGAGCGCTGTCGCCATTGTCGCTCGAGACCGACCAGCGCACCGAGGCCGAGGGCCGTCACCAGGCCGATGGCGATTTCCGGGGTCATGCTGTGCTCCTGTGAAAAAACCGCCCATTCTACGCCGTTCCGTTGGGCCGCGCCGGGGCCGACGGCCCTGGGCGGATAAGTCTCTTGCGTTTACCTTTACGTTAACGTAAACATGCTCTTCGACTTCACCGACACCGCTCGCCGGTGTCCGTCGTAGCGCCCTGGCGGCGCAGGACGACGGTTCAGCGACATTCCCAGAACAACCACAACAAGGGAAAGCCATGAATCAGCCGAGCTATACCTCGGGTCGCCAGGATGTCGCCTTGCTGGCGACCACCGTCGGCGACGCCTTCGATGCCACCGTCGCGCGTCATGCCGAGCGCGAGGCGCTGGTGGTGCGGCATCAACGCCTGCGCTACAGCTGGCGGCAACTGGCGGAGCGGGTCGATGCCTACGCCCGCGCCTTCATCGCCCTGGGCCTGCGCCCCGGCGAACGCCTGGGGATCTGGGCGCCGAACTGCGCCGAATGGTGCATTACCCAGTTCGCCAGCGCCAAGGTCGGTGCGGTCCTGGTGAACATCAACCCGGCATACCGCAGCAGCGAGCTGGAATACGCTCTCAAGCAGTCCGGTTGCAGTTGGCTGATCTGCGCCGACGCCTTCAAGACCAGCGACTACCATGCGATGCTCGGCGACCTGCTGCCGGAGCTGGCGCGGGCGCGTCCGGGCGAACTGGCCAGCGAGCGCCTGCCGGAACTGCGCGGCGTGATCAGCCTGGCTGAGCGGGCGCCGGCGGGCTTCCTGCACTGGCAGGGCCTGCCGGGGCTGGCCGCCGCGGTAGGCGCCGAGGAACTGCGCCAGCGCCAGGCCTCGCTGCAGTTCGACGAGCCGATCAACATCCAGTACACCTCCGGTACCACCGGCTTCCCCAAGGGCGCCACCCTCAGCCACTACAACATCCTCAACAACGGCTACATGGTCGGCGAAAGCCTCGGACTCGGCGCGGAAGACCGCCTGGTGATCCCGGTGCCGCTGTATCACTGCTTCGGCATGGTGATGGGCAACCTCGGCTGCGTCACCCACGGCTCGACCATGATCTACCCGGCGCCCAGCTTCGACGCCGAGGCGACCCTGCTGGCCGTGGCCGAGGAGCGCGCCACCGCGCTGTACGGGGTACCGACCATGTTCATCGCCGAGCTGGATCATCCGCGCCGCCGCGAATTCGACCTTTCCAGCCTGCGCACCGGAATCATGGCCGGCGCCACCTGCCCGATCGAGGTGATGCGGCGGGTCATTGGCGACATGCACATGGCCGAGGTGCAGATCGCCTACGGCATGACCGAGACCAGTCCGGTGTCGCTGCAGACCGGTCCGGACGATGGCCTGGAACTGCGCGTGACCACTGTCGGACGCACCCAGCCGAGGCTGGAGAGCAAGATCGTCGACCAGACGGGCAGGGTGGTGCCGCGCGGCGAGATCGGCGAGCTGTGCACCCGCGGCTACAGCGTGATGCTCGGCTACTGGAACGACCCCCAGGCCACCGCCGAGGCCATCGACCCGGCGCGCTGGATGCACACCGGCGACCTGGCGGTGATGGACGACGACGGCTACGTGCGGATCGTCGGGCGCAGCAAGGACATGATCATCCGCGGCGGCGAGAACATCTATCCGCGCGAACTGGAGGAGTTCTTCTTCACTCACCCGGCGGTGGCCGACGTGCAGGTGATCGGCATCCCCGACGAGCGCTATGGCGAGGAAATCGTCGCCTGGATCAAGCTGCATCCGGGCCACCACGCCGATGACGAACAGTTGCGGGCGTTCTGCAAGGCGCGTATCGCTCACTTCAAGATCCCGCGCCACTTCAGGTTCGTCGACGAGTTCCCGATGACCGTTACCGGCAAGATCCAGAAGTTCCGCATGCGCGAGATCAGCATCGAAGAGATTCGCCTACTCGCGCTGCGCCAGGGACGCGATTGAGAGGATGGAGCCGCGCCCCGCTCCTGCGCTAAGGTGGCGGGCGGCGCGCAGCGAGGCGAGAGGGGCGGGTGAAGAACGACGGCGAGACTCAGGCGAGCACCAAGGGCACCATCTCGGTGCGCCTGGTCGGCGAGGCGCTGGTGGAGTGGCGCCGGCAGGGCGGCGAGGAGGGGGAGGTCCTCCAGGCCGCCGGTATCGATCCGCAGCTGCTCGGCAAACCCTACGCGCGGGTCACCTCGCACGCCTATTCGCGGCTCTGGCTGGATCTCGCTCGGCGCATGGACGACGAGTTCTTCGGCATGGACTCGCGGCGTCTGAAGAGTGGCAGCTTCGCTTTCATGAGCCGCTGCGCGATCCACGAGCAGACCCTGGAGCCGGCGCTGACCGGCATCCTGCGATTCCTCTGCCTGCAGTTCGACGACTTCCAGCCGCGCCTGCAGCGCCGCGGCGGCCTGGCGGAAATCGTCCTCGACGAGGCGCCGGGCCGGTACGGGCGAGCGCTGTCCTACTTCACCCTATGGATGATCACCCATGGCCTGGCCTGCTGGCTGGTCGGCCGGCGCATCCCGATCCTGGCCATCGACCTGCGCTGTCCGCAGCCGGACTACATCGAGGACTACCGGGTGATGTTCAGCGACAACCTGCGTTTCTCCCGTCCCCTCAGCCGCCTGCTGTTCAATGCCGACTGCCTGGCCCTGCCGGTCCGCCGCGACAAGCGGGAGCTGCGGCGCTTCCTGCTCGGCGCGCCGGCCAACATCCTGGTCCGCTATCGCGATCCGCAGAGCCTGGCGGCGCGGATCAAGGCCTACCTGCGCAGCCTGCGGCCGGGACGCTGGCCGGACGCGGACGCGCTCGCCGGGCATTTCTTCATGGCGCCCTCGACCCTGCGCCGCAAGCTGTCCCTGGAAGGGCAGAGCTACCAGGCGCTGAAGGACCAGGTCCGCCGCGACCTGGCCATCGCGCGGCTGGACGCCGGCGCGGCGAATTTCGCCGAACTGGCGCTGGAGCTGGGCTTCGCCGATGGCAGCGCGTTCCACAAGGCGTTCAAGAAGTGGACCGGCTCGACCCCCGGGCAGTACCGGGCGCAGGTCGCGGCGGAAACCGCGTCGGCCGAATCGTCAGGCGTCTTGTCCGAAACGCTCGGCCGTCGATAGGGCGAATGCCCGCGCAGCGTCATCCGCCGTATGTCGCGAACGGTTCGGCGGGGCAGGCGGCCAGCACGGATTGTCCAAACCGCTCAGGCAGATTGAAGCCTTTCGACATTGCCCCGCGTTGGCCACGGCGTGAAGATTCCGGCTACTCCATACAAAAACAAGCCGAGGAGTCCTGCAATGCGCGACTACGCCACCACTGCCGCCGGGTTCGACTTGCAGCGGACCGCCGCCGCCACGCTTTCCGGTACGCTCCAGGCACTCAACGCCTGCGTCGAATGCTGCGACCGGCATGCCCTGCCGGGTCGGATCGCGTTGTTCTGGGAGGGCAAGGATGGCAGTCGCGCCAGCTATACCTTCAGCGAGCTGAAAGCGCTCTCCGGACGTTTCGCCAATTTCCTCCAGGCCCAGGGCGTACGCCCGGGCGACTGCGTCGCCGGCCTGTTGCCGCGCACGCCCGAGCTGCTGGTCACCATCCTCGGCGCCTGGCGCCTGGGCGCGGTGTACCAGCCGCTGTTCACCGCCTTCGGCCCGAAGGCCATCGAACACCGCGTGGCGACCGCCGGCAGCAAGGTGCTGGTCACCGATGCGGCCAACCGCGACAAGCTCGACGAACTCGCCGATCCGCCTCTGGCCGTCACCGTCGGCGGACCGAAGGGGCAGGGCATCCGTCGCGGCGATTTCAGCTTCTGGGCCGAGCTGGAGCGCTATCCGGCCGAATTCGAACCGGTTCCGCGCAGCGGCGAGGATCCGTTCCTGATGATGTTCACCTCCGGCACCACCGGCCTGGCCAAACCGGTGCCGGTGCCGCTCAAGGCGATCCTCGCCTTCGTCGGCTACCTGCGCGAGGCGGTGGACCTGCGCCCCGAGGACGCCTTCTGGAACCTCGCCGATCCGGGCTGGGCCTACGGCCTCTACTACGCTGTCGCCGGTCCCCTCGCCATGGGCCATCCGACCACCTTCTACGAAGGGCCGTTCAGCGTGGAAAGCACCTGCCGGATCATCCGTGACTACGGCATCACCAACCTTGCCGGATCGCCCACCGCCTATCGCCTGCTGATGGCCGCCGGCGCGGCCGCGGAAACTGCGCTGAAGGGGCGCCTGCGCGCGGTCAGCAGCGCCGGCGAGCCGTTGACGCCGGAGGTGATCCGCTGGTTCGCCGACAGGCTCGGCACCACCATCCACGATCATTACGGGCAGACCGAGCTGGGCATGGTGCTGTGCAACCACCATGCCCTGGCGCATCCGGTGCGGGTCGGCGCCGCCGGGTTCGCCTGTCCCGGGCACCGGGTAGTAGTGCTGGACGACGATCTCAACGAACTGCCGCCCGGCCAGCCAGGCATCCTCGCCCTCGACCGGCGGCGTTCGCCGCTGATGTGGTTTCCCGGCTACCAGGGCCTGGAAACCGCAGCCTTCGTCGGCGACTACTACCTGAGCGGCGATACCGTCGAACTCAACGAAGACGGCAGCATCAGCTTCGTCGGCCGCGCCGACGACGTCATTACCACCTCTGGCTACCGGGTCGGCCCGTTCGATGTGGAGAGCGCGCTGATCGAACACCCGGCAGTGATGGAGGCGGCGGTGATCGGCAAGCCCGACCCGGAGCGCACCGAACTGGTCAAGGCCTTCGTCGTGCTCTGCGCCGGCCACCGGCCGACGCCGGAACTGGCGGACGCATTGCAGCGATACGTGCGCCAGCGCCTGTCGGCGCACGCCTACCCGCGGGAGATCGAGTTCCTCGAGGAACTGCCGAAGACTCCCAGCGGCAAGATCCAGCGCTTTCTCCTGCGCAACCAGGAGATCGCCCGGCAACGCGAGGCGGCCCCACGGGCGGCCGCCGCGAACTGATTCAGCAGGAGAAAACGACGTGCGTATCGAAAATCGAGTGTTCCTGGTTACCGGCGGCAGCTCCGGCCTCGGCGCCGCCACCGCGAAGATGCTGGTGGAGCAGGGTGGCAAGGTGGTGCTGGCCGACATCAACGCCGAGGCCGGCGCAGCCAAGGCCGCCGAGCTTGGCGCCCAGGCGCGCTTCGTCAGGGCCGACATCGCCAGCGAGGCCGGCGGCCGCCAGGCCGTGGCCGCTGCACTGGAGGCCTTCGGCGGCCTCCATGGCCTGGCCAATTGCGCGGGCGTGGCGCCGGCCGAGAAGGTTCTCGGACGCAATGGCATCCATGCCCTGGAGAGTTTCCGCCGGGTCATCGACATCAACCTGGTGGGCAGTTTCAACATGCTGCGCCTGGCCGCCGAGGCCATGTCCCAGGGCCAGCCGGACGAGGGCGGCGAGCGCGGGGTGATCGTCAATACCGCCTCGGTGGCGGCGTTCGACGGGCAGATCGGCCAGGCCGCCTATTCCGCCTCGAAGAGCGGGGTGGTCGGCATGACCCTGCCCATCGCCCGCGAGCTGGCGCGCTTCGGCATCCGGGTGATGACCATCGCCCCGGGCATCTTCGAGACACCGATGATGGCCGGCATGCCCCAGGAGGTGCGCGACTCCCTCGGCGCCAGCGTGCCGTTCCCGCCGCGCCTGGGGCGTCCGGACGAATACGCCGCGCTGGTCCGGCAGATCATCGAGAACAGCATGCTCAACGGCGAAGTGATTCGCCTCGATGGCGCCATCCGCATGGCCGCCCGCTAATACAGGAGGAAGATCCCATGACCCGCGAAGATCCGATCGTCATCGTCAGCGCCGTCCGCACCCCGATGGGCGGCTTCCTCGGCGACTTCAAGGACGTCAACGCCGCTACCCTCGGTGCCGCGGCGGTGCGCGCCGCGGTGGAGCGGGCGCGCCTGCAAGCTGACGAAGTGGACGAGGCCGTGCTCGGCTGCGTGCTCGCCGCCGGCCAGGGCCAGGCGCCGGCGCGCCAGGCGGTGCTTGGCGCCGGACTGGCGCGCGGCACGCCGTGCTCGACGCTGAACAAGATGTGCGGCTCGGGCATGAAGGCGCTGATGCTCGCCCACGACACGTTGCTCGCCGGCAGCGCCGGGGTCGCGCTGGCCGGGGGCATGGAAAGCATGTCCAACGCGCCCTACCTGCTGGAGCGCGCCCGTAGCGGCTACCGCATGGGCCACGGCAAGGTGCTCGACCACATGTTCCTCGACGGCCTCGAAGACGCCTACGACAAGGGCCGCCTGATGGGCACCTTCGCCGAGGACTGTGCCGAGGCCTACGGCTTCACCCGCGAAGCACAGGACGAGTTCGCCGTGGCCTCGCTGACCCGCGCGCAGCAAGCCATGCGCGACGGGCGCTTCCAGGCCGAGATCGTGCCGCTGACGGTCACCGCCGGCAAGACCGAGCGCCTGGTGGATAGCGACGAGCAGCCGCCGAAGGCCCGGCTGGACAAGATCCCGACCCTGAAGCCGGCGTTCCGCGAAGGCGGCACGGTGACCGCGGCCAACTCCAGTTCGATTTCCGACGGCGCCGCCGCGCTGGTCCTGATGCGCCTTTCCGAGGCCGAGCGACGCGGGCTCGCGCCGTTGGCGGCGATTCGTGGGCATGCTTCGTTCGCCGACGCGCCGAACCTGTTCCCCACCGCGCCGGTCGGTGCGGTGAAGCGCCTGATGCAGCGTACCGGCTGGTCGCTGGGCGAGGTCGACCTGTTCGAGGTCAACGAAGCCTTCGCCGTGGTCGGCATGGCGGCAATGCGCGACCTCGACCTGTCCCACGAGCGCCTCAACGTCCACGGCGGCGCCTGTGCGCTGGGCCATCCGATCGGCGCGTCCGGCGCGCGGATCGTCGTGACCCTGCTCAACGCCCTGCAGCAGTACGACCTGGAACGCGGCGTGGCGGCGGTCTGCATCGGCGGCGGCGAGGCGACCGCGATCGCCGTCGAGCGCTTGCGCTGATGCAGGCAGTGAAGAAGAGGAACCCGCGATGATTCCCTGCGAAGAAGAGATCCAGATCCGTGACATGGCGCGGCAGTTCGCCCAGGAACGGCTGAAACCGTTCGCCGCCGACTGGGACCGCGAGCACCGTTTCCCGGCCGAGGCGATCCGCGAGATGGCCGACCTCGGCTTCCTCGGCATGCTGGTGCCCGAGGAATGGGGCGGCGCGCAGACCGGGCACCTGGCCTACGCCATGGCCCTCGAGGAGATCGCCGCTGGCGACGGCGCCTGCTCGACCATCATGAGCGTGCACAACTCGGTCGGCTGCATGCCGATCCACAAGTTCGGCAGCGCCGAGCAGAAGGAGCGCTTCCTCCGTCCGCTGGCCCAGGGTTCGATGCTCGGCGCCTTCGCCCTGACCGAGCCGCAGGCCGGTTCCGACGCGAGCTTCCTGAAGACCCGCGCCCGCCGCGACGGTGACCACTACGTGCTGAACGGTGCCAAGCAGTTCATCACTTCGGGCAGCCACGCGGGGATGGTGATCGTCTTCGCGGTCACCGATCCGGATGTCGGAAAGCGCGGCATCAGCGCGTTCATCGTGCCCACCGACACGCCCGGCTACGAGGTGGTGCGGATCGAGGACAAGCTCGGCCAGCACGCCTCGGACACCTGCCAGCTGGCCTTCAACGACCTGCGTATCCCGGCCACGCTGCGCCTGGGCGAGGAGGGCGAGGGCTACCGCATCGCCCTGGCCAACCTCGAAGGCGGCCGCATCGGCATCGCCGCCCAGGCGGTCGGCATGGCGCGCGCGGCGTTCGAGGCGGCGCGCGACTACGCCCATGAGCGGGAAACCTTCGGCAAGCCGATCATCGAGCACCAGGCGGTGGCCTTCCGCCTGGCCGACATGGCCACCCGCATCGCCGTGGCGCGGCAGATGGTCCACCACGCCGCCAGCCTGCGCGAAGCCGGCCTGCCGTGCCTGACCGAAGCCTCGATGGCCAAGCTGTTCGCCTCGGAGATGGCCGAGGAAGTCTGCTCCGCGGCGATCCAGACCCTCGGTGGCTATGGCTACCTCAAGGACTTCCCGGTGGAACGCATCTATCGGGACGTGCGGGTCTGCCAGATCTACGAGGGCACCAGCGACGTGCAGCGCCTGGTGATCGCGCGCAGCCTGTAGCGGCGACTATCCGTCGTTTCCGCAACGGCGCCTTCTCCCTTCAGGGAGAGGGCGCACTGAGGCACCTCGGAAGCAAATGCCCGAGCCTCGTTCGCCCTACGCCCCTTGGCAGGCGCTCACGCCGGCTGCGCCGCCTTGTTCTCGCGCGCGGTGACCTGCTGGCACAGCTCGATGATCTGCTCGCGCATCCAGCGGTTGGCCGGGTCCTGATCGGTGCTCTCGTGCCAGTACAGGTGGGTTTCCAGCTTCGGCACGTCGCTCACCGGCAGCACCGCGTAGTGCAGGTCGTGGTGACGGGCGAAGCGTTCCGGCACGGTCATCGCCATGTCGGTCTGCTGGACCACCGTGGAGGCCATCAGGTAGTGCTGCGAGCGCAGCGCGATCTTGCGCTGGATGCCCATCTTGCCCAGCGCCAGGTCGATGTAGCCGAGGCCGCTGCGGCGGCTGGAAATATGGATGTGGGTCAGGCCCAGGTAATCGTCCAGGGCCAGCTTCGGCTTGCCCGCCAGTGGGTGGCCGCGGCGCATGGCGCAGACGTAGCGGTCCTCCATCAGCTTGACGTGGCGCACCTGGGGATCGGTGTTCAGCGGCGCGTCGACGGCGAAGTCGAGGCGGCCGGCGGCGAGTTCCTTGGTGGTCTCGCGGCGCTTGGCGAGGAAGCTCTCGATATGCACGTTCGGCGCCAGGCGGCGCAAGCGCTGGAACAGCGGGGGGAGGATGACCGCTTCGGTGAGGTCGGTCATGCTGATGCGGTAGGTCTTGTTCGCCTGCTGCGGATCGAAGCTGCGGCTCTCCTGCACCGAAACCCGCAGCAACTGCAGCGCGTTGCGCACCGGGCCGATGATGTTCTGCGCCATAGGGGTCGGCACCATGCCTTGGGCGGTGCGCACGAACAGCGGGTCGTTGAAGGTCTCGCGCAGCCGGGAAAGGGCGTTGGATACGGCTGGCTGGGTGATGCCGACGATCTGCCCGGCGCGGGTCAGGTTGGCTTCGGTATAGATCGCATCGAACACGATGAACAGGTTCAGGTCGACTTTGTTCAGGTTCATGGCACTGGCTCCGCGACTTTTCTTGTTATTGGGGGCTTGGATGACCCCCATATGGATCATGAATGTTCATGGACGGAAAAAATAGACTGGGCAAATCTTAAGCCCTGTTCCGGCATCGTTACCAGCGCCTTTGTCCGATGCCTCGCCTGCCAACCCGTCAGAAGGTATCCCCCATGGATTTCGCCTATTCCCCCAAGGTCCAGGAGCTGCGTGAACGCGTCAGCGCGTTCATGGAAGCGCATGTCTATCCCGCCGAAGCCGTGTTCGAGCGCCAGGTCGCCGAGGGCGACCGCTGGCAGCCGACGGCGATCATGGAAGAGCTGAAGGCCAAGGCCAAGGCCGAAGGGCTGTGGAACCTGTTCCTGCCCGAGTCCGAGTACGGTGCCGGGCTGGCCAACCACGAATATGCGCCGCTGGCGGAAATCATGGGCCGTTCGCTGATCGGGCCGGAACCCTTCAACTGCGCCGCGCCGGATACCGGCAACATGGAGGTGCTGGTGCGCTACGGCAGCGAGGAGCAGAAGCGCACCTGGCTGGAACCGCTGCTGAGCGGCGAGATCCGCTCGGCCTTCGCCATGACCGAACCGGGCGTGGCCTCGTCCGACGCCACCAATATGGAGGCGCGCGCCGAGCGCCAGGGCGACGACTGGGTGATCAACGGGCGCAAGTGGTGGACTTCCGGCGCCTGCGATCCGCGCTGCAAGATCCTGATCTTCATGGGCCTGACCAACCCGGACGCGCCGCGCCACCAGCAGCACTCGATGATCCTGGTACCGGTCGACACCCCCGGGGTGAAGATCCTCCGCCCGCTGCCGGTGTTCGGCTACGACGACGCGCCGCATGGCCATGCCGAAGTGCTGTTCGAGAACGTGCGGGTGCCCTACGAGAACGTCATCCTCGGCGAGGGCCGCGGTTTCGAGATCGCCCAGGGGCGCCTCGGCCCGGGCCGCATCCACCACTGCATGCGCTCCATCGGCATGGCCGAGCGCGCCCTCGAACTGATGTGCAAGCGCGCGGTCAGCCGTACCGCGTTCGGCAAGCCGCTGGCGCGCCTGGGCGGCAACATCGACCACATCGCCGACTCGCGGATGGAGATCAACATGGCGCGCCTGCTGACCCTGCAGGCCGCCTACATGATGGATACCGTGGGCAACAAGATCGCCCAGAGCGAAATCGCCCAGATCAAGGTGGTGGCGCCCAACGTGGCGTTGAAGGTGATCGACCGGGCGATCCAGATGCACGGTGGCGCCGGGGTTTCCAACGACTTCCCGCTGGCTTACTGGTACGCCATGCAGCGCACCCTGCGCCTGGCCGACGGTCCGGACGAGGTGCACCGCGCGGCGATCGGCAAGTTCGAGCTGGGCAAGTACGTGCCCAGGGAGATGCTGCGCAGCAGCCGCTGACGGCTGTGGTATAGGGGAAAGGCCCGCGGGTGCGGGCCTTTTTCATTCCGGGGAGTCTGCCCCTTTTTCCTCGGCGTTGCGTTCCAGCTGCCACGCGCGACGGCTGTGCAGCAGGGCGGCGAACTCGCGGGCCGCCCGCTCGTTGCGGAAGCAGATCCCACGCGTGCCGAGGCGGACCCGCCAGAAAGGTTCAGCGTGGGTGTCCAGACGTTCGATCCAGAGCGTGTTCGGCATTCGGTTCGGCCTTGTCCTCGACGGTGGCTTTCGGCGTGCGGGTCTTCAGCAGGGAGAGCAGGATGCCGCCCGCCAGCAGGCCGAAGGTTACGCCAAGCGAGAGGCCGGCGGGAATCTTGCCGATCACACCGTGGAGCATGATCTTCGCACCGATGAACACCAGCACCAGGGCCAGGGCGTACTTCAGGTAGACGAAGCGGTGGATCATCGCCGCCAGCGAGAAGTACAGGGCGCGCAGGCCGAGGATGGCGAAGATGTTCGAGGTGTAGACGATGAACGGGTCCTGGGTGATGGCGAAGATCGCCGGCACGCTGTCCACCGCGAACACCAGGTCGGCCAGCTCGATCAGCACCAGGGCGAAGAACAGCGGGGTGGCGTAGCGCACCAGCTTGCCGCTGGCGTCCGGCAGGCGGACGAAGAAGTGATGCTCGTGCAGTTCCTTGGTCACCCGCATGTGCTTGCGCAGGAAGCGCAGCACCGGGTTGTGCTCCAGGTCGGGTTCTTCCTCGTGCTTGTTGAACAGCATCTTCACGCCGCTGAACAGCAGGAAGGCGCCGAACACGTACATGATCCAGTCGAATTCCTTCACCAGCGCGGCGCCCAGGCCGATCATGATCGCCCGCAGGACGATGGCGCCGAGGATGCCCCAGAACAGCACCTGGTGCTGGTAGCGGCGGGGGATGCCGAAGAAACTGAAGATCATCGCCATGACGAACACGTTGTCCATCGATAGCGACTGTTCGACCAGGAAGCCGGTGTAGTACTCCACCGCGCTGGTGGGGCCGAAGGCGTACCAGACCCAGCCGCCGAAGGCCAGGCCGCAGGCGAAGTAGCCAGCGGACAGCAGCAGGCTTTCGCGCACGCCGATTTCGTGGTGGTCGCGTTGCAGCACGCCGAGGTCGAGGACCAGGAGAACGATGACGATGGCCAGGAAGGCCAGCCAGAACCAGGTAGCCGTACCGAGGAACGGTTCGGTGAGAAATGCATGCAGAGCTGCCATTGGGCCCCCTCGCTTCGAATTGTCGGATGGTCATGTGACTCCGACATGGCGGCAATTGCTTACCGTCAGAGGGGCCCGCAGTCACTCGGAAAAAATAAACCAGGCTCCGGGCGCCGGCAAAACGGCGAGGTTACAAAGTGCTACAGCGTTCAGTAGACCCAGACTTCCACCCGCCGGTTCTTCTGTCGGCCCAGTTCCTGGTCGTTGCTGGCGACCGGCAACTCGTCGCCGAAGCCGGCGATCTCGCGGAAACTCACGCCGCCGCGGGCCAGTTCGCGGCGCACGGCCATGGCGCGCAGGCGCGAAAGCAGGACCGAGCGCTCGGCGTCGGACTTGGGATCGCCGAAGCCCACCAGCACGGTGCGCTCCTGCAACTTCCGATTTTGCCGCAGGTAGTCCAGCAAACGCTGTACGTCGAGCAGTGCCTTGTTGTCGAGCAGCGCGCTGCCTTCCTGGAAGCGGAAGTTCACCGTCAGGCGCCGCGCCTGTTCCGCGAGCTTGCGGTATTCGGCGGGCATCTGCGGGCGCGGTGCGATCTGCACCGCCTGGATCTTCTGCGCGACGAAGCCGCTGCGGGTGACGATCGCCTGGCCGCGCGGGCCCTGGGCGAAACGTACCAGGGCCTGGGCCCAGGGGTTCTTCTCGCCGGGCTTCAGGTAGAGGAACAGGCGGCGCGACAGCGGATAGTCCTCGGTGGCGATCAGGCTTTCCTGGGGCGCCATCGGCAGCGATTCGCCGTCGGCGATGGCCAAGGCGCGGGCCCGGCCCACCGACGCGATGCCGACGAAGCCGATGGCGTGCGGATCGGCGCTCACCGCGGCCGCCAGCCGATCGTTGGATTCGAAGCGGCGGGCGTCGCTGGCCAGGCTTTTGCCGTGACTGGCCAGCACCAGTTCCTTGAAGGTGTCGTAGGTGCCGGACTGCTCGTCGCGAGCGTACAGGCGGATGGCGCCGCCCTTGCCGCCCAGTTCTTCCCAGGTACGCACCTCGCCGGCGAACACCGCCGCCAGTTGCGCGGTGTCCAGCGAGGCCAGCGGGTTGTCCGGATGCAGGATGATCGCCAGTCCGTCGATGGCGATCACCTGCTCGGCATATGGGCTGCGCAGGTCGCCGAAGCCGGCCAGGGCGCGAACTTCGCTGTCCTTGACGGGACGCGAGGCCGCGGCGAGTTCGGCGTGGCGTTCGAGGAGGGCGGCGAAGCCGGTGCTCGAACCGTGGGCGGATAGCTCCACCCTCACCAGGCGGCCGTCGCGGCTCTTGCCGAGCAGATGGAGTTCGTTTTCCCGTTCTCCGGGGGTACGGCGGATATCCTCCAGGCCTTCCTCTTCCATCAGGCCCTCGACCAGGGCCGGCAGGAGCTTCGCGCCGATGGTGTTGGAACCCTGGATGCGCAGCGCCGGCGTGTCGTCCGTGGGGATCGGCAAGGGGGCGGCGAATACCGACCAGGGGAAGGCGTAACAGAGGAATCCGAGGAAAACCAGGCTCAGGGTACGGCTCCAGAGGTCTTTGTCACTGGCGCGCTGGCGGTGTGGCATCGCGGGCATCGTCTTCTATGGGGGAAGGGATTTGCCGGCGAGATTAAGTCAGACGGGTGACGCTAAGGTTACAGCGTTGGGGAATCATGGCCCTGCGCCATTGTCTCGGTCAGGAAGTCGAGAAACACCCGGGTCTTGCCGGCCAGTTGGCGCGATGGATAGACCGCGTGGATCGCCGTCTCGTCGGCCTTCCAGTCAGCCAGCAATTCAACCAGGCGGCCTTCGGCCAGTTCCGCCTGTACGTACAGCCGTGGGATCAGGCTCAAGCCGAAGCCGGCGAGCAGGGCATCGCGCACCGCCAGGCTGGAGGACACCCGGTAACGGCCGGCGATAGGCACCGCTATGCACTCGCGGTCCTTGCGGAAGGTCCAGCGGTCGGCATGGCCAGAGAGGCTGAAGCGGATGCACTCGTGTTCGCGCAGGGCCTCCGGCCGCAGCGGCTGGCCATGCTGACTGAGGTAGGCCGGCGCCGCGCAGAGCACGTGCTCCAGGACCAGCAGCGGGCGGGCGACCAGGCCGGAGTCCGCAACCCGGTCGCTACCACGCAGGGCCAGGTCGATGCCTTCGGCGATCAGGTCCTGGCGGCCGTCCTGCAGGAGCAGTTCCAGGCGCAGGTCCGGATAACGCTGGAGAAAAGCCGGAATGGCCGGGGTCAGGCAGGTGAGGGCGAGGGTCAGCGGGGCGCTGACCCGCAGCAGGCCGCTGGGGCCCTGCTGCATCGAAGTGAGCGCGGCGTCGGCGGCCTCGAGGTCGTCGAGGATGCGCTCCAGGCGCTGCCGGTAGACTTCGCCGGCCTCGGTCAGGCTCATGCTGCGGGTGGTGCGATTGATCAGGCGCACCTTGAGGTGCGCTTCCAGCTCGGCGACGTTCTTGCTCACGGCGGCCGGCGAGAGATTCATCTGCCGGGCCGCGGCGGCGAAGCCGCCATTCGCGGCCACGGCGCGGAAGACCTTGAGAGCGGTGAGGTGATCCACGGGGATAATTCACTGTCAGTAATCAATGAATCAGGGATTAAACCATTATCAACCCGAGGTGTGCTGGCTAAAGTCTTGCCATAGTCCACGGTCCAAGAGGTGAATGACCATGCAACCCTTCGTCGTCGAACGTCTCGATCACATCGTCCTGCGGGTCCGCGACCTGGAACGCAGCATCGCGTTCTATCGCGATGTCCTCGGTTGCGTGGTGGTGAAGTGGCGCGACGACCTGGAGCTGGCCCATCTGCGCCTGGGCACGTCGATGCTCGATCTGGTCGCGGTGTCCGGGGCGCTCGGCCGGGAGGGCGGTGCGGCTCCGGGTGGGGAAGGGCGCAACGTCGACCATTTCTGCGTGCGCATCGAGCCGTTCGACGAGGCCGCGCTGGTCACCCATCTCGAGGGGTTCGGCCTGGTCCCGCAGGTTCCCGCGGAAATCCGCTTCGGCGCCGAGGGCGACGGCTGGTCGCTGTACTTCTTCGACCCGGATGGCAATCGAGTGGAGCTGAAGGGGCCGCGGGTGGACAATCCTGCCTGAGGGAAAGGCCCCGCGCCGGATAGGGGGGCGGCGTCGGCGAGATCGCCCGGACCAGGTAGCGATCGCCTGAAGGCTCATCCGGGGGATGAGCCTTTTCCTTGGGCTGAGCCTCAGGCCAGTTCCAGCCAGATCGGGGCGTGATCGGAGGGCTTCTCCATGCCGCGCAGGTCGTAGTCGATGCCGGCGTCCTTGAAGCGCGACTGCAGCACCCGGCTGGCCAGGATCACATCGATGCGCAGGCCGCGCTTGGGGTTGTCCTCGAAGCCACGGCTGCGGTAGTCGAACCAGCTGAAGCGGTCGTTCACCTCCGGATTCAGGGCCCGGAAGCTGTCGACCAGGCCCCAGTTCTTCAACGTAGCCAGCCATTCGCGCTCTTCCGGCAGGAAGCTGCACTTGCCGGTCTTCAGCCAGCGCTTGCGGTTTTCCTCGCCAATGCCGATGTCGCAGTCCTCCGGCGAGATATTGATGTCGCCCATCACCACCAGGGCCTGCTCGGGCTTGAAGCTGTTCTCCAGCAGCGACTGGAGATCGGCGTAGAAGCGCTGCTTGGCCGGGAACTTGGTCGGATGCTCGCGGTTCTCGCCTTGCGGGAAGTAACCGTTCATCACGGTGATCGGGTTGCCCTGGGCGTCGCTGAAGGTGCCCCAGATGAAGCGCCGCTGGGATTCCTCGCCGTCGCTCGGGAAGCCGCGATGCAGTTCCAGGGGCGCCTGGCGGGAGAGCAGGGCGACGCCGTAGTGGCCTTTCTGCCCGTGGTAGTGGACGTGGTAGCCGAGCGCCTCGATCTCGGCCTGGGGAAACTGGTCGTCGGCGACCTTGGTTTCCTGCAGCCCGATCACGTCGGGCTGGTGCCGCTCGATCAGCGCCGCCAACTGGTGCGGCCGGGCGCGCAGACCGTTGATATTGAAAGAGACGATTTTCATGGTGGGCGTCCTGGCAAAAACAGGAATGCTAGCCCAGCCGGGGGTTGCCTGGCGACCCTGGAGGCGCTGTGCTAGTGTCCGCCGGGTACCCGATGGCTGTGTGGCTTGGCGCCTTGCCGGCCCTGTGGTCTGCCGCGGACGGGGATGGCCAGGCCATCCGCTCGACCAATCGCCGTGGCGAAGCGTGCGTGTCGCTGCGCCTGCGGCCGACAAGGAATGCGTTCCATGCCTGATCAGGTCACCGATGTCCGTCTGCTCGACGACGGCTATAGTCGCGAAGTCCGCTCGCTTTTCTACCACGCCTACCGCCACGAACCGACCTTCGCCTACCTGATGGATGCGCAGCGCGCCGGCTACGACCAGCGCGTGCGTGCCTGCGTCCGGGAGATGGTCGAGCGCCATCTGGGCGAAGAGTTGCCGGCCATCGGCCTGTTCATCGACGATCGGCTGGTCGCGGCGGCCCTGATCACGCCGCCGCAGCGGCGCCTGGATATCACCGAGAGCTGGAGCTGGCGCCTGCGCATGCTGTTCAGCGTCGGCCTGGCCGCGACCCGGCGCTACCTGGATTACCACCGGGCGGTGCAGGCCTGCCTGCCGGTCGGCCCCCACCACCAGTTGCCGATGCTCGGCGTGCATCCCGAGTACCAGGGCAGGCAGATCGGCGAGCAGTTGCTGGCGGCCGTGCAGCGCTGGTGCGCCGAGGACTCCGCTTCGCAGGGGCTGGTCCTGGATACCGGCAATGCGCGCTACCTGGACTTCTACCAGCGGCACGGCTACCGCGAGATCGGCGAGGTGACGCTGGGAGCGGTGCGCGAGCACGTCCTCCTGCATCCTGGCGAGACGCCGGCGGCGACCTGAGCGTTCCCCCGGACGCGCGAGAAAAGCCATGCCTGTCAGGCGCTTGGCGTCATAAAACCCGAATGTCAGGAGGTGGTCGGCGGCGTCCGCGCAAATCTGGACGCGCGCCACCCGCCTGCGTAGCATCCGCGCCATGAGACTGACTCAAGGATTGTTCCGGTTCCCGCTGGCCGGGCTGCTGTGCCTGAGTACGGCCGCCTTCGCGGAGAGCCAGCTTAGCGTGCGCGTCACCCCCGCCAATGCCGCCCTGAAGGCCAATATCGAGGCCTATGTGGGTAGCCTCGGCGAGCGGGACGAGGCGGCGTTGCAACGTTTCCGCCGCAATGCCGAGGCGCAGGCGGAAAAGGCGGCCCAGGCGCTCGGCTACTTCCAGGCGCAGATCGACAGCGAGGTGAAGGACGGCAAGCCGCCGAAGCTCACGCTCAAGGTAGTGCCCGGCGAGCCCGTGCGCCTGCGCCAGGTGAATATCCAGGTGCTCGGCGAGGCCGCCAGCCTGGAGAGCTTCCGCTTGCCGTCGGGCAAGCAGCTGAAACCGGGCGCGAAGCTGAACCAGGGCGTCTACGAGGACGCCAAGCGGCTGATCCAGAACCAGGCCTCGCGCTACGGCTTCTTCCAGGGCCGCTTCAGCACCCAGCGCCTGAGCATCGATCCGCGCGCCGGCATCGCCGACATCGACCTGGTCTACGACAGCGGCCAGCGCTACACCTTCGGCAAGGTGAGCTTCGACGGCGACTCGATCATCGAGGAAGAACTGTTGCGCCGCATGGTGCCGTTCAAGGCCGGCCAACCCTATGACTCCGAACTGATCGCCGAACTCAACCAGAATCTGCAATCCAGCGGCTACTTCGAGGGCGTGCGGGTCGACGCCGCGCCGACCCAGGCGCAGGCCGACGGCGCGCGCCAGGCGATCCCGGTAGCGGTCCGGCTGGAGGCGCGCAAGCCCCGGACCATGGGCGTCGGCCTCGGTTTCTCGACCGACGTCGGGGCGCGCGCGAGGTTCAACTGGACCCGCCATTGGGTGAATGCCGAAGGACATAGCCTGGGATTCGAGTCGGAAATCTCCGCACCACGGCAGAACGTCGGCGCCTGGTACGAGATTCCCCTCGATCCGCCGCTCACCGACAAGCTGCGCTTCACCAGCGGCTACCAGTTCGAAGACCTGGTCGACACCGAGAGCAAGCTGCTGACCCTTGGCGGCGAATGGCACAGCAAGCAGCCCGATGGCTGGCAGCGGGTGGTTTCGCTGAACTGGATGCGCGAGGAGTACAAGCTGGGCGACGACTCCGGGCTGAGCAGCTTCCTGATGCCGGGGATCGGCTACTCGCTGCTGGAGACCGACAACAAGGTCGACCCCAGCCATGGCTACCGCCTGCAGTTCAACGTCAAGGGGGCGAAGGAAGGCCTGCTGGCCGACGCCGACGTCCTCCATGTCGACGCCATGGCCAAGGGCCTGACCAGCTTCGCCGGCGGCCATCGCCTGCTCGGCCGCCTGCAGGTAGGCGGAATCGCCACCAACGACTACAAGTCGATCCCGCCCTCGCTGCGCTTCTTCGCTGGCGGCGACCAGAGCGTGCGTGGCTACGACTACCGGACGCTGTCGCCGGAGAATTCCGATGGCGACAAGATCGGCGGCCGCTACATGATCGCCGGCAGCGTCGAGTATCAATATCCGCTGGCCGAGCGCTGGCGCCTGGCGACCTTCGTCGACCAGGGCAACGCCTTCAACTCGCTGGACTTCCCGTCGATCAAGACCGGGGTCGGCTTCGGCGTGCGCTGGGTCTCGCCGGTCGGCCCGTTGCGCCTCGACCTGGCCCATGCGCTCGACGACGACGGCGGTTTCCGCCTGCACTTCTCCATGGGGCCAGAACTGTGAAGGCGCTGAAGATCACCTTGCTGGCCATAGTCGGGCTGCTCCTCGCGCTGCTCCTGGGACTCGCTGCGCTGCTCGGCACCCAGACCGGCAGCGCCTGGCTGCTCGGCCGCGTGCCGGGCCTGCAGGTCAGCGGCTTCGAGGGTCGCCTCGGTGGCGCCTGGCAGGCACGGCGGCTGTCCTGGGCGCAGGACGGTACGCAACTGGTCGTCGAGCGGCCTGAACTGCGCTGGTCGCCGGGCTGCCTGGCGGGGCTGCGCCTGTGCCTGCAGCGGGTGGCCGCCGAACGGGTCGCGCTGGACCTGCCGCCGAGCGGCGACAGCGCCGACAGCGGGCCGATCAGCCTGCCGACGCTGAAACTGCCGCTGAGCATCGAGCTCGGCGAAGTGGCGGTCGGCAGCTTCCTGCTCGACGGCAACCAGCAGGTCGCCGAACTCAAGCTGGCGGCCCATTGGCTGGCCGATGGCCTGCACATCGACTCGCTGACGGCGCGGGGCTTCGGCTTGGACCTGGCGCTCCAGGGGCGCTTGCAGCCGAGCGGCGACTGGCCCTTGCAGGCCGAAGCCACGCTCGGCCTGCCCGCTCCCGAAGGCAAGCCGTGGAAGCTGGCCGTCCAGGTCGGCGGTGAGCTGCAGCAGGCGCTGACCCTGAAAGGCCGCAGCAGCGGTTACCTGGACGGCAGCCTGGAAGGACAGTTGCAGGCGCTGGCGGAAAACCTGCCGGCACGATTGCTGATCCGCGCCGACGGTTTCAAGGGTGCGGCCGGACTACCGGACACCTTGACCCTGAATGCCATCCAGCTCGATGCCGGCGGCGATCTCAAGAACGGTTACCTGATCCGCGGCGGCGCCAGCCTGCCGGGCGAGGGTGGGGCGGTGGCGTTGAGCCTGGACGGGCGGGTCGACGCCCAGGGCGCGGATATCCGCCAACTGCGCCTGGACGCTGGCGGCGAGCAGCGCCTGGAGCTGGTCGGACGCCTGGACTGGCGCGAAAGCCTGGCCGCCGACGCGACCCTGGACTGGAAGGATTTCCCCTGGCTGCGCCTGTATCCGCTGGCGGAGCCGCCGCCGGTGACGCTGAAGACCTTCAAGGCGGAAGTGCATTACCAGGACCAGCGCTACCTGGGCAATTTCAGCGCGGCGGCGAGCGGTCCGGCGGGCGACTTCACGCTGGCCAGCCCGGTGTCCGGCGACCTCGTCCAGCTCAACCTGCCGTCGCTGCAGCTCCGCGCCGGGCAAGGCCAGGCCGAGGGGCGGGTGACGTTGCGTTTCGACAATGGCGTGGCTTGGGATACCGCCCTGCAGCTCAGCGAACTGAACCCGGCTTACTGGGTCGCCGAGCTGCCGGGTTCACTGGCCGGTCCCTTGCGCAGCCAGGGAAGTGTTCGCGACGAGCGGCTGGCGTTGGGCGTGGATCTCGACGTCAAGGGCCGCCTGCGCGGCCAGCCGGCGCTATTCCAGGCGCGCGCCGAGGGCGAGGGGCAGCGCTGGACGCTGGGCAACCTCGACCTGCGCCTGGGGGATAACAAGGTTCAGGGCAGCGGGGCGCTCGACCAGCGCCTGCAAGGCCGCCTGGACATCGCCCTGAACCGTCTCGGCCAGCTTTGGCCGCAACTCTTCGGTCGCCTCGACGGACGCCTCGACCTGGCTGGCAGCCTCGCGGCGCCGCAAGGCAGGCTGAACCTCAAGGGACAGCAGATCGCCTACGCCGAGCAGCGCATCGCCGGCCTCGACCTGCAGGCGAACCTCGATGCCCGGCAGAATGGCACCCTGGCGCTGGTCGCTTCCGGCCTGCGCAGCGGCGAAACCGATCTCGGCCTGTTCAAGGCCAATGCCCGCGGCGACCAACGCCGCCAGCAACTGGAACTGGACCTGCAAGGTGCCTTGCTCAAGCTCGGCCTGGCCTTCGACGGGCAACTGGAGCGCGGCAACTGGCGCGGTCGCCTGGCGCGCGGCGAGTTGAGCAGTGGCGGCCAGGACTGGAAGCTACAGCAGCCGGCGCGCCTGGAGCGGTTGGCCGACGGCAGGGTCAATTTCGGCGCACATTGCTGGGTATCCGGCGCCGCCAGCCTCTGCGGCGGCGAGCAGCGCCTGCTGCCCGAGCCGCGGCTGCGCTACACCCTGCGCGACTTCCCGCTGGACAGCCTGAAGCAATGGTTCCCCGAGGACTTCGCCTGGCAGGGCAAGCTGAACGGCGACCTGCAACTGGACGTTCCGGCCCGCGGCCCGAGCGGCGTGGTCAGCCTGGACGCCGGCAGCGGTACGCTGCGCCTGCGCGACCAGGGCCAGTGGGTCGACGTCGGCTACGACAGCCTGCGCCTGGAGAGCCGGTTGGCGCCCAACCGCGTCGATACCTCCCTCGACTTCCGCGGACCGAAGCTCGGCGAGTTGCGGGTGCAGGCGCAGATCGACCCGGGCCCGGCGAGCAAGCCGCTGAGCGGCGAGTTCAGCCTGGCCGGCCTCGACCTGTCGGTGGCGCGCCCGTTCGTGCCGATGGTGGAGAAACTGCAAGGCAGGCTGAACGGCAGCGGCCGGCTGTCCGGCGGCCTGCTGGCGCCGCGGGTCGACGGACGGGTGACGCTGAGCGACGGCAACATTGGCGGCGGCGAGCTGCCGACCAGCTTCGAGAACCTTTCCCTCGACGCTCGCATCGCTGGCGAAAGCCTGGAACTCGGCGGCGGCTGGCGCAGCGGCAGGTACGGCCAGGGCAGCCTGTCCGGCAACCTGAGCTGGGGCGAGGCGCTGAACGTCGCCCTGAACATCCGTGGCAACCGCCTGCCGGTGGTGGTCGATCCCTATGCGCAACTGGAGGTGGAACCGGACCTGAAGATCGGCATGGCCGGCCAGGAGCTGGCGATCTCCGGCAAGGTCCTGGTGCCGCGTGGCGACATCACCATCCGCCAGTTGCCGCCATCCACGGTCAAGGTCTCCGACGACGCGGTGATCGTCGGCTCCGAGCAGCCCGAGCAGCAGCCGCTGAAGATGAAGATGGACATCGATGTCGAGGTCGGCCAGGACAAGCTGGCGTTTTCCGGCTTCGGCCTCAGCGCCGAACTGGCCGGCCACCTGCACATCGGCGACAACCTGGATACCCGCGGCGAGCTGAACCTGAACAAGGGCCGCTATCGTGCCTACGGCCAGCGCCTGACGATCCGTAGGGCGCGGCTGTTCTTCGCCGGACCGATCGACCAGCCGTACCTGGATATCGAGGCGATCCGCCGGGTCGACGACGTGGTCGCCGGCCTGCGCCTGACCGGCAGCGCCGAGCAGCCGACCAGCGCGGTATTCTCCGAGCCGGCGATGAGCCAGGAGCAGGCGCTGTCCTACCTGGTGCTGGGGCGACCGATGAGCACCGGCGAAGACAGCAACATGCTCGGCGAGGCGGCCCTGGCCCTGGGCCTGGCGGGTAGCGCACCGCTCACCGGGGAAATCGCCAAGCAGCTCGGCATCCAGGACTTCCAGCTGGACACCGAGGGCACCGGCAACAGCACCAGCGTGGTCGCCAGCGGGAATATCACCGACAAGCTCAGCCTGCGCTATGGTGTTGGAGTGTTCGAACCGGCAAATACCATCGCCTTGCGCTACCAGTTGACCAAACGCCTCTATCTCGAAGCGGCGAGCGGCCTGGCCAGTTCGCTGGACCTGTTCTTCAAGCGCGATTTCTGACGGATGCGCTGATACGGACCATGCGTAACGCATAAAAGTGTGTCACTTTTAGCGGCGCATCGACGTCGTAGAATGGAGCGGGCGCCGACCGCCAGGTCGGTGCCCGAAGCAACTCGGCACAAGGACTGGCTGACATGATTTCCGTCTATCAACTCAAACCGCGCTTTCAGAATCTTCTTCGTCCCGGCGTGCAGCGCCTCTACCAGCGCGGCATCACTGCCAACCAGGTGACCCTGGCGGCCTGCCTGCTGTCGCTGCTGGTCGGCGCGCTGGTCGCCGGTTTCGCCAGCCATCTCTGGCTGTTCGCCCTCGTTCCGCTGTGGATGTTCCTGCGCATGGCGCTGAACGCGGTGGACGGCATGCTCGCCCGCGAGTTCGGCCAGAAATCCGACCTGGGCGCCTACCTCAACGAACTCACCGACGTGATCGCCGACAGCGGCCTGTACCTGCCGTTCGCCCTGTTGCCGGGAGTCAACCCGCTGTGGGTGGTGCTGGTGGTGCTGCTGGCGGTGATCAGCGAATATGCCGGCGCGCTGGGCACCATGGTCGGCGCTTCGCGCCGCTACGACGGCCCGATGGGCAAAAGCGACCGGGCGCTGTGTTTCGGCGTGATCGGCGCCGGGGTGGCCAGCGGCCTGTTGCCGCTGGCCTGGATCGACTGGCTGATGTTGCTGATCGCGGCCCTGCTGTTGCTGACCATCGGCAACCGCGTGCGCCAGGGCCTGGCCGAGCTGTCCGCGAGTCGACGGGGCAGCGACGGCCAGGCCTGAGAGGGAACGGGCGAACGCCATGGAGGTGGGCGCCCGCAGGAAGCAACCCCGCCGGGATCCCGGCCGGGGCAACGACATAGGGACATCACATGCGCGACGTACAGGAATTGCGTTTCACCACCCACGACGGGGTAGAGCTCTTCTACCGCCACTGGCCGGCCAGCCGCCCGGCGCCGGACGGCACGCGCCAGGCGGTGCTGCTGTTCCACCGCGGCCATGAGCACTCCGGGCGGATCGCCCACCTGGTCGACGAACTCGACCTGCCGGAACACGACTTCTTCGCCTGGGACGCCCGTGGCCACGGCCTCTCGCCAGGCGCCCGCGGCGACAGCCCGAGCTTTGCCACCAGCGTGCGCGACGTACAGACCTTCGTCGACCATATCCAGGCCGTCCACGGTATCGCCGAAGAGCGGATGGCGGTAGTGGCGCAGAGCGTCGGCGCGGTGCTGGTTTCCACCTGGGCCCACGACTACGCGCCGAAGGTGCGCGCACTGGTGCTGGCTTCGCCGGCGTTCCAGGTCAAGCTCTACGTGCCGTTCGCCCGCAGCGGGCTGAAACTGATGCGCCTGTGGCGCGGCAATTTCTTCGTCAACAGCTATGTCAAGGCACGCTTCCTCAGTCACGACCCGCAGCGGATCGCCTCCTACGACAGCGACCCGCTGATCGCCAAGGCGATCTCGGTGAACGTCCTGCTCGGCCTCTACGAAGCTGCCGAGCGGGTGGTAGCGGACGCACAGGCGATCCAGATTCCCACCCAACTGCTGATTTCCGGGGCCGACTTCGTCGTCCATCGTGCGCCGCAGGAGCGCTTCTTCGAGCGTCTCGGCAGCCTGCGCAAGGAAAAGCACATCCTGCCCGGCTTCTTCCACGACACCCTTGGCGAGCGCGATCGTCACCTGGCCGTCGGCCGTGCCCGGCGCTTCCTCCTCGAGGCATTCGCCACGGCACCTGAACGACCGAGCCTGCTCGATGCCGACCGTCTGGGCCATACCTGCGCCGAGGCCGAGGCGCTGGCCGCGCCGTTGCCGAAGAACTCGCCGCGCGATCTCTACTGGCGCGCCACCCGTGCCGGGCTGCGCCTGGGCAGCCTGTGGTCGGACGGGGTCAAGCTGGGCTTCGACACCGGCTTCGATTCCGGCAGCACCCTCGACTATGTCTACCGCAACCAGCCCAGCGGCAGCGGCCCGCTGGGTCGCCTGATCGACCGCAACTACCTGGACTCCATCGGCTGGCGCGGCATCCGCCAGCGCAAGCTGCACGCCGAGGAGCTGCTGCGCCTGGCCATGCAGCGGTTGCGCGAGGAGCAGCGCGAGGTGCGCATCGTCGACATCGCCGCCGGCCACGGCCGCTACATCCTCGAAGCCCTGCAAGGCGTCGAGCCGCTGCCGGAAAGCATCCTCCTGCGCGACTACAGCGAGATCAACGTGCGTGACGGCAGCGCCCTGATCGAAAGCAAGGGCCTCGCCGGCATCGCCCGCTTCGTCAAGGGCGATGCCTTCGATCGCGCCGACCTGGCGGCGCTGCAACCGAAGCCGAGCCTCGGGGTGGTTTCCGGGCTCTACGAGCTGTTCGCCGACAACCGCATGGTCGGCGACTCCCTCGCCGGCCTCGGCGAGGCGCTGGAGGAGGGCGGCTACCTGGTCTACACCGGACAGCCCTGGCACCCGCAGCTGGAACTGATCGCCCGCGCGCTGACCAGCCACCGCCAGGGCCAGGCCTGGGTGATGCGGCGCCGGACCCAGGCGGAAATGGACCAACTGGTGGCCGCCGCCGGCTTCCGCAAGATCACCCAGCGGGTCGACCAGTGGGGCATCTTCAGCGTATCGCTGGCGCAGAAGGTCGCCCGCTGATGGCGCCGCGCGAGCCGGGGGTACTGAAGCGGGCGGTGCTCTGGCTGCTGTTCCTCGGCCCGTTCTTCTTCGCCAGCTATGGCCTGGCCAACTGGTTGACCAGCCAGCGCGGCGACGTCGGCAGCCTGGTCTTCGACTGGGAACGCGGGATGCCGCTGTGGCCCTGGACCATCCTGCCGTACTGGTCGATCGACCTGCTCTACGGCCTGTCGCTGTTGTTGCCGCGGGACAAGCGCGAGCTGGACACCCACTGCCTGCGCCTGCTCAGCGCCCAGGTGCTGTCGGTGACCTGCTTCCTGCTGTTCCCCCTGCGCTTCACCTTCGAACGGCCGGAACTGGGCGGCGTGTTCGGCTGGCTGTTCGACGTGCTGATGGGGTTCGACAAACCGTACAACCAGGCACCGTCGCTGCACATCGCCCTGCTGGTAGTGCTCTGGGTCTGCTACGCGCGCTACGCCAGCGGCGCCTGGCGCTGGCTGCTGCATGGCTGGTTCGCGCTGATCGGGCTGTCGGTGCTGACCACCTGGCAGCACCATTTCATCGACGTGCCCACCGGCGCGCTGGCCGGTTGGCTGTGCGTCTGGCTGTGGCCGCAGGCGCAGCCCGCGCCGTTCGCCCGCGCCAGTCTGAGCCGCGACCGGCAACGGCGGCGGCTGGCCGCTCGCTACGGCCTCGGCGCGCTGGCCTGCGCCGCCGTCGCCTTTGCCGTCGGCGGTGCGGCGTTGTGGCTGTGCTGGCCGGCGCTGGCGCTGGCGCTGGTGGCGCTGAACTACCTGCTGTTCGGCGCCGCCGGCTTCCAGAAGGGCAGCACTGGCCGCCTGAGCGCCGCCGCGCGCTGGCTGCTGGCGCCATATCTGCTTGCCGCGCGGATCAACGCCTGGCTCTGGACCCGTCGCCGGCCGCAGCCGGACGAGGTGCTGCCGGGCCTCTGGTTGGGGCGCCTGCCGTCGTCCGCGGAACTGGCCGACGGCCGCTTCCGCGCATTGCTCGACGCTACCGCCGAACTTTCCTGCGAGCCGCAGGGGCTGGCCTATCGCAGCCTGCCGTTGCTCGACCTGGTCGCGCCGGACGTCGAGGACTGCCGGCGCGCCGCGGTGCTGATCGACGAACTGCTGGCGCAAGGGCCGCTGCTGGTGGCCTGTGCCCTGGGCTATTCGCGCAGCGCCACGCTGGTCGCCGCCTGGCTGCTGCTCAGCGGCCGCGCGGCGGACGTCGAGTCGGCCGTGGCGGTGTTACGTCGGGCGCGACCGCAAGTGCTGCTGGGCGAGGCCCAGCGGCGGACCCTCGCGGCGCTGAGCGGGAGCGTGCCGGAGCCATCGGCGGAACTGGGCGAGGTGCGCCATGCCTGAGCAAACCCTGGCCCTGGTGGCGGCCCTGCTGCGCCGTGGCCGCGAGCTTGACCGGCTGTCCGCCGCACTGACCCTGCTGGCCATCGGGCTGGGCCTGTACCAGGCCGTGCAGGGCATCGGCTGGCGCTATTTCGCTGCGGCGATGCTGGCGATCGCCCTGCTCGGCCTGTGGCAGAAGTACTGGGCGCTGCGAGTGGCCCTGGACGCCGAACTGTTCGAACGTTTCAGCCACGTCGGCGACAGGCTGGAAGCGCAGACCCAAGACCTGGACCGGGCCCTGGCCGATCTCGGCCTGGCCCGAGCGGACGCCGCAGGGCGCACCTGGCACCAGCGCAGCCACGGCGCCCTGCGCCTGCTACGCTGGCAGGCGCTGGCCTGTGGCGCCCAGTTCCTGCTGGCCTTGTCGTGCCTGTTGTCGATCCCTCTATTCAACGCTCAAACCTGAAGAGTCTTCCCATGCTCGAATCAGTCGTCGCCTATGGCATCATCGCCGGCGCCCGCGCCATCACCGGCTTGCGCAGCCTCTGGCTGGGCACCACGCCGATCCCCAAGCAACGCATCTATTACGCCAACCACAGCAGCCATGGCGACTTCGTCCTGCTCTGGGCCTCGCTGCCGCCGGAGGTGCGGCGGCGTACCCGGCCGGTGGCGGGCGCCGACTACTGGAACAAGGCCGGCCTGCGCAGCTACGTGATCAACAAGGTGTTCAACGGCGTGCTGGTCGACCGCCAGCGCAGCGAGGCCAATGCCAATCCGCTCGAACCCCTCGACCGCGCCCTGGACGGCGGCGATTCGCTGATCATCTTCCCCGAGGGCACCCGCAACCTGGACGATGAGGTCAAGCTGTTGCCATTCAAGAGCGGTATCTACCACCTGTCCCTGGCCCACCCGGACGTCGAGCTGGTGCCGGTCTGGCTGGCCAACCTCAACCGGGTCATGCCCAAGGGCCGCATGCTGCCGTTGCCGCTGCTCTGCACCCTGAGCTTCGGCAAGCCGCTGGTCGCCACGGCGGAAGAAGGCAAGGAGGCGTTCCTCGAACGAGCGCGCATGGCCCTGCTGGACCTGGCGCCGGAAGAGGAGGCCTGAGATGAACGAACAGACCTGGATGCTCTTCGGCGGGATCGGCGCGCTGCTGCTGCTCGCCTCGCTGGTCGGCTTCGTCCTCAAGTGGCGCGCCGGTCCCGGCCCGAACGCGGTGATCGACAACCTGAACGCGCGGATCAACGCCTGGTGGGCGATGGTCCTGGTGATCGGTTTCGCCTTCTGGCTTGGCCAGGCGGCGGTGATCCTGCTGTTCTATGGCGTGTCGTTCTACGCCCTGCGCGAGTTCATCACCCTCACCCCGACCCGGCGCAGCGACTACCCGGCGCTGGTGGCGGCGTTCTACTTCGTGCTGCCGATGCAGTACCTGCTGATCTACATCGACTGGTACAGCATGTTCTCGATCTTCATCCCGGTGTACGTGTTCCTGCTGTTGCCGATCCTCGCCTCGCTGGGCGGCGACACCAAGCACTTCCTCGAGCGCGCCTCGAAAGTGCAGTGGGGCCTGATGCTGGCGGTGTTCTGTATCTCCTTCGTGCCGGCGCTGCTGACCCTCGACATCCCCGGCTTCGAGGGGCGCAACCTGCTGCTGATCGCCTACCTGGTGATCGTCGTGCAGCTCTCCGACGTGATGCAGTACATCTGCGGCAAGCTGTTCGGCAAGCGCAAGATCGCTCCCAACCTGTCGCCGTCGAAGACCGTCGAAGGCTTCGTCGGCGGCATCGCCCTGGCCACCGCCATCGGCGCCTCGCTGTGGTGGATCACCCCGTTCAACCTCTGGCAGGCGGCGTTGATCGCGCTGCTGATCAACCTGCTGGGCTTCTTCGGCGGCCTGGTGATGTCGGCGATCAAGCGCGACCGTGGGGTCAAGGACTGGGGGCACATGATCGAAGGCCACGGTGGCATGCTCGACCGCCTGGACTCGGTGTGCTTCGCCGCGCCGATCTTCTTCCACGTGGTGCGCTACTGGTGGACGCCCTGAGGTTCGCCTGGCGCCGAGGGGAGCGGGGCGGTTGCCGATGGCGGCCGCCCCGTCGTCGTTTTCCCGCCGTGTAGGCAGCCAGGAAATTGCGAGCGATAGAGACCCGTAGGGCGGATACCGTCACAGGCGGTATCCGCCGAAACCCCGGATAAGCGGCGGATAACCGCAAGCGGTGATTCGCCCTACAACCAGGCTCCGGCATACGGGGACGTGACCGCAGCTTCACTGTCTCAGAGATTGACCAGGCGCATGCCTTCCTCGCTATAGCGACTGCCGGCGACCGCCTCGGCGGGGAAGATCGCATCCAGCTCGGCCAGTTCCGCCGCGCTCAGGCGCAATTCCGTCGCGGCGACGTTCTCCTCCAGGTAGCGCCGCTGCTTGGTGCCGGGAATCGGGATCAGGTCATCGCCCTGCGCCAGCACCCAGGCCAGCGCCAGTTGCGAGGGTTTCACGCCCTTGGCTGCGGCCAGTTCGCCGACCTTGTCCACCAGCTTCAGGTTCTTCGCGAAGTTCTCGCCCTGGAAGCGCGGGCTGAAACGACGGTAGTCGTCGGCGGCGAAGTCTTCCGGGCGCTTCAGGGTGCCGGTAAGGAAACCTCGGCCCAGCGGGCTGTAGGGGACGAAGGCGATGCCCAGGCGACGGCAGGCGGCGAGCACCCCGGTGTCCTCCGGATCGCGGGTCCACAGCGAGTACTCGCTCTGCAACGCGCTGATCGGGTGCACCCGGTGGGCACGCTCGAGGGTTTCCGCCGAGGCTTCGCTGAGACCGATGTGGCGGATCTTGCCGGCCTTCACCAGGTCGGCGAGGGCGCCGACGCTGTCCTCGATGGGTACCTGCGGGTCCATGCGGTGCTGATAGTACAGGTCCAGGCGGTCGGTACCGAGGCGCTTCAGGCTGCCTTCGATGGCGCGGCGGATGTACGCCGGGCTGCCGTCGACGCCGCGCGCCCGGGGATTGGCAGGGTCGCGGACGATGCCGAACTTGCTGGCCAGGAACACCTGCTCGCGTTTGCCGCGCAGGGCCTCGCCGAGCAGTTCCTCGTTACTGTGCGGGCCGTACATGTCGGCGGTATCGAAGAAGTTCAGCCCGAGTTCCACGGCGCGATGCAGGGTGGCGATGGCCTCCTGGCGGTCGCCGCCGGTGGTGTAGAAGTCGGTCATGCCCATGCAGCCGAGGCCAATGGCGGAGACGGAAGGGCCGTTGTGGCCGAGTTGACGGGTTTTCATGTGTCGAGCCTCGCGGGAGGGAAGGAAAACGTCGTCATTCTTCGCTCTGCATTGGTCTGGATAAAGCCCATAATTACGGTTTTACCATTCGTATTTTCCAAATAATCGAGGGTGTCCGATGGATCGTTTCCAGGCCATGCAGGCCTTCACCCGCATCGTCGAGCTGGGCGCCTTCGGCAAGGCCGCGGACAGCCTGGAGCTGCCGCGCGCCAGCGTGACCCAGGCGATCCAGCAACTGGAGGCGCACCTTGGCGTGCAGTTGCTGCAGCGCACCACCCGCCAGGTCAGCCTGACCCTCGACGGGCAGGCCTACTACGAGCGTTGCGTGCGCCTGCTGGCGGACCTGGAGGAGGCGGAAAGCTGCTTTCCACGCGTCCTGAACAACCCGCGCGGGCGCTTGCGGGTCGACCTGCCGGGCGCGCTGGGGCGGATGCGGGTGATTCCGTTCCTGCCGGAGTTCTGCGAGCGCTACCCGGAACTGGAGCTGCAGTTGAGCAGCAACGATCGCCTGGTCGACCTGCTGCGCGAGGGTGCGGACTGCGTGCTGCGGGTCGGCGAGCTGCACGATTCCAGCCTGGTCGGCCGGCACCTGGCCGACCTGCCGCAGGTGACCTGCGCCAGCGCCGCCTACCTGGAGCGTCATGGCCATCCGCGGCAGCTCGCCGAGCTCGGCGAGCACCTCGCGGTGAACTACCAGTCGCCTTCCAGCGGGCGTACCTTCGACTTCGAGTTCAGCGTCGACGGGCGTCTGCGCACGTTGCCGATGCGCAGCCGGGTCAGCGTCAACAACGCCGATGCCTACGTCGCCGCCTGCCGGGCCGGGCTCGGGCTGATCCAGGCGCCGCACTATCACGTCGCCGCCGGCCTGGCCGACGGTAGCCTCCGACAAGTGCTCGGAGAATGGTTGCCGCCATCGCTGCCGCTGCATGCCGTGTATCCCTCGCAGCGCCAGTTGTCGCCGCGGGTGAGGGTGTTCGTCGACTGGCTGGTGGAACTGTTCGGTCGCCAGGCGGCCGGCGAGACGCAATGAGACGCAGGCTTTCCGGGCGAAGATTTTTCTCGATTTCGCCGAGAGAACCTCGTTAGGATCGGCAGCCTTGGCCTGTCGAGCAGGGATGTTCGTCCGAGTTCCGGATGCCCGCTGCCGCCAGGCCGCATTCATTCGAACAAGAATAAGGATCGCTGATGGAAAGCTTGCAGAAGTGGGTGGTCGACCTGAACGGCGTGGTCTGGGGGCCGTTGATGCTGGTGCTGATTCTCGGCACCGGCCTGTACCTGATGCTGGGGTTGAAGTTCATGCCCCTGGTGCGCCTGGGAGTCGGCTTTCGCCTGCTCTGGCAGGGGCGTAGCAAGGATGACGAGAGCAGCGGCGAGATCAGCCCGTTCCAGGCGCTGATGACCTGCCTGGCGGCCACCGTCGGTACCGGCAACATCGCCGGGGTGGCCACGGCGATCTTCCTCGGCGGCCCGGGCGCGCTGTTCTGGATGTGGTGCACCGCGCTGGTGGGAATGGCCACCAAGTTCTCCGAAGTGGTGCTGGCGGTGCACTACCGCGAGAAGGATGAGCGCAACGAACACGTCGGCGGTCCGATGTATGCCATCAAGAACGGTCTGGGCAAGCGCTGGGCCTGGCTCGGCGCGGCCTTCGCGCTGTTCGGCGGGCTCGCCGGCTTCGGTATCGGCAACATGGTCCAGGTCAACAGCATGGCCGATGCCCTGGAGGTTTCCTTCGGCGTGCCCGACTGGGTCACCGGGGTCGCCACCATGCTCGTCACCGGGCTGGTGATCCTTGGTGGCATCCGCCGTATCGGCAAGGTCGCCGAAGCCCTGGTGCCCTTCATGTGCGTCGGCTACATCGTCGCCTCGGTGATCGTCCTGGTGGTCCATGCCGAGGCGATTCCCGGCGCGTTCCAACTGATCTTCACCCACGCCTTCACGCCGATCGCCGCCACCGGCGGCTTCGCCGGCGCAGCGGTGATGGCGGCAATCCGTTTCGGCGTCGCACGCGGGATCTTCTCCAACGAGGCCGGCCTCGGCACCGCCGGCATCGCCCAGGCCGCCGGCACGACCCATAGCGCGGTGCGTTCGGGCCTGATCGGTATGCTCGGCACCTTCATCGATACCCTGATCATCTGCAGCCTGACCGGCCTGGCGATCATCACCTCGGGCGTCTGGACCAGCGGCGCCAGCGGCGCGGCGCTGTCCTCGGCGGCGTTCGAGGCGGCGATGCCGGGCGTCGGCCACTACATCCTGTCGCTGGCCCTGGTGGTGTTCGCCTATACCACCATCCTCGGCTGGAGCTACTACGGCGAGCGCTGCTGGGAGTACCTGGCGGGCACCCGGGCGATCCTGCCGTTCCGGATCGTCTGGACCCTGGCGATTCCGTTCGGCGCCATGACCCAGCTGGACTTCGCCTGGCTGGTGGCGGATACCCTCAACGCGCTGATGGCGATTCCCAACCTGATCGCCTTGCTGCTGCTGAGTCCGGTGGTGTTCCGCCTGACCCGGGAGTATTTCGCCAAGGCCAGGAGTTGAGCCTCGGGGGACGGCGACGCTCAAACCCGAGGTTTTCGCTCGGGTAAAGCGTGCTAGCATCGTCGCCGGCCCCGAATGCTTCCGCCGCCGGCCACAGGGCCGGCGGCTTCTCACTGACTAGAAGGATCAACGCAATGGCTCAAGTGACTCTCAAGGGCAACCCGGTCAACGTCGATGGCCAGCTCCCGCAGAAAGGCGCCCAGGCTCCGGCCTTCAGCCTGGTCGGCGGCGACCTCGCCGACGTGACCCTGGAAAACTTCGCCGGCAAGCGCAAGGTGCTGAACATCTTCCCCAGCGTCGACACCCCGACCTGCGCCACCTCGGTGCGCAAGTTCAACGTCGAGGCCGGCAAGCTGGCCAACACCGTGGTGCTGTGCATCTCCGCCGACCTGCCGTTCGCGCAGAAGCGCTTCTGCGGCGCCGAAGGCCTGGAGAACGTAGTCAACCTGTCGACCCTGCGCGGTCGCGAGTTCCTCGAGAACTATGGCGTGGCCATCGCCAGCGGCCCGCTGGCCGGCCTGGCCGCGCGCGCCGTGGTGGTGCTCGACGAGCAGAACAAGGTGCTGCACAGCGAACTGGTCGGCGAAATCGCCGACGAGCCGAACTACGCGGCGGCCCTGGCGGCTCTCTGAGCCCCACGGCCAACCCGCTTCGTCCCATGACTGTCAGCCAGGCTGGCTGGTAACGGGCGAACCCGAATCCCTTGGCTGCTCGCTTCGGGCCATGAGCAGGGCGGATAATCGCGGCGCGGTCATCCGCCCTGCGTCGCAGAGACGCAGCGCTAGCGCATGGCGACCTGGTGGCGCCGGCTGACGCTGGCGAAGGCGCTCCGGAACGCCTGCATCTCTTCCTCGCTGCCTACCGTCACGCGGACCCAGTTGGGCCAGGAGGCCCACGGGCGGCCAACGTGCACCCGCTGTTTCTCCAGTTCGGCGATGACCAGCTCGGCGGGACGGCGCATATCCACCATGAAACAGTTGGACTGCGAGGCGGTGCAGCGGAAGCCCTGCTGGCGCAGCCAGGCGATGGTGCGCTCGCGGACCTCTGCGTTCTGCTGCTTGCGCCGTGGCACCAGATCGTCGTCACGCAGGCTTTCCAGCCCGGCGTGGGCGGTCGGCGAGGGCACCACGTTGTGGCCGCCGAAGCGCTCCAGCCGCGCCAGCAGCTGCGGATGCCCGATGGCCAGGCCGAGCCGGGCGCCGGCCATCCCGTAGAGTTTCGAGAAGGTACGCAGGACCAGCACATCCTGGCGCTGGACGGCCAGGCCGACGACGCTGGGTGCGTCGGAAAAATGGATATACGCCTCGTCGACCAGCACCACGCTGCGCTCGGGCTTGCGTTCGATCGCCCTGACGATCCGCTCGTGCGGGGTGAGGGTGCCGGTCGGGTTGTTCGGGTTGCAGATATAGATCAGCCCAGCGTCGCGTTGCGCGGCGGCGAGCATGCGCTCGATGTCGTGGGCCGCCTCGGCGTCCAGCGGCACGGCAGCGACCTTCGCCCCCTGGGCCTGGGCGGCGCCAACCACGGAGTCGTAGGAGGGATCGGCGATGACCAGGCCGCGCTCCTTGCCGGTGAACGCCGCGACGGCGTATTGCAGCGGCTGGCGCGAGCCGCAGTAGGCGTGCACGCATTCGGCGGGGATGCCGTTCTGCTTGGCGAACAGGCCGACCAGGGCGTCCTGCGCGTCGTAGTCGTAGCGACCGCAGAGCGCGGCCGCTCGCTGCATGGCGGCCCTGGCCTTGGCGGAGGGGCCGTAGGGGCTTTCGTTGAAATCCAGGAAGGTCTCTTGCGGCTTGCCGGCGGCGCTTGTCGCGCCGCTCCCGGCGAAGGCTCGCGGGCTCAGCAGGATGCTGCTGGAGGCCAGGGCGGTCAGGGTCACGAACGAACGACGACTCAAAGCGGGCATAGCTTCACCTCCGTGTACCGAATGGGATATGCGTGCGGTGGGTTCCTCTCGGGCGTGTGTCACCAGAGTGGATAACGAGGAGGGAGTCGGTCCGTTTATGGTGGCGTGATAATGGCGCCGGAATATCGGCGGTCGTTCTTCGGATTGCGCACGCGGCGCTCCCGGGCGGCGAACCGCCGGGGAGCGCCGTGTGGATTCAGAGCGTGAGGGTGAAGCGCCCGGTCAGCGCGCCCGGCAGGTGCATCGAGTCGGTCTGGCGTTCGCCGTAGGTATTGCTGGACAGGCGCAGTTCGCGCTCGTGGCTGAGGTCTTCCAGATGGGCGCCGAGGAAGCTGTACAGGCTGTCGTCGAAGCACATGGTGCTGACCGGCGCCCGGATCTGGCCGTTCTCCACCCAGAAGGTGGCGAAGCGGGTCATTCCGGTCAGGCGTGCGGCGGGCATGTCCGAGTAGTTCAGGTACCACAGGTTGCCGATGTACAGGCCGGTATCCAGGGCCTCGAGGATACGCGCCTGTTCCAGGCTGCCGCCGGCCATGTCCAGCGCCGTGGGCGCCTCGTTGGCGCCGGCGCCATTGGCTACCAGGCCGTATTCGCGGGCGCTGCGCGAACTCACCAGGCGTCCGCTCAGGCGGCCGTTGCCGACCAGTTCGACCTCGGCGCGCGGCGAGCCTTCCGCGCTGAATGCCGGGGAGGGCGAGGTGGCAGGGCGCTCGGCGAGGTTCAGCAGCGGGCTGAGCAGGGCGTCGCCGTTCTGCAGGCGTTGCAGGGGGCTTTCGCCGGTAGCCAGGGCGCGCGCGGAGAAACCGCCCCAGCAGAGCATCTGCATGACTTCCTCGAGCGCCGCCGGCGCCAGGTAGGCGCGATAGTCGCCGGGGCGCAACTGGCGCAGCGGCTTGCCCAGGTGGCCGAGCTGCTCCCGGGCCTGTTCGAAGCGCCGGGCGAAGGCTTCGTCGTCCCAGCGCTGGCCGGCGTAGTCGGCCTTCACCGCCTGGCCGTTGCCATGGAACAGGCTCCAGTCGAAGTTGAAGCTGCTGCCGGCATGCCAGCCGAAGGCGCCCCAGGAGTTGGCGAAGCCACGGAACAGCGGTCCGGCGGCATAGATGCCGACCAGGTCGAGGTCGCGCGCCCGGCGTTCGAGGCTGGCCAGCAGCGCGCCGCTGTCGGGCGCTGCGCCGAGGTCCTGGTTCTCTCGCTGCCAGGCCGAGGTGTCGAGCAGCAGATAGGGATCGGCGGGAATCCAGGCCAGGCTCTGGCGCAGTTGCCGAAGGCCTTCGGCCAGACGCTGGCGGTCTTCTTCCGGCGCGCCGGAGAGCGTCAGGTCGAGGCTCGCCTGGCGTTCGTCGCGAATCAGCCGGAGCAGCGCGCTGGCCTGGCGCACCCGGCCGGTCTGGCGCACCCGCGCCCGGTTGAAGCGGATGAACTCGGAGTCCTCGGCGCTGTACCAGAGGGTGAAGTCCTCGCCCTCGGCCAGATGCCGGCGCAGGTCCTCGGCGAGGGCTTCGAAATGCTGTCTCTGGTGCATCAGGTATCTCCCCCGAATACGTCCACATCGCTGAATACGCAGGCCGGCGAGGCGTGGCCGACACGGATCACCTGGTTCGGCTCGCCCTTGCCGCAGTAGGGCGTGCCGAGCACCTCGAAGGTGCCGGCGTCGCCCACCGCGCTGAGGTTGCGCCAGAACTGCGCGGAGATGCCCCGGTAGTTGGGGTTCTTCACCACGCCCTTGAGTTCGCCGTCCTCGATCAACTGGCCCCATTCGCAGCCGAACTGGAACTTGTTGCGTGCGTCGTCGATCGACCAGGAGCGGTTGTAGGACATCAGCACCCCGCGCTCGATACCGGCCACCAGCTGCGCGAAGCTCTTGTCGCCGGGCTCCAGGTTGAGATTGGCCATGCGGTCGATGGGCGCGCGGTTCCAACTGCTGGCGCGGCTGCTGGCGACGCCCTCCAGGCCGCTGCGGTGTTGCGACAGGGCGCCGCCGAGCGGACGCAGCAGGCGGCCTTCGCGGATCAGGTATTCCTTGCGCGCGGGGCTGCCGTCGTCGTCCTGGCGGTAGCTGGCCAGCTCCTCGGGGATTTCCGGGTCGAAGCTGACGTTGAGCAGGCTGGAGCCGTACTGGTAGCGACCGAAGTCCTCGGTCTTGATGAAGCTGGTACCGGCGTAGTTGCGCTCGTCGCCGAGGATGCGATCCAGCTCCAGCGGGTGGCCGATCGACTCGTGGATCTGCAGGATCATCTGGTCCGGCATCAGCAGCAGGTCGCAGCGGCCGCTCGGGGTGTTCGGCGCCGCCAGCAGTTGCAGGGCCTGGTCGGCGATGCGCGGCGCGGCGCCGACCAGGCCGAGGCGCTCGATCACTTCGGCGCCGCCCTGCTGGCCGGCATGGTGGCCGCCGAAACTGCGGGTCTGGCTGTCATGGCCGTCGTAGGCGGTGACGCTGGCGCCGGGATAGACGAAGCGCTGCTCGTGGTATTGCTCGGCGCCGGCGCTGTTCAGGTAGAGCTGTTCCTGGCGGCTGACTTCGAGGAATACGCTCCAGTTCACCAGGCGCTCGTCGCGCGGCACCTTGGCGGATTCCTCGGCGAGCAGTTCGTAGCACTCGGCGAGGGAGGGGAAAGGGGCGTCCTGGTTCGGCGAGCGATACTGCGAGCGGCCGCTTGCCGGCGGCAATCCGCGGACGTCGAACAGGGCGTGCCGGGCGATCCGCTCGGCTTGCCGTTCGGCCTGCTCCAGGGCGGCCTGCAGGCCGGCCGCGGAGAGATCGTTGGTGGCGGCGTAGGCTTCCACGCCGTTCAGCCGTACGCAGAGCATGGCGCCGCGGTCCTGGCTGAAGTGCGGCGGTTCGCTGACGTTGCGGCGCACCGAGAGGTACTCGCCGCTACGCTGGACGTAGCGCAAGGAGTGGAATTCGGCGCGACTGCGGAGCGCCGCGAAGCGGTGTTTCAACGGGTCGATCATCTGTGCGTCCCTGGCCGATTGCGGAGTGGGCGAATGCAGAACGCTCTATTTCAAGCCTTCGTCCGTAACGGAGCAAGCCGTTTGTTGTCATAGCCTGGTGCCAGGCTGCGGGTAGCTCGCCGAAGCATGCGGGCGGAATGCCTAACTATCGGTAAAGCAAGGGTAAATAGCGGGTAAAGAGGCTTTGCCTGGGCCCCTGCAATGCTTATCGTGCAGCCTGGAAAAAGCGCCTCCGTTCTAAGCCTGAAGAAGAACCATGACTCCAACGACCGGTAAATCCAAGTTCCGTACCCTGCGCCCGTGGCTGATCACCGCCCTGGCCTTCGCCGCCGTGATCGGCCTGGTGATGTGGCTGGCGGCGCCCGCCTCGGCACCGTCCTCCGACGGGCGACCCGGTCGCGGCGGCAAGCCGGGCGCCGCGCTGCCCAAGGCCAACGCGCTCACCGTCGGCGTGGCCAGGGTGGAGCAGGGCGACCTGGCGCTGCATTTCAACGCGCTTGGCACCGTCACCGCCTTCAACACGGTGAACGTCAAGCCGCGGGTCAACGGCGAGCTGGTCAAGGTGCTGTTCCAGGAGGGGCAGGAGGTCAAGGCCGGCGACCTGCTGGCGGTGGTCGACCCGCGCACCTACAAGGCGGCGCTGGCCCAGGCCGAGGGCACGCTGATGCAGAACCAGGCGCAACTGAAGAACGCCGAGATCGACCTGCAGCGCTACAAGGGGCTGTACGCCGAGGACTCGATCGCCAAGCAGACCCTGGATACCCAGGAAGCCCAGGTCCGCCAGTTGCAGGGCACCATCCGTACCAACCAGGGCCAGGTCGACGACGCCCGCCTCAACCTGACCTTCACCGAGGTCCGCGCACCGATTTCCGGGCGCCTCGGCCTGCGCCAGGTGGACATCGGCAACCTGGTCACCAGCGGCGATACCACGCCGCTGGTGGTGATCACCCAGGTCAAGCCGATCTCGGTGGTGTTCAGCCTGCCGCAGCAGCAGATCGGCACCGTCGTCGAGCAGATGAACGGCCCCGGCAAGCTGGCGGTCACCGCGCTGGACCGCAACCAGGACAAGGTTCTCGCCGAAGGCACCCTGACCACCCTGGACAACCAGATCGACACCACCACCGGCACGGTCAAGCTCAAGGCGCGCTTCGAGAACGCCGACGGCAAGCTGTTCCCCAACCAGTTCGTCAACGTGCGCCTGCTGGCGCAGACCCTCAAGGGCGTGCTGACCATTCCGGCCAACGCCGTGCAGCGCGGCACCAACGGTATCTATGTGTACGTGGTCGGCGCCGACAACAAGGTCAGCCAGCGCAGCGTCGCCATCGGCACCAGCGAGAACGAGCGGGTGGTGGTGGAAAGCGGCCTGAAGGCCGGCGAGCAGGTGGTGGTGGAAGGCACCGACCGCCTGCGCGACGGTATGGAAGTGCGTGTCGCCGAGGCCTCCCCGCAGGTCCTCGAGGGCGAGCCGCAGAAACCGCAGACTGGCCGCCCCAGCGGCCTCCAGGGCGACTCGGTGGGTAGCGGGAGCGCTGAATGAACCCCTCCCGCCCGTTCATCCTGCGGCCGGTCGCGACCACCCTGCTGATGGTGGCGATCCTGCTCTCGGGCCTGATCGCCTACCGCTTCCTGCCGATCTCGGCGTTGCCGGAAGTGGACTACCCGACCATCCAGGTGGTCACCCTGTACCCCGGCGCCAGCCCGGAGATCATGACCTCGTCGATCACCGCGCCGCTGGAGAACCAGCTCGGGCAGATTCCGGGGCTCAACGAGATGTCTTCCAGCAGTTCCGGCGGCGCCTCGGTGATCACCCTGCAATTCAGCCTGCAGAGCAACCTCGATGTCGCCGAGCAGGAAGTCCAGGCGGCGATCAACGCCGCGCAGAGCCTGCTGCCCAACGACCTGCCGAACCAGCCGGTGTTCAGCAAGGTGAATCCGGCGGACGCGCCGATCTTGACCCTGGCGGTGATGTCCGACGGCATGCCGCTGCCGCAGATCCAGGACCTGGTGGATACCCGCCTGGCACAGAAGATCTCGCAGATCTCCGGGGTCGGCCTGGTCAGCATCAGCGGCGGCCAGCGCCCGGCGGTTCGGGTGCGCGCCAACCCGACGGCGCTGGCGGCGGCGGGGCTGAGCCTGGAGGACCTGCGCAGCACGGTGACCAGCAACAACCTCAACGGCCCCAAGGGCAGCTTCGACGGCCCGACCCGTGCCTCGACCCTGGACGCCAACGACCAGTTGCGCTCGGCCGACGCCTACCGCGACCTGATCATCGCCTACAAGAACGGCTCGCCGCTGCGCATCCGCGACGTCGCCAGCGTCGAGGACGACGCCGAGAACGTGCGCCTGGCCGCCTGGGCCAATAACCTGCCGGCGGTGGTGCTGAACATCCAGCGCCAGCCGGGGGCCAACGTGATCGAGGTGGTCGACCGGATCAAGGCGCTGCTGCCGCAGCTGCAATCGACCCTGCCGGGCAATCTCGACGTGCAGGTGCTGACCGACCGCACCACCACCATCCGCGCCTCGGTCAAGGACGTGCAGTTCGAGCTGGCGCTGGCGGTGGCGCTGGTGGTGATGGTCACCTTCCTGTTCCTGCGCAACGTCTACGCCACCCTGATTCCCAGCTTCGCCGTGCCGCTGTCGCTGATCGGCACCTTCGGCGTGATGTACCTGTCCGGCTTCTCGATCAACAACCTGACCCTGATGGCGCTGACCATCGCCACCGGCTTCGTGGTCGACGACGCGATCGTCATGGTGGAGAACATCGCCCGCTACCTGGAGCAGGGCGACTCGCCGCTGGAAGCGGCGCTCAAGGGCTCGAAGCAGATCGGCTTCACCATCATCTCGCTGACCTTCTCGCTGATCGCCGTGCTGATCCCGCTGCTGTTCATGGGCGACGTCGCCGGGCGGCTGTTCCGCGAGTTCGCCATCACCCTGGCGGTGGCGATCCTGATTTCCGGCTTCGTCTCCCTGACCCTTACGCCGATGCTCAGCGCCAAGCTGCTGCGCCACATCGACGAGGACCAGCAGGGCCGCTTCGCGCGCGCCGCGGGGCGGGTCATCGATGGCCTGATCGCACAATACGCCAAGGCCCTGCGGGTGGTCCTGCGGCACCAGCCGCTGACCCTGCTGGTGGCCATCGCCACCCTGGCGCTGACCGCGCTGCTCTACCTGGCCATGCCCAAGGGCTTCTTCCCGGTGCAGGACACCGGGGTGATCCAGGGCGTCGCCGAAGCGCCGCAGTCGATCTCCTTCCAGGCCATGTCCGAGCGCCAGCGCGCCCTTGCCGAGGTGGTGCTGAAGGACCCGGCGGTGGCCAGCCTGTCCTCCTACATCGGCGTCGACGGCAGCAACCCGACCCTCAACACCGGCCGCCTGCTGATCAACCTCAAGCCGCACAGCGAGCGCGACGTCACCGCCAGCGAAGTGATCCAGCGCCTGCAGCCCGAACTCGACCACCTGCCCGGGATCAAGCTGTACATGCAGCCGGTGCAGGACCTGACCATCGAGGACCGGGTCGCCCGCACCCAGTACCAGTTCACCTTGCAGGACGCCGACCCGGACGTGCTCGCCGAGTGGGTGCCGAAGCTGGTGGCGCGGCTGCAGGAGTTGCCGCAGCTCGCCGACGTCGCCAGCGACTGGCAGGACAAGGGCTTGCAGGCCTACCTGAACATCGACCGCGACACCGCCTCGCGCCTCGGCGTGAAGCTCTCCGACATCGACAGCGTGCTCTACAACGCCTTCGGCCAGCGGCTGATCTCGACCATCTTCACCCAGGCCACCCAGTACCGCGTGGTGCTGGAGGTGGCGCCGCAGTTCCAGCTCGGCCCGCAGGCCCTGGAGCAGCTCTACGTGCCGTCCAGCGACGGCACCCAGGTGCGCCTGTCGAGCCTGGCGAAGGTGGAGGAGCGGCATACCCTGCTGGCGATCAACCATATCGCCCAGTTCCCCTCGGCGACCCTGTCGTTCAACCTGGCCAAGGGTTACTCCCTGGGCGAGGCGGTCGAGGCGATCCGTGGCGTCGAGGCCAGCCTGGAGCTGCCGCTGAGCATGCAGGGCAGCTTCCGCGGCGCGGCGCTGGCCTTCGAGGCCTCGCTGTCGAACACGCTGCTGCTGATCCTCGCCTCGGTGGTGACCATGTACATCGTCCTGGGCATCCTCTACGAGAGCTTCATCCATCCGGTGACCATCCTCTCGACCCTGCCCTCGGCCGGGGTCGGCGCGCTGCTGGCGCTGATGCTGGCGGGGCAGGAGATCGGCATCGTGGCGATCATCGGCATCATCCTGCTGATCGGCATCGTCAAGAAGAACGCGATCATGATGATCGACTTCGCCCTCGACGCCGAGCGCAACGAAGGCAAGCCGCCCCATGAGGCGATCTACCAGGCCTGCCTGCTGCGCTTCCGGCCGATCCTGATGACCACCATGGCCGCGCTGCTCGGCGCGCTGCCGCTGATGCTCGCCGGCGGCGCCGGCGCCGAGCTGCGCCAGCCGCTGGGCATCACCATGGTCGGTGGCCTGCTGCTGAGCCAGGTCCTGACCCTGTTCACCACCCCGGTGATCTATCTCTACTTCGACCGCCTGGCCCGTCGCTGGGCGGCCTGGCGCAAGCAGCGCGGGCTGGACCTGAACACCGAGGCCGGGTTCGACGGGGACGCCGGGCGATGAGTCTGTCCACGCCCTTCATCCGCCGCCCGGTCGCCACCACGCTGCTGACCCTGGCGTTGCTGCTGGCCGGCACCCTGTCGTTCGGCCTGCTGCCGGTGGCGCCGCTGCCCAACGTCGATTTTCCGGCCATCGTGGTCAGCGCCAGCCTGCCGGGCGCCAGCCCGGAAACCATGGCCTCGTCGGTGGCCACGCCGCTGGAGCGCTCGCTGGGACGGATCGCCGGGATCAGCGAGATGACCTCCAGCAGTTCGCTGGGCTCGACCACCGTGGTGCTCGTGTTCGACCTGGAGAAGGACATCGACGGCGCCGCCCGCGAGGTGCAGGCGGCGATCAACGGCGCGATGAGCCTGCTGCCCAGCGGTATGCCGAACAATCCCAGCTACCGCAAGGCCAACCCCTCGGACATGCCGATCATGGTCCTCACCCTGACCTCGGAGACCCAGAGTCGCGGCGAGATGTACGACCTCGCCTCGACCGTGCTGGCGCCCAAGCTGTCGCAGGTGCAGGGGGTAGGGCAGGTGAGCATCGGCGGCAGCTCGCTGCCGGCGGTGCGGGTCGACCTCAACCCGGATGCCATGAGCCAGTACGGGCTGTCCCTGGACAGCGTGCGCACGGCCATCGCCGCGGCCAACAGCAACGGCCCCAAGGGCGCCGTCGAGAAGGACGACAAGCACTGGCAGGTGGACGCCAACGACCAGTTGCGCAAGGCCCGCGAGTACGAGCCGCTGGTGATCCACTACAACGCCGACAACGGCGCCGCGGTGCGCCTCGGCGACGTGGCCAAGGTCAGCGACTCGGTGGAGGACGTGCGCAACGCCGGCTTTTCCGACGATCTGCCGGCGGTGCTGCTGATCGTCACCCGCCAGCCCGGCGCCAACATCATCGAGGCCACCGACGCCATCCACGCGCAACTGCCGGTGTTGCAGGAACTGCTCGGGCCGCAGGTCAAGCTGAACGTGATGGACGATCGCAGCCCGTCGATCCGTGCGTCGCTGGAAGAGGCCGAGCTGACCCTGCTGATCTCGGTGGCGCTGGTGATCCTGGTGGTCTTCCTGTTCCTGCGCAACGGCCGCGCCACGCTGATCCCCAGCCTGGCGGTGCCGGTCTCGCTGATCGGCACCTTCGCGGTCATGTACCTGTGCGACTTCAGCCTGAACAACCTGTCGCTGATGGCGCTGATCATCGCCACCGGCTTCGTGGTGGACGACGCCATCGTGGTGGTGGAGAACATCGCCCGACGCATCGAGGAGGGCGATCCGCCGATCCAGGCGGCGATCACCGGTGCCCGCCAGGTCGGTTTCACCGTGCTGTCGATGACGCTCTCGCTGGTCGCGGTGTTCATCCCGCTGCTGCTCATGGGCGGCCTCACCGGGCGGTTGTTCCGCGAGTTCGCGGTGACTCTCTCGGCGGCGATCCTGGTGTCCCTGGTGGTATCCCTGACCCTCACGCCGATGCTCTGCGCGCGTCTGCTGCGTCCGCTGAAACGGCCCGAAGGCGCTTCCCTGGCGCGGCGCAGCGATCGCTTCTTCGCCGCCTTCATGCTGCGCTACCGCGCCAGCCTGGGCTGGGCGCTGGAGCACTCGCGGCTGATGGTGGTGATCATGCTGGCCTGCATCGCCATGAACCTCTGGTTGTTCGTGGTGGTGCCCAAGGGCTTCCTCCCGCAGCAGGACTCCGGGCGCCTGCGCGGCTACGCGGTGGCCGACCAGAGCATCTCGTTCCAGTCCCTGAGCGCGAAGATGGGCGAGTACCGCAAGATCCTCTCTTCCGATCCGGCGGTGGAAAACGTGGTCGGCTTCATCGGCGGCGGCCGCTGGCAGTCGAGCAACACCGGTTCGTTCTTCGTCACCCTCAAGCCGATCGGCGAACGCGACCCGGTGGAGAAGGTCCTCACCCGGCTGCGCGAGCGGATCGCCAAGGTGCCCGGCGCGGCGCTCTATCTCAACGCCGGCCAGGACGTGCGCCTGGGCGGCCGCGACAGCAACGCGCAGTACGAATTCACCCTGCGCAGCGACGACCTGACCCTGCTCCGCGAATGGGCGCCGAAGGTCGAGGCGGCGATGCGCAAGCTGCCGCAGCTGGTGGACGTCAACAGCGACTCCCAGGACAAGGGCGTGCAGACCCGCCTGGTGATCGACCGCGACCGCGCGGCGACCCTGGGGATCAACGTGGAAATGGTCGACGCGGTGCTCAACGACTCCTTCGGCCAGCGCCAGGTGTCGACCATCTTCAACCCGCTGAACCAGTATCGGGTGGTGATGGAGGTCGACCAGCAGTACCAGCAGAGCCCGGAGATCCTCCGCCAGGTCCAGGTGATCGGCAACGACGGCCAGCGCGTGCCGCTGTCCGCGTTCAGCCACTACGAACCGAGCCGGGCACCGCTGGAGGTCAACCACCAGGGCCAGTTCGCCGCCACCACGCTGTCCTTCAACCTGGCGCCGGGCGCGCAGATCGGCCCGACCCGCGAGGCCATCATGCAGGCCCTGGAGCCGCTGCACATCCCGGTGGACGTGCAGACCAGCTTCGAGGGCAACGCCGGCGCGGTGCAGGACACGCAGAACCAGATGCCCTGGCTGATCCTCCTGGCGCTGCTGGCGGTGTACATCGTCCTCGGCATCCTCTACGAGAGCTACGTGCACCCGCTGACCATCCTCTCGACCCTGCCTTCGGCCGGGGTCGGCGCGCTGCTCGCGCTGATCCTCTGCCGCAGTGAGCTGAGCCTGATCGCGCTGATCGGCATCATCCTGCTGATCGGCATCGTCAAGAAGAACGCGATCATGATGATCGACTTCGCCCTGGAGGCCGAGCGCAACCACGGCCTGAGCCCGCGCGAGGCGATCCTCGAGGCCTGCATGATGCGCTTCCGGCCGATCATGATGACCACCCTGGCCGCCTTGCTCGGCGCCTTGCCGCTGATCTTCGGCATCGGCGGCGACGCCGCGCTGCGCCGGCCGCTGGGCATCACCATCGTCGGCGGGCTGATCGGCAGCCAGTTGCTGACCCTGTACACCACCCCGGTGGTCTACCTCTATCTCGACCGCCTGCGCCACTGGGTCAACCAGAAACGCGGCGTACGCACGGACGGTGCGCTGGAGACACCCCTATGAAACACACCCCCTCGTTGCTTGCCCTGGCCCTGGTCGCCGCCCTCGGCGGCTGCGCCATCGGCCCCGACTACCAGCGACCGGACCTGGCGGTGCCCGCCGAATTCAAGGAAGCCGAAGGCTGGCGCCGCGCCGAGCCGCGCGACGTGTTCCAGCGCGGCGCCTGGTGGGAGCTGTACGGCGACCAGACCCTGAACGACCTGCAGATGCACCTGGAACGTTCCAACCAGACCCTGGCCCAGTCGGTGGCGCAGTTCCGCCAGGCCGAGGCGCTGGTGCGCGGCGCGCGGGCGGCGTTCTTCCCGTCGATCACCGGCAACGCGGGCAAGACCCGCAGCGGCCAGGGCGGCGGCGATAGCACCGTGTTGCTGCCGGGAGGCTCGACGGTGAGCAGCGGCGGCTCTGGCGCGATCAGCACCAGCTACTCGACCAACCTCAGTGTCAGCTGGGAGGTCGACCTCTGGGGCAAGCTGCGCCGGCAACTGGAGGCCAACCAGGCGAGCCTGCATGCCAGCGCCGCCGACCTCGCCGCGGTGCGCCTCAGCCAGCAGTCGCAACTGGCGCAGAACTACCTGCAACTGCGGGTGATGGACGAACAGATCCGCCTGCTCAACGACACGGTGACGGCCTACGAGCGTTCGCTGAAGGTGGCCGAGAACAAATACCGCGCCGGCATCGTCACCAGGGCCGACGTGGCCCAGGCCCGCACCCAGCTGAAAAGCACCCAGGCCCAGGCCATCGACCTGAAGTACCAGCGTGCCCAGCTGGAGCACGCCATCGCCGTGCTGGTCGGCCTGCCGCCGGCGCAATTCAACCTGCCGCCGGTGGCGAGCGTGCCGAAGCTGCCGGACCTGCCGGCAGTGGTGCCGTCGCAATTGCTCGAACGACGGCCGGACATCGCCTCGGCGGAACGCAAGGTGATTTCCGCCAATGCCCAGATCGGCGTGGCCAAGGCCGCCTATTTCCCCGACCTCACCCTGAGCGCCGCCGGCGGCTACCGCAGCGGCAGCCTGAGCAACTGGATCAGCACGCCGAACCGCTTCTGGTCGATCGGCCCGCAGTTCGCCATGACCCTGTTCGACGGCGGCCTGATCGGCTCCCAGGTGGACCAGGCCGAGGCGACCTACGACCAGACCGTGGCGACCTACCGGCAGACCGTGCTCGACGGTTTCCGCGAGGTGGAGGACTACCTGGTGCAATTGAGCGTCCTCGACGAGGAGAGCGGGGTGCAGCGCGAAGCCCTGGAGTCGGCCCGCGAGGCACTGCGCCTGGCCGAGAACCAGTACAAGGCCGGCACCGTCGACTACACCGACGTGGTCACCAACCAGGCCACCGCGCTGAGCAACGAACGCACCGTGCTGACCCTGCTCGGCAGCCGCCTGACCGCCAGCGTCCAGTTGATCGCGGCAATGGGCGGCGGCTGGGACAGCGCCGATATCGAGCGGACCGACGAGCGGCTCGGCCGGGTCGAGGAGGGCCTGCCGCCTTCGCCCTGAGTTCTTCTCGCTGCCTGTTCCTGACGAATGCCTTTCCCCGCTATTGCGCTTGCATGACACACCGCCGTCCGCGTCTCGGCTAGAGTGCGGCGGCGGATGTGGAGGTGAATACGTGTCGGGGAAGTTTCCGGAAATGCCCTCGCGCCGAGGCTACTGGCTCGGCTGGTTGTGCCGCCTGGCCATGCTTGGCGGCGTCGCTGCGATGTTCTGGGCGCTGCTGCAATGCTTCGTCCTGCTGCACGGTGAACCGCCGCTCCAGCGCGCCCCGCTGCGGACGCCCTGGACCCTGCTGGCGCTCGGCCTGGCGCTGTTCCTCGCCGGTTTCTGCGGCGAGTACCGGCTGTGGCGGCGCCGCGCCGGTTGCTGAAACCGGCGTCAGGCAGCGCCCGTCGAAGGGAACAGCAGGCGCAGGTGGGTCTTCTGCTGCGGTACGCTTTCCGCTTCGGCGCGGCCGCCGTGGTAGGCCATGATCGATTGCACGATGGCCAGTCCCAGGCCGGTGCCGGCCTGGGCTCCAGTCTGGCGTCCGGCGCGGCGGTAGAAGCGCTCGAACAGGTGCGGCAGGTACTCCGGCGGGATGCCCGGACCGTCGTTGCTGACCCTCACCTCGGTGTGCCCCGCGCGTTCCCCGATCCGCACGTCGATGCGCCCGCCTTGCGGGGTGTGGCGCACGGCGTTGGACACCAGGTTGGAAATGGCGCGCTGGATCATCAGGTTGTCGCCGTGGGCGAAGCCGTTGCCGGACAGGCGCAGTTCGACGCCCTTGTCCTCGGCGACCATCTCGTACAGGTCGATGACCTTGGCCGCCTGCTCGTGCAGGGCGACGCAGCCGAACTGGGCCTGGATCGCCGGGTTGTCCACCTGCACCAGGAACAGCATGTCGGTGACGATCCGCGACAGCCGCTCCAGTTCCTCGGCATTGGACTCCAGGGCTTCGCGGTATGCCGCGCCGTCGCGATGCTGGCTGAGCAGCACCTGGTTGCGCACCAGCAGGTTGCAGATCGGCGCGCGCAGTTCGTGGGCCAGGTCGTCGGAGAACTGCGAGAGCTGGCGTACGCCATCCTCGAGGCGGCCGAGCATGTGGTTGAAGCTGCGGGCCAGGCTGTCCAGCTCGCGCGGCAGGTTCTGCTCGGGGATGCGGTAGGAGAGATCCTGCGGGCTGACCTGGGCGGCCACCCGGCGGAAGCGGTTCAACGGTTCGAGGCCGGCACGCACCACCCACCAGGCGGCCAGGGCGATCAATGGCAGGAGGAAGGGCAGGGCCAGCAGGGTGGCGCGGAGGAAACCGTCGAGCAGGCGCTCGTCGGCGTTGCGCTCGCTGCTCAGCAACACCTGTACCGGGGTGCCGTTCTTCATGCGCATGGAAGCGCCGATGCTCAGCAGGCGCTGGTCGTTGCCGGTGCTCCAGCTCTGGAACACCGGCTGGCGGGCGTCCGCCTGCAAGCGGGCGAGAAGCGCGCGGTTGGCCGCGACGCTGGCCGCAGCCTGGTCGCCGAAGCTCATCAGCGGCTGGCCGCTGCGGCTGTCGAGAATGCTCAGGTGCAGGCCGCTGTGCGCCACCAGTTGGTCCTGCAGGGCATGCGCCTGTACGGCCGGGTCGCTGCGCAGGTCGAGATCGTCTTCCAGGCTGTGGCGGATCTGCTCCAGCTTCAATTGCAGGTTTTCCCGCTCGCGGGCTTCCAGCTCGCGGCCGAGGTTCCAGTGCGCCATCGCGCCGAGCGCCAGGGCCAGCAGCGCGCCGAGGGCGCCGACCAGCAGGGCCAGGCGCAGCGACAGTCGGCCTGGTGGCGTCATCGGCGCGCTTCCAGGACGTAGCCGACGCCGCGAATGGTATGGATCAGCTTGAGGTCGAAGCCGTCGTCGATCTTCGCCCGCAGGCGGCAGATGGCGACTTCCACCACGTTGGAGTCGTTGTCGAAGTTCATGTCCCAGATCAGCGAGATGATCTGCGTCCGGGTGATGACGTCGCCGTTGCGCCGCATCAGCAGGTGCAGCAGGGCGAACTCCTTGGTCGTCAGGTTGATCCGCACCCGGCCGCGGAAGGCCCGGTGGCGGCTGGCGTCCAGCTCCAGGTCGGCGACCCGCAGGACGTCCTGCATCGGTGCCTGGTCGTGGCGGCGCAGCAGCGAGCGGACCCGCGCCAGCAGTTCGGGGAACTGGAACGGCTTGACCATGAAGTCGTCGGCGCCGAGATCGAGGCCGCGCACCTTGTCGGTCAGCCTGCCATGCCCGGTGAGCATCATCACCCGCGCGCTGCTGCGTTCGCGCAGGCGGCGGAGCAGGTCCCAGCCGTCGATGCCGGGCAGGTTGACGTCGAGGATCACCAGTTCGTAAGGGTGTTGCAAGGCCATGTGCAGGCCGTCGATGCCATCGTTGGCGCGGTCGACGATGTAGCCGCTTTCGGTCAGGCCCTGGTGCAGGTAGTCGGCAGTCTTGACTTCATCTTCGATAATAAGGATGCGCATGTTCGCCCCTATATAAAGTATGGATTCATTTGCAAGTAAATGTTTAAGTGCATTGCTATAAAGTTACATTGCGGGCGTTGCCTGGATAGAATCCTGGAAATGTAATTTCATATCGTTGCGCTGCTTCGATGATAATTATCGAATGACCGGGTAGTTCTCCCGGGAGTCCGCCTGAGAACTTTGGAAATGTCCGCGGCGCAAGCACCGCTGGGCGTGAGGGGCAATGCCTTTTGTAAGCGCATGTTGCTTTTGTCCCTATGTTTCATCCAACTATTGCCAGTCTCTTCGAAGGTTGCCGAAGTGTAACCGCTAATTGTCCGTGGAGAATATTCATTACCGACTTGTAATTCTTCCGTCACCTTGCCGATAAGCCCCGCTACCTAACATCTGCCGCATCCCGGAAGTGCAACTTCGAATATCGCCGGCGAGATATCGCCGATGAACGGTTGCGTGGTTCCGGGCCGGTAATGGATCGCCGTCGCCGACGACGATCAGCAGACGAGGAGCGGAACATGCCGATACTTCGGCCACTGGCCAGCGCGGGGAAACGCGCCTGCTGGCTACTGATGGGACTCTGCCTGGGCCTGCCGGCCCTGGCGAACGAGGCGCCGGTGAGTTTCAACGGTACTTCGATCAGCCTCGAGCAGGCGTTGGAGCGGGCCCTGCGGAGCAACCCCGAGCTGGCGGCGGTGGGGCGCGAGACCGAGATCGCCAGCGGCGCGCGGCAGCAGGCCGGGCTGATCCCCAACCCGGATCTGTCCTGGAGCGTCGAGGACACCCGCCAGGGCAATCGCCAGACCAGCGTCAGCATCGCCCAGCCGCTGGAGCTGGGCGGCAAGCGCGGTGCGCGGGTGGAGGTGGCGAAACGCGGCAGCGAGATCGCCTGGACCCAACTGGAAGTCCGTCGCGCCGAACTGCGCGCCCAGGTCCGCGGCGCCTACTACGCGGCGCTGACCGCGCAGGAGCGGGTGCGCCTGGCGAAGACCTCCCTGGACCTGGCCAGGCGCGCGCTGCAGGCCGCCGACCGACGGGTCAAGGCCGGCAGCATCTCCTCGGTGGAACGGGTTCGCGCCCAGGTCCTGGCGGACAACGCCCAGCTCGACCTGAGCCAGGCGGAGCTGGAGCAGCAGCGCACCTATGTGCAGCTGTCGAGCACCTGGGACGAGCCGCAGCCAGGCTTCGCCAGGGTCGGCGGCGCGCTCGACGCGGTGCCGGCGAGCATCACCCGTGGCGCCTTGCTGCGCCATCTCGACGAGTCGCCGACCCTGCGCCTGGCGGCCCAGGAGGTAGCGCGCGGCGAGGCCCAGGTCGACCTGGAGAAGCGCCAGCGCATCCCCAACCTGACGGTCAGCATCGGCAGCAAGTACGACCAGACCGCCCGCGACGGACGTGGCGAACGGGTCAACCTGATCGGCCTGTCGATGCCGCTGCCGCTGTTCGACCGCAACCAGGGCAACATCTACGCCGCCCAGAGCCGCGCCGACCAGGCCCGCGACCTGCAGCGCGCGACCCTGCTGCGCCTGCGCAGCGAAGCGGTACAGGCCTACGACCAGTTGCGCACCTCGGAACAGGAGCTGGCGCTGGTCCGTCGCGACCTGCTGCCCGGCGCACAGAGCGCGCTGGACTCGATGACCCGCGGCTTCGAGATGGGCAAGTTCAACTTCCTCGACGTGCTCGATGCCCAGCGCACCCTGGTCGGCGTCCGTGCCCAGTACGTGCGCGCGCTGGACGCCGCGGCACAGGCGCGGGTGAGCATGGAGCGCCTGCTCGGCGAAGACATCGGCCACCTCGGCCAGTGAGATTTCCGGGGCGGGCCGCCGGCGCGCCCCCCGAACGGTTCGGGAGAACAGAATGGGCAAGAAGACGATTATCGCGGTGACCGCACTGGCACTGCTCGGCCTGGGCGGCGGCGCCTACCTGGAGCTGGGCGGGAAGGCGCCGGCCGGCGCCGGCGAAGCGGCCGCCGAGGGCGAGGGCAGCGGACCGCGCGGCGGCATGTTGTTGCGCCAGGGCGACCTGACCCTGGAACTGCTGGTGCCGGAGGACGGCAGCCCGCTCAAGGCCTGGGTCGAGCGCGGCGGCAAGGCGCTGGCGCCGCAGGAGGTGGTCCTCGGCGCCGACGTCGAGCGTGCCACCGGCGAGGTCGAGGACCTGCTGTTCAAGGCCAGCGGCGATGGCCTGGTGGCCAATGCCGGGATCGCCGAGCCGCATGCCTTCACCGCGCGCCTCAAGCTGATGGCCGGCAAGCAGGGCTACGACTTCGCCTTCACCCGCGAGGAGGGCAAGCTGGAGCTGGATGCCGAGCAGATCGAGGCCGCCGGCATCACCCTCGATACGGCGCGGACGATCAGCCTGGCCCAGGTGGTCTCGCTGCCCGGCGAGATCCGCTTCAACGAGGACCGCACCGCGCATATCGTCCCGCGCCTGCCGGGGATCGTCGACAGCGTGCCGGCCAATCTTGGCCAGGCGGTGAAGCAGGGCGAGCTGCTGGCGGTGATCAGCAGCCCGCAGTTGTCCGACCAGCGCAGCGAATTCGCCGCCGCCCAGCGCCGCCTGAGCCTGGCGCAGAGCACCTACAAGCGCGAGCAGCAGCTGTGGAAGGAGGGCATTTCCGCCGAGCAGGAATTCCTGCTCGCCCGCCAGGGTTTGCAGGAAGCCGAGATCGCGCTGAACAACGCGCGGGCGAAGATCGCCGCGCTCGGCGGCAATCCCAGCCTGCAGGGCGGCAACCGCTACGAGCTGCGCGCGCCGTTCGCCGGGGTGCTGGTGGAAAAGCACCTGACCCAGGGCGAGCCGGTGGACGGCACCGCCAACGTCTTCACCCTGTCCGACCTGTCCTCGGTCTGGGCCACCTTCAACGTGCCCGCGCAACTGCTCGGCCAGGTCCGCGTCGGCAGCAAGGTCAAGGTGCTCGCCCAGGCGCTGGATAGCGAGGTGGAGGGCACCGTGTCCTACATCGGCGACCTGCTCGGCGAGCAGACCCGCGCGGCCACCGCCCGGGTCACCCTGAGCAACCCCGAGAGCACCTGGCGCCCGGGCCTGTTCGTTTCCGTGCAGGTGGCCGAGGCGACCCGCAAGGAAGTCCTGACGGTCGCCGACGGCGCGGTGCAGAACGTCGACGGCGAGGACGTGGTGTTCGTCCGCGTGGCCGATGGCTTCGTGGTCCAGCCGGTCAAGCTGGGCATCAGCGACGGCCAGCGCGTCGAGGTCCTCGAGGGCCTGCGCGCCGGCAGCCAGGTCGCCGCCAGCGGCAGCTTCATCCTCAAATCCGAACTGGGCAAGGGCTCGGCGGAACACGGTCACTGAGTCCCGCTCCAGGAGTCTTCGCATGTTCGAACGCATCATCCAATTCGCCATCGAGCAACGCTGGCTGGTCCTGCTGGCGGTGCTGGGGATGGCCGGGGTCGGCATCGGCAGCTACCAGAAGCTGTCCATCGACGCGGTCCCGGACATCACCAACGTCCAGGTGCAGATCAATACCGCCGCCCCCGGCTACTCGCCGCTGGAAGTGGAGCAGCGGATCACCTACCCGGTGGAGACCGTCATGGCCGGCCTGCCGGGTTTGCAGGAAACCCGTTCGCTGTCGCGGCCGGGGATTTCCCAGGTGACGGTGATCTTCGAGGAGGGCACCGATATCTACTTCGCCCGCCAGCAGGTCAACGAACGCCTGAGCACGGCGCGCGAGCAACTGCCGGAAGACATCTCGCCGACCCTCGGGCCGATCTCCACCGGTCTCGGCGAGATCTACCTGTGGACGGTTGAGGCCGAGGAGGGCGCGACCAAGGAGGACGGCAGCGCCTACACCCCCACTGACCTGCGCACCATCCAGGACTGGATCATCCGTCCGCAGTTGCGCAACGTGAAGGGCGTGGCCGAGATCAACACCATCGGCGGCTACGCCAAGCAATTCCTCATCGCCCCGGATCCGAAGAAGCTCGCGGCCTACAAGCTGACCCTCGGCGACCTGCAGAACGCCGTGCTGCGCAACAACGAGAACGTCGGCGCCGGCTACATCGAGCGGCGCGGCGAGCAGTTGCTGATCCGCGCGCCGGGCCAGGTCAAGGACATGGACGATATCCGCGGGATCATCGTTTCCAACGTCGACGGCGTGCCGATCCGTATCCGCGACGTCGCCGAGGTCGGCCTGGGCAAGGAGCTGCGCACCGGCGCGGCCACCGAGAACGGCCGCGAAGTGGTGCTCGGCACGGTGTTCATGCTGATCGGCGAGAACAGCCGGGAAGTGGCCCAGGCGGTCGGCCAGCGCCTGGAGGAGATCAACCGGACCCTGCCCAAGGGGGTCAAGGCGATCACCGTCTACGACCGCACCACCCTGGTGGACAAGGCCGTGGCCACGGTGAAGAAGAACCTGGTGGAAGGCGCGGCGCTGGTGATCGCGGTGCTCTTCCTGTTCCTCGGCAACATCCGCGCGGCGTTGATCACCGCCACCATCATCCCGCTGTCGATGCTGTTCACCTTCACCGGGATGGTCGGCAACAGGGTCAGCGCCAACCTGATGAGCCTCGGCGCGCTGGACTTCGGCATCATCGTCGACGGCGCCGTGGTGATCGTCGAGAACGCCATCCGCCGCCTGGCCCACGCCCAGGCCCACCACGGCCGCCAGCTGACCCGCGCGGAACGTTTCCACGAGGTCTTCGCCGCGTCCAGGGAGGCGCGCCGGGCGCTGGTCTTCGGCCAGATCATCATCATGGTGGTGTACCTGCCGATCTTCGCCCTCACCGGGGTCGAGGGGAAGATGTTCCACCCGATGGCGTTCACCGTGGTCACCGCGCTGCTCGGCGCGATGATCCTCTCGGTGACTTTCGTCCCGGCGGCGATCGCGCTGTTCATCACCGGCAAGGTCAAGGAGGAGGAGAACTTCGTCATGCGCCGCGCGCGTCTGGCCTACGAACCGGCGCTGCGCTGGGTGCTCGGGCACCGCGCGCTGGTGGTCGGCGGCGCCCTCGGCGCGATCCTGCTCACCGGGCTGGTGGCCTCGCGGATGGGCAGCGAGTTCATTCCCAGCCTCAGCGAGGGCGACTTCGCCATGCAGGGCCTGCGGGTGCCGGGCACCAGCCTGACCCAGTCGGTCGAGATGCAGCAGACCCTGGAGAGGAAGCTGATGGGCAAGTTCCCGGAGATCGAGCGGGTCTTCGCCCGCACCGGGACCGCCGAGATCGCCTCCGACCTGATGCCGCCGAACGCCTCCGACAGCTACGTGATGCTCAAGCCGCAGAGCCAGTGGCCGGACCCGAAGAAGTCGCGGGAGGCGCTGCTGGAAGAATTGCAGGCCGCGGCCCTTGAGGTGCCGGGCAGCGTCTACGAGTTCTCCCAGCCGATCCAGTTGCGCTTCAACGAACTGATCTCCGGGGTGCGCAGCGACGTCGCGGTGAAGGTCTTCGGCGACGACATGCAGGTGCTCAACGACACCGCGGAGAAGATCTCCAAGGTGCTGCAAGGCATCGACGGCGCCTCCGAGGTGAAGGTCGAGCAGACCACCGGCCTGCCGGTGCTGACGGTGGACATCGACCGCGACAAGGCGGCACGCTTCGGCCTCAATGTCGGCGACATCCAGGACACCGTGGCCACCGCCCTCGGCGGACGCAACGCCGGTACCCTGTTCGAGGGCGACCGCCGCTTCGACATCGTCATCCGCCTGCCGGAAACCCTGCGCGCCGACCTGCCGGCACTGTCCAACCTGCTGATCCCGCTGCCGCCGAACAACCTGGCGCGGATCGACTTCATCCCGCTGTCGGACGTGGCGCGCCTCGACCTCTCGCCGGGACCGAATCAGATCAGCCGGGAGAACGGCAAGCGGCGCATCGTGGTCAGCGCCAACGTGCGCGGCCGCGACATCGGCTCGTTCGTGCTGGAAGCGCAACAGAAGCTGCAGGACGGGGTGAAGATCCCGGCCGGCTACTGGACCACCTGGGGCGGCCAGTTCGAACAGTTGCAGTCCGCCGCCAAGCGCTTGCAGGTAGTGGTGCCGGTGGCGCTGCTGCTGGTGTTCACCTTGCTCTTCGCCATGTTCAACAACGTCAAGGACGGCCTGCTGGTGTTCACCGGCATCCCCTTCGCCCTCACCGGCGGGGTGCTGGCCCTGTGGCTGCGCGGGATACCGCTGTCGATCTCGGCGGCGGTGGGTTTCATCGCCCTGTCCGGGGTGGCGGTGCTCAACGGCCTGGTGATGATCTCCTTCATCCGCAACCTGTTGCAGGAAGGACGCAGCCTCGACCAGGCGGTGTGGGAGGGCGCCATCACCCGCCTGCGTCCGGTGCTGATGACCGCCCTGGTGGCGTCCCTCGGTTTCGTGCCGATGGCCCTGGCCACCGGCACCGGCGCCGAGGTGCAGCGGCCGCTGGCGACGGTGGTGATCGGCGGCATCCTGTCCTCGACCATGCTGACCCTGCTGGTGCTGCCGGTGCTCTATCGCTGGACCCACGGGCGCGACGCCGGACCGCGCGAGGAGACGCCGGCGGCCGGCTGAAGCGGGCGCGCAAGCGGGCCGGCAGGGGAAACCCTGGCGGCCCTTTTTCGTTGGCCGTTGGACGGATTCCGTTCGATTACCGCACGCGATTGCCGGCCCGGATTGTCGCCGGCGGAGGGCTTGCGTAGTGTGGGTGGACGTTCCGCGCCCGGCGCTTGGCGCCGCGCGGCGATAACAACAACGATAGCAGCCTGAGTGTCCTGCCCATGAATGCCTCCTTGCTCAGCGAGCGCAGCCGGGTGTTCGAACGTGCCGACCCCTATGCGGTGTCCGGCTATGTCAACCGGCACGTCGGTACGCACTGCATACGCCTGCCGGCCTCCGGCAGGCCGCAAGCCAGCCTCGACCACCGCACCTTCGCCAGCCTCGACCTGTGCCGGATCAGCTACGGCGCGGCGGTACGGGTCACCTCGCCGGCGCTGGAGAGCATCTTCCACCTGCAGATCCTCCTGCGCGGCCACTGCCTGTGGCGCGGCGGCGGGCAGGAACACGCCCTGGCGCCGGGCGAGCTGTTGCTGATCAACCCGGACGATCCGGTCGACCTGACCTATTCGGCGGACTGCGAGAAATTCATCGTCAAGCTGCCCTGCGCGCTGCTCGAAGCGATCTGCGCCGAGCAGCGCTGGAGCCATCCGGCGCGCGGCGTGCGTTTCCTCGAACATCGCTATCGCCTGGACCAGCTGGAAGGCTTCGTCGGCCTGCTCGCCCTGGTCTGCCGCGAGGCCGAGTCCGGCGAGCGGCTGGCGCGGGTCGACAGCCACTTCGAGCAGATCCTCGGCAGCAAGCTGCTGACCCTGCTGAAGACCAACGTCAGCCGCGAGGACCCCGGCGATGCGCAGGTCGTCTTCGCCCGCCTCGATGCCTACATCCGCCGCCATCTGCAGAGCGAGATCGAGGTCGCGGCGCTGGCCGAGCAGGCGCACATGAGCACCCGTTCGCTGTACGCGCTGTTCGAGCGCCAGCTTGGCGAGAGCCCTCGGCAATACATTCGCCGGCTGCGCCTGGAGCGCATCCGCGCCTGCCTGGAAGACCCCGGCTGCCGGGTACGCAACCTCACCGAACTGGCCCTGGACTTCGGTTTCGCCCACCTCGGCCGCTTCGCCGAGCAATATCGCCGGCAGTTCGGCGAGCTGCCTTCGGAAACCCTGCGCCGGCGCGCCTAGCGCCGACCGCCACGGCGTGCAGGAATCGGCCAGCGATCCGCAGGCAACGGATATCCCCAGCAGCACGCGCTACCTAACCTGACCGGGCCTGAACAATAACAACGGAGGCCCCGGCCATGTCCCTGGGTAGCGATTACTTGCGTTCTCTGCTCGAGGAAGACCCCGAGCGCGGCGTCTACCGCTGCAAGCGGGAGATGTTCACCGATCCACGCCTGTTCGAACTGGAGATGAAGCACATCTTCGAGGGCAACTGGGTCTATCTCGCCCACGAAAGCCAGGTTGCCGGAGTCAACGACTACCTGACCACCCAGATCGGCCGCCAGTCGATCGTCATCGCGCGCAACCGCGACGGCCAGCTCAACGCCTTCATCAACGCCTGCAGCCACCGTGGCGCGATGCTCTGCCGGCACAAGAGCGGCAATCGCAGCAGCTATACCTGTCCGTTCCACGGCTGGACCTTCAACAACTCCGGCAAGCTGCTCAAGGTCAAGGACCCGGCCGAGGCCGGCTACCCGCAGGGCTTCAACTGCGAGGGCTCGCACGACCTGACCCGGGTGGCGCGCTTCGAGTCCTACCGTGGCTTCCTGTTCGGCAGCCTCAACCCCGATGTCAGGCCGCTGGCCGAGCACCTGGGCGAGTCGGCGAAGATCATCGACATGATCGTCGACCAGTCGCCGGAAGGCCTCGAGGTGCTGCGCGGCTCTTCCAGCTATGTCTACGAAGGCAACTGGAAGCTCACCGCCGAGAACGGCGCCGACGGCTACCACGTCAGCTCGGTGCACTGGAACTACGCGGCGACCCAGAGCCAGCGCCAGCAGCGCGACGCCGCGGACCCGCTGCGGACCATGAGCGCCGCGGGCTGGGCCCGGCAGGGCGGCGGCTTCTACTCGTTCGAGCATGGCCACATGCTGCTCTGGAGTCGCTGGGCCAACCCCGAGGACCGGCCGGCCTTCGAGCGCCGCGCCGAGCTTGCCCGCGACTTCGGCGAGGCCCGCGCCGACTGGATGATCGAGAACTCGCGCAACCTCTGCCTGTACCCCAACGTGTACCTGATGGACCAGTTCAGCTCGCAGATCCGCATCGCCCGGCCGCTGTCGGTGGACCGCACGGAAATCACCATCTACTGCATCGCGCCGAAAGGCGAGAGCGCCGAGGCGCGCGCCCGGCGCATCCGCCAGTACGAGGACTTCTTCAACGTCAGCGGCATGGCCACCCCGGACGACCTGGAGGAGTTCCGTTCCTGCCAGCAGGGCTACCAGGGCAGCGTGGTCGGCTGGAACGACCTGTCGCGCGGCGCCGAACACTGGATAGAGGGCGCCGACGCGGCGGCCGCGGCCATCGACCTGCGGCCGCGCCTGAGCGGCGTGCGCACCGAGGACGAAGGGCTGTTCGTATTGCAGCATCGCTACTGGCAGGAGGCGCTGCTCGCCGCCCTGGAGCGCGAACGGACGCAGCGCGTGGCGCTGCGGGAGGTGGCGTCATGAGCCTGGGCTACGACGCCCTGCGCGATTTCCTCTACCGCGAGGCGCGCTATCTCGACGACAAGGATTGGGACGCCTGGCTGGCGTTGTACGCCGCGGACGCCAGTTTCTGGATGCCGTCCTGGGACGACCGCGACCAGCTCACCGAGGACCCGCAGCGGGAAATCTCGCTGATCTGGTACGGCAACCGCGGCGGCCTGGAGGACCGGGTATTCCGCATCCGCACCGAGCGCTCCAGCGCGACCCTGCCGGACACCCGCACCTCGCACAACCTGAGCAACATCGAACTGCTCGGCGAGGACGACGGCATCTGCCGCGCGCGCTGCAACTGGCACACCCTGAGCTATCGCTACAAGACCGTGGACAGCTACTTCGGCACCACCTTCTACGACCTCGACGTACGCGGCGAGAGTCTGCTGATCAAGGCCAAGAAAGTGATCCTGAAGAACGACTACGTTCGCCAGCTGATCGACGTCTACCACGTCTGACGCCCGCGCCGGCGGGCTGTCGAGGGACATGCCATGAACCATCGGATCGCACTCAACTTCGAAGACGGGGTGACCCGCTTCATCCATGCCGCGCCCGGCGAGACCGTGGCCGACGCGGCCTACCGCCAGGGCATCAACATCCCCCTGGACTGCCGCGACGGCGCCTGCGGCACCTGCAAGTGCCTGGCCGAGGCCGGGCGCTATGCGCTGGGCCAGGACTACATCGACGATGCCCTCAGCGCCGAGGAAGCCGCCCGCGGCTACGTGCTGACCTGCCAGATGCGCGCCGAAAGCGACTGCGTGCTGCGCGTGCCGGCGTCCTCGACCCTGTGCAGGACCGGCCAGGCGCGCTACGAGGCGCGCATCAGCGAAGTCCGGCAACTCTCGCCGAGCACCATCGGCCTGTCGCTGCGCGGCGAGGCGCTGGCCAGCCTGGCGTTCCTGCCCGGGCAGTACGTCAACCTCCAGGTACCCGGCAGCGAGCAGCGCCGCGCCTACTCCTTCAGCTCGCTGGCGAAGGACGGCGAGGTCAGCTTCCTGATCCGCAACGTCCCCGGCGGGCTGATGAGCGGCTTCCTCAGTGGCACGGCCAGGGCCGGCGACAGCCTGGCGATGGACGGCCCGCTGGGCAGTTTCTACCTGCGCGAGATTCACCGGCCACTGCTGATGCTGGCCGGCGGCACCGGCCTGGCGCCGTTCACCGCGATGCTCGAACGGATCGCCGAACAGGGCAGCGCGCACCCGCTGCACCTGGTCTACGGGGTGACCCACGACGTCGACCTGGTCGGTCTCGAGCGCCTGGAGGCGTTCGCCGAACGGATTCCCGGCTTCACCTGGAGCGCGTGCGTGGCCAGCGCCGACAGCGACTATCCGCGCAAGGGCTACGTGACCGAGCACATCGCCGCGCAGCACCTGCACGAGGGCGACGTCGACATCTACCTGTGCGGGCCGCCGCCGATGGTCGAGGCGGTCGAGCGCTACCTGCGCGAGCAGGGCGTGCGCCCGGCGAATTTCTACTACGAAAAGTTCGCCGCCAGCGCGGCCTGAACCCGAGCGAGCCAAGGAGATTCCCATGAACGACAGATTCCGCGACAAGGTCGCCCTGGTCAGCGGCGCCGCCCAGGGTATCGGCCTGGGCGTGGTCCGGCGCCTGCTGGAGGAAGGCGCGCGGGTGGTGGCGGTGGACCGCTCCGAGCTGGTCCACGAACTGGCCGGTGACGCCTGCCTGTGCCTGACCGCCGACCTGGAGCGCTATGCCGAATGCCAGCGGGTACTGGAGCGGACCCTGGAGCGTTTCGGCCGGCTGGACATCCTGGTCAACAACGTCGGCGGCACCCTTTGGGCGAAGCCCTACCAACACTACGCCGAGGACGAGATTGAGGCCGAGCTGCGGCGTTCGCTGCTGCCCACCTTGTGGTGTTGCCGAGCGGCGCTGCCGGCGATGCTGGGGCAGGGCAGCGGGGCGATCGTCAACGTCTCGTCGGTTGCCACCCGCGGGGTCAACCGGGTGCCCTATGGCGCCGCCAAGGGCGGGGTGAACGCGCTGACCGCCTGCCTGGCGTTCGAGACCGCCGACCAGGGCATCCGCGTCAACGCGGTGGCGCCGGGCGGCACCGACGCGCCGCCGCGAAGGATTCCGCGCAACGCCGCGGCGCAGAGCGAGGAGGAGCGGCGCTGGTATCGACAGATCGTCGAGCAGACCCTCGACAGCAGCCTGATGAAGCGCTACGGCAGCATCGACGAGCAGGTCGCGGCGATCCTCTTCCTCGCCTCCGACGAGGCGTCCTACATCACCGGCGTGACCCTGCCGGTAGCTGGCGGCGACCTCGGCTGAGCGCTTCAGTCGCCGCTTTCGGTGAACTTCTCCAGGTACAGCCGCAGATGCTCCAGGGAGTGCTCGCGCAGCCACTGGCGGACCGCCTCGACCATCGGCGGCGGCCCGCACAGGTAGAGGTCGAAAGCTTCGTCGCGCAAGCGGGCGGCGTCGAAATGCTCGTGCAGGTAGCCGCGCCGGCCATCCCAGTCGGCGTCCGCCTCGCTGAGCACCGGGACGAAGCGGAAGCCGGGAAGCCGCTCGGCGTAGCCGGCGATCCGTTGCAATTCGCAGAGATCGGCGGCGCGGCGTACCCCGTAGTAGAGATGCACCGGCCGCTCGCAACCGCGCTCGGCCAGTTCGTCGAGCATGCCGAGGAACGCCGACAGGCCGGTGCCGCCGGCCACCAGCAGCAACGGGCGCTCCACCTGGCGCAGGTAGAATGTGCCCAGCGGCGCCTCGAAGCGGATCTCGTCGCCGACCCGGCACCCTTGGCGCAGGTAGTCGCTCATGGCGCCGCCCGGGAGCAGGCGGATGAGGAATTGCAGGTGGTTCTGCGGATTCGGCCGGTTGGCGAAGGAGTAGGCGCGCCGGCAGTCGCTGCCGGGTACTTGCAGGCGCGCGTACTGGCCGGGCAGGAAGTCCAGCTGGCGGCCCGCGGCGCCGGCGTCGAGGCGGAGCAGCGCGGTGTCCTCGGAGAGCAGGCGCAGTTCGCGCACCACGCCGCTGTGCGCCTGGGCCGCGGCGGCGTGGCAGAGGGTCGAGGCGAAGTCGAAGTAGAAGGCCGCGTCGGAGCGCACCCGGGTCTGGCAGGCGAGCACCTTGCGCTGCTCCAGGTCGGCGGCGGAGAGGGTGTCCTCGTCGGCGTAGTCCAGGCTGTAGCTGCCCGCCTCGCAGCGGCCCATGCAGGTGCCGCAGACCCCTTCGCGGCAGTCCAGCGGCAGGTTGATGCCGTGGCGCAGGGCGGCGTCGAGGAGCAGGTCGTCGTGGCCGACGGGCAGGAACAGGGTCTTGCCGTCGGCGAAGCTGAGGGCGACTTTGTGATTCATCGTGACGGGGCCCGCCGTTCAGAGGTGGTAGAAGTCGAGGACCGAGTCGATCCGGTCGTTGAGCAGGACGATGTGCTTGCGCGCGATCAGCCAGGCCTCGCCATGGGGTTTCAGGCGGTAGGTGGCATGGCCGAAGAAGCTGCCGGTCTGGTCCAGGCGCTGGAACAGGGTCTGCCAGTTGACCCGCACTCGCAGCAGGCCTTCGCCTTCCTCGGCGATGCGCACGTTGCCGATCTGGTGCAGGGTGCGCGGCATCGGCACGGTGGACGCGGCCTTGCCGGTGCGGATACGGAACACCCGGTCTTCCAGGCCGGCACGGCTGGGGTAGTAGATCAGCGACATCTCGCGCTTCGGATCGCGGGTGTAGCGCTGCTCGGACTCCCACTGCGGCAGGTGGAACTCGCACTGTTCGTCGAACTGCGCGAGGTAGCCGTCCCAGTCCTGGGCATCGCAGAGTTCGGCGTGGCGGTAGAGGAACTGTTCGACGCGGTACTGCAGTCCGGCGTTCATGGGGTCACCTCCTTCGCGCGCAGGGCCAGGCGCTCCAGGCCGTCGAGGAGGAAGCGCCGCCAATGCGCGTGCTGGTTGACGTAGAGGCCTTCGTGGGTGATCTCGGTGCCGGTCAGCAGCGGCGCGATACCCAGCGCCTGGCTGTTCGGCGTCGCGCCTTCGAGCCACTTGCCGTGGCCGCGGGAGATGTCGCTCCAGCGCTCCAGGCGGGCTTGGAAGCCACGCTGGGCTTCGCGGAACTCCACCAGGTCGTCGGGCGTGCCCATCCCGGAGACGTTGAAGAAGTCCTCGAACTGGCGGATCCGGTTCTCCCGGTCGGCGTCCGACTCGCCCTTTACGCCGATGCACTGGCTGACGATCTCGGTACGGTTCCAGGCCAGCGGGCGGACGATGCGCAGCTGCGAGCTGATCTGGTCGATGACGAACAGGCTGGGGTAGAGATTGAGGTTGCGCAGGCGATGCATCATCCACTCGGCGCGGGCCTGGCCGTATTCCGCCACCAGCCGCGGCATCACGCTGGCGTAGCCGGGGCGTACGGCGGGGTTGGGCATCTCGCTGAAGAGCACGCTGTGGCCGTTGGCGAAGGAGAACCAGCCGTCGTCGGTGGCCGCGTCGCCGGCGCCGAGCTTGCTGTAGTCGAGGGTGGCGGCCACGCCGCCGCGCTCGGCCTCGACCTGCTGGCGGTGCTGCACGGTGGCTACGTAGTTGTAGTGCACTGTGCTGACGTGATAGCCGTCCAGGCCATTCTCGTTCTGCAGCTTCCAGTTGCCTTCGTAGGTGTAGGTGGAGGTGCCGGGCAACACTTCCAGCTCGCCGCTGGGAGACTGCGCCACCAGCATGTCGAGGAACACCCGGGCGTCGCCGAGGAAGTCCACCAGGTCGTCCTCGCCGGCGACGTCCAGGCTGACGAAGACGAAGCCCCTGTAGCTCTGGATGCGCGCTTTCTTCAGGCCACGGGTGGCCTTGTCGAAGCCTTCCGGGTATTCGCCCGGCGCCTTGACCTTCACCAGCCGGCCGTCGTTCTTGTAGCACCAGGCATGGAACGGACAGGTGAAGGTCGACTGGTTGCCCTTGCCGACCCGCACCAGGGTCGCGCCGCGATGCTGGCAGGCGTTGACCAGCGCGTGCAACTGGCCGTTGCCGTCGCGGGTGACGATCAGCGGCTGGCGTCCGGCGCGCAGGGTGACGAAGTCGTGGGGCCTGGCCAGTTCGCTTTCGTGGCAGGCGTAGATCCAGTTCTTTTCGAAGATCAGCTCCATCTCCAGGTCGAACAGCTCCGGTTCGGTGAACATGTCCCGGGCGATGCGGAAGATGCCCTCCTCGGGACGGAAGTCGAGGCAGCCGCCGACATAGTCGCGCCACTGTTCGAGGCTTCTGCGAGTAGCGTTCATGCGTTCTCACCCTTGTGCGTTGTCGTTATGGGTGACCCATTCAACGGCCGCGAGCGGGGGCGGGCTATCCGCTTAGTCGACGATGCGCATCCCGAAAATCCGCGGCCGCCGAGGAGCGGCCGGGGGGCTCGCGGAGGGCTCGGCCGAGGTTCGAGCGGCGCTTGCGGCGGACGCTTTGTCCGGAAAGTCGGCGAACGCTATCCGGATAGTGGAGGATGCGGGGAGTCGGCCTTGCGCCGGCATATGCCTTGCATTTTGCTGAAAACAGAGCGCCAGCAGAGCGCACCCCCAGCCTTGCCGTGTCGAGTGCCGAACCATGATGAGGACCCATCCCGTCGCCGATCGTGGCGATCTCCATGCCGACCACCTGGACCTGGCCGCCGCCCGTTCCTGGATGTCGAAGGTCTGCGGGCCGCACCGGCTCGAAGCGGCGAGCCCGGGACTGGTGCAGTTCGAGCACCACGGCAACGTGCTGAAGTCGATGTGCACCACCCTTGGCTACATCGGCTACGGTACCGACGTCACCATCACCGTCGAGGATGCCGCGGCGTTCAACGCCTACAGCCTGAGCCTGCCGCTCAGCGGCGAGCAGGAGCTGTGCCGGGGCGGGCTGCGCCTGCTCTCCGACGTCCGCCGCGGGGTGATCATCGCGCCCAACGAGCGCCAGGAGCTGAGCATCGCCGGGGACTGCCGCAAGCTGCAGGTGGTGATCGGCCGCACGGCGATGCGCAAGGTCCTGGAGGAGATGTTGCAGCGGCCGATCGATACGCCCTTGCGCTTCGATCCGGAGATGGATGCCCTGGATGGCGCCTCCGCGTCCTGGTGGCGCACCGTGCGGCACATCAGCGAGGAGATGGCGCGCAGCGAACTCTACGCCCAGGCGTTTTTCAGCAGCGACCTGGAACGCGCGCTGATCAAGGGACTGATCCTGGCCCAGCCGAACAACTACAGCGAGGCCCTGCAGCAGGGCCTTGGCGGGCGCCCGCCGCACTACCTGCTGCGCGCCCGCGAGTTTCTCCAGGCCAACGCCCGCGAGACCCTGAGCCTGGAGGACGTGGAACGCGCCGCCGGGGTCTCGCGGTTCAAGCTGTTCGAGGGCTTCCGTCGCTACTTCGGGGTGTCACCGATGAGCTACCTGAAGCACTACCGGCTCGCCGCGGTGCGCGAGGAAATCCTCGCCAGCGGCGGCGCCCGCAGCATCTCGACGATCGCCCTGGGCTGGGGCTTCAGCCACCTCGGACGCTTCTCCGTGGACTACCGCAAGCGCTTCGAGGAAACCCCGAGCATGACCCAGCGCCGCGCTGCGCGGCGCTCCTGAGAGGGCGTTCAGGCGTCCTCGCGGCCGATCAGCGCCAGGCAGCGCCGCAGGTGCGGGGAGCCGTCGCCCTGGCGCCGGCTGACGATGATCGGCGAGGTCAGGGAGGCGTCGGCCAGGGCCTGGTAGGCGACGTCGTCGCGGTGCTGCAACTGCACCGAGGCCGGCACCAGGGTCGCGCCGAGTCCGGCGGCGACCAGGCCGATGGCGGTCTGCATCTCGTTGGCCCATTGCGTCACGCGCAGGCTCAGGCCGTGGGTGGCGAACAGCGCCAGCACGTGGTCGGCGTAGCTCGGCCGCGGCTGGCCGGGGTAGAGCACGAACGGCTCGCGCGACAGGCGCTCCAGGCTCAGCGGCTGGCCGAGCAACGGGTGCCCGGCGGGCAGGGCGGCGACCAGCGGCTCTTCGCTGAGCACGCTCTGGCGGATCGCCGGGTCGTCGATGCGGATGCGTCCGAAACCGATGTCGATACGCCCGCTCTTCAGCGCCTCGACCTGTTGCAGGGTGGTCATCTCCAGCAGGCCCAGCTCCAGCTCCGGGTCGCCGCGCAGGTGGCGGATCAGCTCCGGCAGCACGCCATACAGCGCCGAGGGCACGAAGCCGATGCCGAACCACTGGCGCTGGCCCTGGCCGATCCGCCGGGTGCTGTCGCAGATGCTTTCCAGTTGGTCCAGGAGCGTCGCGCTCTGTTCGTGGAAGAAGCGCCCGGCTTCGGTCAGGCGCAGCGGCCGGCCGCGCTCCAGCAGGGCCACCCCGAGCATTTCCTCGAGTTGCTGGATCTGCCGGCTCAGCGGTGGCTGGGCGATGTGCAACTGCTCGGCGGCGCGGGTGAAGTTGAGGGTCCGGGCCAGCGCCTGGAAGTAGCGCAGGTGACGAAGCTCCATGATACCTCCAGGGTATGGTTCGAGAGGAAGATGATATTGGACCCCAGTGAAGAAGGCGATGGATGCTTGGCCGAAACGACGGCGAAACCCGCTCGGTATCGAGCGAGCCTTGAGCAGCGAACCGTCGAAAACCCGACCGCAACCCTGGTGGACCCCCGAGAATGAGCCAAGCCGTGATCCAAAGCCTCGAGTCGATCATCGTCGACCTGCCGACCATCCGCCCGCACAAGCTGGCCATGCACACCATGAACCGGCAGACCCTGGTGATCCTCCGCCTGCGTTGCAGCGACGGCATCGAGGGCCTCGGCGAAGCCACCACCATCGGTGGCCTGGCCTACGGCAGCGAGAGCCCGGAGAGCATCAAGAGCAATCTCGACGCGCATTTCGCCCCGTTGCTGCTGGGCCAGCCGGCGGACAACGTGAATGCCGCGATGCAGCGCCTGGACCGACACATCAGGGGCAACACCTTCGCCCGCTCGGCGGTCGAGACCGCCTTGCTCGACGCCCATGGCAAGCGCCTCGGCCTGGCCGTCAGCGAACTGCTCGGCGGCCGCCTGCACGACAGCCTGGAGGTGGCCTGGACCCTGGCCAGCGGCGACACCGGCCGCGACATCGAGGAAGCCGAGCGGATGCTCGACCTGCGCCGCCACCGGCACTTCAAGCTGAAGATCGGCGCCGGTGAGGTGGATGCCGACGTGGCCCACGCGATCGCCATCAAGCGCGCCCTCGGCGAGCGCGCCAGCGTGCGGGTGGACGTCAACCAGGCCTGGGACGAAGGCGTTGCCCAGCGTGCCTGCGCGACGCTCGGCGACAACGGCATCGCCCTGATCGAACAGCCCATCGCCCGCCACAACCGCGTCGGCCTGGCGCGCCTGAGCAGCCGCGGCGGCGCGCCGATCATGGCCGACGAGGCCATCGAGAGCGTCGAGGATGCCTTCCATCTGGCTCGCGAGGGCGCCGCCCCGGTGTTCGCCCTGAAGATCGCCAAGAACGGCGGACCGCGCGCGGTGCTGCGTAGCGCGGCGATCGCCGAGGCGGCCGGGATCGGCCTGTACGGCGGGACCATGCTCGAGGGCGGCATCGGCACCCTGGCCGCCGCCCACGCCTTCGTCACCCTCGACCGCCTGGCCTGGCACAGCGAACTGTTCGGCCCGTTGCTGCTGACCGAGGACATCCTCCTCGAGTCGCCGCGCTACCAGGATTTCCACTTGCACGTGCCGCGTGCGCCGGGTCTCGGCCTGGCGCTCGACGAGGAGCGCCTGGCGCGCTTCCGCCGGCGCTGAAGCCGTCCCGCAGACAGAGGAGAAACGACCGATGCTGTTCCACGTGAAGATGACCGTGAAGTTGCCCGTCGACATGGACCCGCAACAGGCCGAGCGGCTCAAGGCCGAGGAGAAGGAAATGGCCCAGCGCCTCCAGCGCGAGGGCAGCTGGCGGCACCTCTGGCGGATCGCCGGGCACTACGCCAACTACAGCCTGTTCGACCTGCCCAGCGTCGAGGCGCTGCACGACACCCTGACCCGGCTACCGCTGTTTCCCTACATGGACATCGAGATCGACGGGCTTTGCCGGCATCCCTCGTCGATCCATGCCGACGACCGCTGAGATTCCCTTCCCACGCCCGACAACAACAAGCAGAGGCAAACGCCATGACCGTGAAGATTTCCCAGACTGCCGACGTCCAGCGCTTCTTCGAAGAGGCCAGCGGCCAGCTCAACGAACGCGGCGATCCGCGCACCAAGGCCCTGGTGCGGCGCATCCTCGACGACACGGCGAAGCTGATCGAAGAGATGCAGGTCACGCCCGACGAATTCTGGAAAGCGGTGGACTACCTGAACCGCCTGGGCAGCCGCCAGGAAGCCGGCCTGCTGGCCGCCGGGCTGGGCCTGGAGCATTACCTGGACCTGCTGCTCGACGCCCAGGACGCCGAGGCCGGCCTCACCGGCGGCACGCCGCGCACCATCGAAGGGCCGCTGTACGTCGCCGGCGCGCCGCTGAGCGATGGCGAGGCACGGATGGACGACGGCCGCGACGCCGGCACCGTGATGTTCCTCCAGGGCCGCGTCAGCGGTCCCGACGGCCAGCCGCTGGCCGGGGCCATCGTCGATGTCTGGCATGCCAATACCCAAGGCACCTATTCCTACTTCGACAGCAGCCAGTCCGAATACAACCTGCGCCGGCGCATCCGCACCGACGCCGACGGCCGCTACCGTGCGCGCAGTATCGTGCCGTCCGGCTACGGTTGCCCGAGCGACGGCCCGACCCAGGAACTGCTCGACCGCCTCGGCCGCCACGGCCAGCGGCCGGCGCACATTCACTTCTTCGTCTCGGCGCCCGGCCATCGCCACCTGACCACCCAGATCAACCTGGCGGGCGACCGCTACCTGTGGGACGACTTCGCCTATGCCACCCGCGATGGGCTGATCGGCGACCTGCGCTTCAACGACGACCCCGCCGCGGCCCGCGACCGCGGCGTGGAGGGCGGACGCTTCGCCGAACTGGATTTCGACTTCCAGCTCCAGGCCAGCCCGGCACCCGCCGCCGAGCGCCGCAGCCAGCGGCCGCGGGCATTGCAGGAGTAAGGTGGGAAACGGGGAGGGCGGCTGGTCGCTGGCGACCATGCCGCCTTCTTCCGCCAGGCGCGACGGCGGATAAAAAAAGGCGCCATGACTGGCGCCTCAGGACTTGTCCAAAGGAGCAACCCAAAAAGGACAAGTGTATTGCTCGGTGAAAGGCTGCTCAGCCGTTGCCGTTCTTGCGCTCGGCGCATTTGCTGCGGTCGGTCTTCTGCGCTTGCGCTTCCAGTTGTTGCTTCTGCAGGCGCTTTTCGCGCAGTTCTTTCTGCGCGGCGCGGAATTCGGCGTTGTACTGCCAGGAGCGTTCGCTGCCGTCCTGGGCCTGGGCAGTGGCGGCGCCGGTCGCCAGCAGGGCGGCCAGCAGCATCGGGATGATCTTCATGGCAAACCTCTCGGGTTGGCTCGTCGCCGGGGCGAGGTATTCGTCCCGTTTGAGCAAAGAGTAAGAGCGGACGGATTACCCGAGGGTGAGTGGAAAATTACGTTTCCGATAACTTCGGCGATGCTCCGTTGCATGGCGGAGGAGTCTGCGCGAAGCGCATTAAGTGCGAGTTAAGATTGCGGAAAAGTAATCCCCGCCTCATGTCTGCGTCATTTCCCCGGTTCCAGAATCAGCCCCACGGTCAATGCCGGTTGCGGCAGGACTGCGCGGGGGCGCGATCGACCAGAAGTTCACGCACAGCCAGCGCCGCAAGGCATGGCCGCAGAAGAAAAACAGACATGAACCGATCTGGAGCAATCGCCATGCAAGGGGATGGAAAGAAACGACTGTGGACGCTTCCACTGCTGCTGGGCGCCGGACTGATGGCCTCGGCCGTCGCCGAGGAGAACGCCGAGCGGAGCAAGGAAGGTTTCATCGAGGGCAGCGAGGTCAACCTGCTGCTGCGCAACTTCTACTTCAACCGCGACTTCCGCAAGGGCCAATCGAGCCCGGCGGGCGGCGGCTACACCGAGGAGTGGGTGCAGGGCTTCATGGCCAACTTTTCCTCGGGCTTCACCCAGGGCACGCTGGGCGTCGGCATCGACGCCTTCGCCCAGCTCGGCGTGCGCCTGGACAGCGGCGGCGGGCGTTCCGGCGCCGGCGGTAGCGTCGACCTGCTGCCCTATGACGACCAGGGGCGGCCGCAGGACGACTATTCGCGAGCCGGCGGCGCGGTCAAGCTGCGCTGGTATGGCACCGTGCTGCGGGTCGGCGACGTGTTCCCGGAAACCCCGGTAATCCAGTACGGCAACAGCCGGCTGTTCCCCTCCAGCTTCCGTGGCTTCACCCTGGTCAACGACAGCCTGGCGAAGGGCCTGACCCTGCAGGCCGGCAAGCTGAACTCGATGACCCAGCCGAACAGCACCAGCGGCAGCGACGACTTCTACAGCTTCTACACCGGCCGGCGCATCGACTCGCCGTGGGTCGCCTACGCCGGCGGCGACTACCAGGCCACCGAGCACTGGAGCGTCAGCCTCTACGGCAGCCGCCAGAAGGACGCCTGGGACCAGTACTACGCCGGCACCAGCTTCAACTATCCGCTGGACGACAAGCTGTCCCTGCTCGGCGGCGCCAACTACTACAAGGTCAAGGACCAGGGCAGGCAGGTGATGGGCGAACTCGACAACGACATCTGGAGCGTGCGCGGCGGCTTCGCCTACGGTCCGCACCAGGTGCTGCTGTCGTACCAGCGCAACAACGGCGACGACGACTTCGACTACCTGCGCCAGACCGACTCCATCTACCTGGACAACTCGATCCAGTACAGCGACTTCAACTCGCCCAAGGAACGCTCGCTGATGCTCCGCTACGACCTCGACATGGCCGCCTTCGGCGTGCCGGGGCTGAGCTTCATGACCCGCTATGGCAAGGGCTGGGACGCCGATTATTCGAATGCCAACAGCGTCTACATGCGCACCGACGCCAACGGCAACCCGCTGACCAACCAGGGCCGCTGGGAACGCGACGTGGAGGTCAAGTACGTGGTGCAGGGTGGCGCGGCCAAGGACCTGGCGTTCCGCGTGCGCCAGGCCACCGTGCGCTCCGACAGCTTCGAGTCGGACCTCGACGAAGTCCGCCTGATCGTCGAATACCCGCTGCAAGTCCTCTGAAGGCGCGCCGCCGCCCCGTCCGGGGCGGCGCTCTGCGACAGCCCGTTGCTGGCGGCTGCGCGGCGGCGCTGCTACTTTCCTCTGGGTAGGCGGGCCGAAGGGCGGTTCCTGGCCGGGCATGGCTTCGACCTGCCGGTGGGCGCCGCGACCCGAACCTCGGCCACGCCATTCCACCCATGCCGCCCGGGCACCGGCGTGCCCGTGGCAGCCCAGGCTACGGGCGCCGCGTAGCCAGCCAAGCGGGAGTCGACATGGCCTCGTGGACCTTGGTGGACGCCAGTGCGATCGCTGTCCGCCATCCCTACACCTTCTACAAACCGGACGCGGAGACCATCGACCGGGTCGCCGCCGGGGAAAGCGTCAAGCTGATCTTCGCCTTCGATACCGACAACCCCGATGCGCCGCGCGCCGAGCGGCTCTGGGTGACGGTCGAGGGCATCGAGGCGGATGGCGCCTTCAGCGGCCGCCTGGACAACTATCCGCAATACATCCGCGACCTGTCGCTGGGCGAGCGCATCGTCTTCGAGGCGCGGCACATCATCAACACCGAGCACGACCCGCGGGAAACGCCGATCTCGCGCTATGCCCGGCGCTGCTTCGTGACGCGCCGGGTGATAGACGAGGGGAAGGCGGTCGGCTACCTCTACCGCGAGGCGCCGGAAGAGGAAAACGACAGCGGCTGGCGACTGATGGCCGGCGACGAGTCGGACGACTACATGAATACCGCCGGGACCACCGCCTACGTCAGCCTGGGCTCGGTGCTGAACGCCGACGACAGCATCCTGCCGCTGCTCGACGCGCCGCCGGGACGGGCGTTCGAGCGGCTGGCCGACGGTTCCTTCATCGAGGTGCAGGGACCGGAGGGTTGAGCCTCAGCCTGGCAGCTCGGCGAGGAAGCGCTCCAGGCGCTCGGCCAGGGCCAGGTAGTCGTCGGGACTGCGGTTGCTGCCCATCTTTCCCGACCTGACCCGCCTGGCGTCGCTGCGCTCGCGCTCGGCGCGGCTGGCGAGGGCCAGACGCAGGGCGCTGGCCCTCGCCGGCGACTCCTCCAGCAGCGGTCGCGCCATGATCCGCGCGGCGTCGGCGTCGCCGTATTGCAGAGCGAGGAGCACCGTATTCGGGTCGGAGATCGCGCCGAGCCGCAACAGGCGTTCGGCCAGGACCGCATCGAGGTGCGCGGCGCCAATCTGCAGGCTGTCCTGGTGCACCGCGACGCCCTGGTCGAGCAGCCATCTGGCGGCCTCCAGGCGCCCGCGGGCGAGGCAGGCCTCCAGCACGCCGCCGCGTCCGCGCAAGGTTTCGGCGAAGTCGCAGCCGGCATCGCGCAGGCGTTGCAGCAGGTCGATGTCGCCGTCTTGCGCAGCTTCGGCCAGGGCCAGTTGACGCAGCCTTGGCTCGGCGGCCAGGCTGCCGTCGGCGAGGGCCGGCCGCCAGTCGAGGATGCGCTGGCGCAGCAGGACTTCCAGGCGGCCCTTCAGCGCCTTGCCGGGCTCCCCAGCGGCCTCCAGGGCGTCCAGCGCTTCCAGTAGCTCGTCGGCCACGCCGCAGGCGTTCTCGGCATCGAACGGATCCTGTTCGAAGGACAACAGGCGGAACAGCCCGCCGACATCGTCGGCCAGGCGCGTCACCGAATCCTGGTGCAGGCGTCCGGCCCAGGCCGGCGGCAGGCCGTGGCTCCAGGCGATTACCGCGCCATGCTCGGGGCCGGGTTCGACGCAGACGTAGAGCCGCTCCAGGTACTCGAAGCCACCGAACGGCAGGTAGGCCAGCTTGCCGTTCCAGTCGCGGCCTTCTTCTGCCGCGGCTTCCGCCGCCAGCTCGCGCTCGTGTTCGATCCAGCCCCAGAGGTCGTGGTAGCCGTCGCTGTCCGGATAGAACAGTTCGCTGAAAGAGAACGGGTGGCGGTGGCCGTCGTAGTCGACTTCCAGGTCATAGCCGAGGCGCCCGCCAAAACAGGTGCGCCAGAGGCGTAGCAGGTCTTCTGGAATCGGTCCGGCCAGGCCTTCGGCAAGACGCTGGACGTGTTCGGCGGACACCGGCGGTTGGGCGTCGTACACCACGCAGCCGTCGAACACGGCCAGGCGATGGGCCAGCAGGAGTTGGCGTTCGGCGGGGGAGAGTTCCATTCTCTGTGGTCCTGTCGATTCGGGGCGGCCACTCTAGCACGGCGAGGGTGCGCGTTCCGCAACGCCTTGGCTATCATGCGCGGCTTTCCATCCGCCCTGGCCGGAGTCCGTCGAACCATGCACACCTTGCAGCAACTGCGCAGCGGCGAACTGGCCGGCGCCACGCGCCTGGACCTGTCCTGCGGCCTGCGCGAGTTCCCCCGGGAAATCTTCGAGCTGGCCGACTCCCTGGAGGTGCTCAACCTCAGCGGCAACGCCCTGGACAGCCTGCCGGACGACCTCGGGCGGCTGCATCGTCTCAAGGTGCTGTTCTGTTCCGCCAACGACTTCGCCGAATTGCCGGCGGCGGTGGGCGACTGTCCGGCGCTGAGCATGGTCGGCTTCAAGTCCAACCGCATCGAGCGGGTGCCGGCCGCGGCCCTGCCGCCAGCGCTGCGCTGGCTGATCCTCACCGACAACCGGATTGCCACGCTGCCCGAGGAACTGGGTCGCCGGCCGTTGCAGAAGCTGATGCTGGCCGGCAACCGCCTGGAGGCCTTGCCCGAGAGCATGGCCGCTTGCGAAGGCCTGGAACTGCTGCGGATCGCCGCCAACCGTTTCCAGCGCCTGCCGGCCTGGCTGGCGACGCTGCCGCGCCTGGCCTGGCTGGCCTACGCCGGCAACCCGTTGTGCCGTCTGCCGGCGCTGGCCGACAGCGGCATCGCTGCGCTGGACTGGAGCGAGCTGAGCCTGGACGGTTTGATCGGCGAAGGAGCCTCCGGGGTCATCCATCGCGCCGGCTGGCACCAGCCGGACGGCTCGACGCGCACGGTGGCGCTGAAGCTGTTCAAGGGCGAAGTGACCAGCGATGGCACCCCCGCCAGCGAGATGGCCGCCTGCCTGGCGGCGGGGCGCCATGCGCAATTGATCGAGGTGCTCGGCCAGCTCGCCGGGCATCCGCAAGGGCGCGACGGGCTGGTGCTGGAGCTGCTCGACGACGCCTATCGCAACCTGGCGGGGCCGCCGAGCCTGGAGTCCTGTACCCGCGACGTCTATCCGCCGGGACTGCGCTTCGAGCTGGCCACGGCGCTGCGCCTGGCGGCCTCGCTCGCCGCGTTGATGGCCCATCTGCATGGACGCGGCATCAGCCATGGCGACTTCTATGCGCATAACATCCTCTGGCGCGAGGATGGCGCCTGCCTGCTGGGCGATTTCGGCGCCGCGTCCTTTCTCCCGGACGACGCCGTGCTCGCCGGCGCCCTGCGGCGCCTGGAAGTACGTGCCTTCGCCTGCCTGCTGGAAGAGTTGCTCGAGCGCAGCGAGGCGCCGCCGGGGCAGGCCTCGCTACGTGCGGCGCTGGTCGAGTTGCAGCGACGTTGCGCGCTGCCACGGGTGAGCGAGCGGCCGGACTTCGGCGAGATCCAGGCGATCTTGCGCGACCTTGCCGCTCGCAGCCAGGCGTTTCCTCAAGTTCGATGAATTTGCCCGAGATTGACCGCAGGCTGATAAATATCAACGTAGTTCTAGCGGGCTTGGAGCTAGACTGACAAGTATGTCAGGAACGCGGCCAACGAGGGTAAACATGGATTCCTACGGCGTCACTTTCGCAATCATCGTGCTGGGCATGCTCTTCATCGGCACGGGTTTCACCAAGCGCGACACGCCGTTCGGCCTGTTCCTCATGTGGGTCGGGGTGATCTGCATGCTGGCCATCATCAGCTACCGCATCTATATCGCCACCCATTACTGAAGCGCCACCCGCGCCTGCAATGGCGGGCGCGGAGGTCCGCCGCTCAGTCGCGCGTCTCGCCCATGGCCCGGGCATAGCCGGACGGGGCGAAGCGCAGGGTCACCAGCAACATCGCCACCACGCTCGCCGCGAGCAGCAGCCAGGAGGCCTGGAAGCTGCCGGTGGCGTCGCGCAGCCAGCCGGTCAGGTAGGGCACGATGCCGGTGATGATGAAGCCGATGCCTTGCACGAAGGCCGCCAGGCTTCCCGCCGCACGCGGCTCGTGGAGGTGGTCGAGGGTCAGGGTCAGGCTGAGGGCGAAGCAGGCGCCCAGGCCGTAGCCGATCAACGCCACCCACAGTGCCGCGTGCTGTAGCGGCATCAGCAGCAGGCCGCAGAAGCCGCCGAGCTGGACCAGCAGCGCGGCCAGCAGCCAGGGCCGGCGGTCGAGGCGGCGGCGAATCAGCAGCGGCACGCTGAGCGCGGCGAGCACCTGGAAGATGGTCATGATCCCGACCAGCCCGCCGCTGTCCTGGGCGCTCCAGCCGAGCTGGCGGTAGTACACCGGCAACCAGGCCACCATGCTGGTGTAGCCGCCGTTGATCAGCCCGAAATACACCGCCAGCAGCCAGCCACGGCGATTGCCGAAGAAGTGCCGGACCGGCCCCTCGCCAGCGCTCGGCAGCACCTCCCTTGGCCGCGCGAACATCCACAGCAGCAGCGCCAGCAGGGCCGGTACGGCCCAGGCGCCGAGGCCGGCCTGCCAGTTGGAGAAGTGTTCGGCGATCCGCGGGCTGAGCACCGCCGCGGTTCCGCCGCCGGCCATCAGCGAGGCCGAGTAGAGGCCCATCGCTGCCGGGACCCGCCTCGGGAACCAGCGCTTGACCACGCCCGGTACCAGCGCCTGGATGATCGCCACGCCGCTGCCGGCCAGCGCGGCGCTGGCGATCAGCGCCAGCCCGCTATCCAGTTCCAGGCGCCAGAGGCAGGCTGCGGCGATGGCCAGCAGTCCGCAGACGATGCCGCGGTGCTCGGCCAGCCAGCGCCCGAGCCAGGGCAGCAACAGCGCCACCAGGCCCATGCAGAGCACCGGCAACACCGTCAGCAGCGACGCGCCCTGGAAGCCGAGACCGGTGCCGGCGGTGATTTCCTCGAGCAGCGGGCCGATGCCGGTGAGGATCGGTCGCAGGTTGATGCCGAGGCAGAAGATCACCAGCAGGCCGACCCAACTGACCTCCGCCGCGCCGACGCCGGTGGCGGCCTGGCCGCCGGAAGGGATTCGCGCGCTCATGCCTGGCGTTGCCGCCATTGCCGGTACAGACCCTCTTCGCCGGCAGGACGCAGGGCGCGTAGCGGCAGGCTCTGCCGCTGTGGCGGGCGCGCCATCTCGGCGTAGAGCGTGGCCGTGGACAGGCCGAACGCTTCGCCGTCCTCGTTGGAATAGGCGAACCAGGCCGCCTGGATGCCGCAGAGATGCATGGCGGCCAGACACATCGGGCAGGGATGGCCGCTGGCGTAGATCACACAACCGTCCAGACGCGGGCTGCCGAGCGCCTGACTGGCCTGGCGGATCGCCTGCAGTTCGGCGTGGGCACTGGGATCGTGGGTCTCGTGGATCTGGTTGACGCCGCGGGCCAGGACCCGCCCGTCGCGCACCAGCACGGCGCCGAACGGGCGGCCGCCGGCCTCGACGTTGGCGCGGGCGAGGGCGATGGCCTCGCGCATGAAGATTTCATCGGACATGTCTTTCTCCTTCGCTTTCATTGGGCGCCGGCGGCCAGCAGCAGCCGCTCGATCCCGCCCTGGCCGCGCTGGCGGGCGTGGGCCAGCGGGCTGACGCCGTCGGCATCGGCCAGGTTGACGTCGGCGCCGGCGTCGATCAGCAGGCGCACGATCTCCTGGTGGCGCGGACCACCGTCACTCAGCAGGATCGCCTCGAGCAGCCCGGTCCAGCCGAGCTTGTTGACATGGTTGGGATCGACCCCGGCTTGCAGCAGCGTCTTCACCACTTCCACATGGCCGCGTTCGCAGGCCGGGATCAGCGCGGTGCCGCCATAGCGGTTGGTACTCTTCAGGTCGGCGCCGTGGAGCAGGGTCAGGCGCAGGATTTCCAGGCGGCCCTCGGCGCCGGCCAGCAGATACGGGCTGTCGAGCCGGCTGTTCTGCCGGTTGACGTCGGCGCCGGCCTCGATCAACTGGCGCGCCACCGCCAGGTGGTCGTTGGCGGTGGCCAGCAGCAGCGGGGTGCTACCGTCGGCGCTGGGCGCGTCGACCTCGACCTTGCGTTCGAGCAGGCTGGCGACCTGCGCGGTATCGCCGCGACGCGCGGCTTCGAGCAATGCTCCGGCGTCGCTCGCGCCGGCGCCTCCGCTGAATGCTGCGCAGACCAGCATGGCTCCGCTCCTGCATAGATTGGCCAGGGACATGTCGATGGGCTCCGATAGGCGTTGGCGAAAAGTATGGCGTCGATGTCATGTATGCTGAAATTAAATGATGTAATGCCTTTCAGTGGGAGTGTGCATGCTCGATCTGGTCCTGCTCCGTACCTTCGTCAGCGTTGTCGACACCGGCAACTTCACCCGCGCCGGCGAACACCTGCATCTGACCCAGTCCACCGTCAGCCAGCAGGTCATCCGCCTCGAACAGAACCTCGGTTGCCGCCTGCTCGACCGCAGCCAGCGGCAGGTTTTGCCGACCGAGGAAGGCGAGCGTCTGCTTGGCTACGCGCGGCGCCTGCTGCGGCTCTCGGACGAGGCCAGCGAGGCCCTCAGCCCGGCCCATGGCGACGGCGTGCTGCGCCTCGGCGTGCCGGAAGACCTCGCCGGCGAAGTGCTGATGCCGGTGCTGACGCGCTTCACCGAAGAGCGTCCGCGACTGCGCCTGGAGGTCGAGAGCGGTCTCAGCCATCACCTGCTGCGCCTCTATCGCAGCGGCGAGCTGGACCTGCTGCTGGTCAAGCAGTGGGGGGCCGACAGCGACTGCCATGCACGCTGGGCCGAGCCGCTGGGCTGGTTCGGCAGCGCCGCGCGGCCGTTCGGCGAGGGTTCGCCGGAGGAGCCGGTGCCGCTGGTGGTGTTCCCGGTCGGCGCGCTGTATCGCCAGGAGATGATCCATGCCCTGGAGAGCATCGGGCGTCGCTGGCGCATCGGCTATTCCAGCGCCAGCCTGGCCAGCCTGGTGGCCGCGGTCGGCGCCGGACTGGGGGTCAGCCTGCTGCCGCTGGGCTGCGTCGGGCCCGAGCATCGCCTGCTTGGCGCGCAGTCCGGCTTCCCGCCCATCGCTGGCCTGGAGCTGGCGCTCTACGCGCGGCCCGAGCTGGACAGCGCCGGGCGCACCCTCCGCGACCGCCTGCGCGACCTCTGCGATGCACGCCTGGAAGGGTTGCAGGGCGAGCGCTGAGCGCTGTCTCCGGGCTATGATCCGGCTCCCTCAGCGAATGGACACGGAAGCCCGCCACATGTCCCGACCCACCCTGCAAGTCGACCTGCTGGTCGAGTCCTTCAATTACAAGGCCTGGTCCGACCGCCGCACCCTCGATGCCATCGCCCGGATCGACGCCGAGGCGTTCCCGGCCTCGCTGGCCTTCGCCTTGCAACAGCTCAATCACATGGCGATCGTCGAGGAACTGTTCAGGGCGCGCCTGCTGGGCGAGCCGGCGCCCCACCAACAGACCAACAGCGAGGTGGTGCCTGGCTACGACGTCCTGCGTCGCCGGCTGGAGGATTCGGCCGCCTGGTTCGCCGGCTATGTCGCCGAGCTGCCGCTGGAGCGTCGCGGCGAATGGCTGCGCTTCCGCTTCGCCGATGGCCGCGACGGCGGCATGACGCGCCAGGAGATCCTCTTCCATATCGTCAACCATGGCACCTACCATCGCGGCGCCATCGGTCATGCCCTCGACCTGGCGGGCGCGCCCCGGCCGGCGGATACCTACACCCTGTATATCCACTCCGCGCAGCCGGAGCGGCGGGAATAGCCCGCGGCAATGCCCGCCGAGCCTCTACGCCATCGCCGAGAAACGACGTGGGGCTCGACCGAGCCCCCGCGCTGCGCATAAAAAAGCCCCGCGACCAGGAGCTGCAATCGCGGGGCTGGAGTGGCCGATTTCCATCGGCCGGGGGATAGCCGGTTCAGGCGCTGGGTTGCCAGCCACCGCCGAGGGAGCGGTAGATCGCCACGATGCCGCGGTACAGCTCGACCTCGGCCTGGGCCTGGGCATCTTCGGCGGAGAGTTGCTCGCGTTCGGCGTCCAGCAGCACCAGGAAATCGGTGGTGCCTTCGCGGTAGCGGATCGCCGCCTGTTGCGCGGCGGCGCGGCTGGCTTCCGACTGGCGGACCAGCGAGACCAGGCGCTCCTGGCGCTTGCCATAGTCGCTGAAGGCATTCGCCGATTCTTCCAGGGCCAGCAGCACCTGCTGTTCGTAGCTGGCCAGCGCGGCGTCGGCGTCGGCCTTGGCGCCGCGCAGGCGGGCACGCACGCTGCCGAGGTCGAAGGCGGCCCAACTGATGCTCGGGCCGACGCTCCAGGCGCGGGCGGCGCTTGAGCCGATCTGCGAGCCCCGCCCGGCGGTGAAGCCGAGGAAGCCGCTGAGGCTGACCCGCGGGAACAGGTCGGCGGTGGCCACGCCGACGTCGGCGGTGCTGGCGGCCAGGCGCCGTTCGGCGGCGCGGATGTCCGGCCGGCGGCGCAGCAGTTCGCCGGGATCGCCGATCGGCAGGGCCTTGGTGATCGCCGGCAGGTCGCGCGGCGAAAGGTCCACTGTCAACTCTTCCGGCCGTTGGCCGAGGAGGGTGGCGATACGGTGCCTGGCGCGCTCGGCTTCCGCCTGCAGTTGCGGCACGCTGGCGGCGGTGGCCGCCAGGCGCGCATCGGCGCGCAGTACGTCGAGTTCGGCACCGACCCCGGCGTCGCGCAGTTGCTCGGTGAGCTGGCGCGACTCCTTCTGGTTCTCCAGGTTGCTCAGGGCAATCTTCTCGCGCAGTTGCGCGCCGCGCAGTTGGCCGTAGGCGTCCACCAGCTCGGCGATCAGGCTGACCTGCAGTTGCTGCAGGTCGGCCTCGGCTGCTTCGCTGAGGGCGTCGCTGGACTCCAGCTGACGGCGGATGCGCCCGAACAGGTCAAGCTCCCAGGCGCTATCCAGGCCAAGGTCGTAGCGCTCGCTGTTGACCCGGTCCTCGGTCACTCCCGGTTGCTGGCCCTTGCCGATGTCGGCGCTGGCGCGGCTGGTGACCACCGGGAAGCGATCGTTGGCCACGTCGTCGCGCAGGGCGCGGGCGGCGCGCAGGCGGGCGAAGGCCACGCGCAGGTCGCGGTTGCCGCTCAGCGACTGTTCGACCAACTGGTTCAGGGTCGGATCGTCGAACTGTTTCCACCACAGGCTTTCGAAGCGGCTGCGGTCGTAGGGCTTGCTCGCCGTGGCGTCGATCTTCGCCGCCGCGGTGTCGGGGGTCCGGTAGTCCGGACCCACCGTGCAGGCGCTGAGCGCCAGCAGACTGAACAGACCCAGGGCGGACGCGAGCCCGCTCCGGATCGACTGCGCGTGAATCATGCATGCACCTCTGGCAGGCCTTTGTCGTTGGCGGCGCGGCGCGCTTCGCGGTTCTCCACGAAGCGGCGGATGAGGACGTAGAACACCGGCGTCAGCAGCAGGCCGAAGAAGGTCACCCCGATCATCCCGGAGAACACCGCCACGCCCATCGCATGGCGCATCTCGGCGCCGGCGCCGGTGGAGATCACCAGCGGCACCACGCCCATGATGAAGGCGATGGACGTCATCAGGATCGGCCGCAGGCGCAGGCGGCAGGCTTCCAGCACCGCGGCGACGCGGTCCATGCCTTCCTCCTGCTTGTCCTTGGCGAACTCGACGATCAGGATCGCGTTCTTGCACGCCAGCCCCACCAGAACGATCAGGCCGATCTGGGTAAAGATGTTGTTGTCGCTGCCGGCCAGGATCACCCCGGTGATCGCCGACAGCAGGGTCATCGGCACGATCAGGATCACCGCCAGCGGCAGGCTCCAGCTCTCGTACTGGGCGGCCAGCACGAGGAAGGCCAGCAGCACGCAGAGCGGGAAGACGAACAGCGCGGTATTGCCGGCGAGGATCTGCTGGTAGGTCAGCTCGGTCCACTCGTAGGTCATGCCGTTGGGCAGTTCCTCCTTCAGCAGCTTCTCGATCGCCGCCTGCGCCTGGCCGGAGCTGTAGCCCGCGGCCGGGGCGCCGTTGAGTTCGGCGGTGATGAAGCCGTTGTAGTGCATCACACGGTCCGGACCGGAGGTGTCGCTGACCTTGATGAAGGACGCCAGCGGGACCATCTCGCCGAGGTTGTTGCGCACCTTCAACTGGCCGATCTGCTCGGGTTCGAGGCGGAACTGCTGCTCGGCCTGGACGTTGACCTGATAGGTACGGCCGAAGCGGTTGAAGTCGTTCGCGTACAGCGAGCCGAGGTAGACCTGCAGGGTGTCGAAGATGTCGCTGATCGCCACGCCGTGGGTCTTGGCCTTCTCGCGGTCGATGTCGGCGTCGATCTGCGGCACGTTGACCTGGTAGCTGGAGAACACCGAGCTGGGTTCCAGCTCAGGCAGCGCACGGGCCTTGGTGATGATGTTCTGGGTCTGCTTGAACAGCTCCTCGTAGCCCTGGTTGCCACGGTCCTCGATCTGCAGGCGGAAGCCGCCGATGGTCCCCAGCCCCTGTACCGGCGGCGGCGGGAAGATCGCGATGTAGGCGTCCTGGATGTCGGCGTACTTGGCGTTCAGCGCGGCGGCGATGGCCCCGGCCGACTGGCTCGGGTCCTTGCGCTCGTCGAACGGCTTCAGCGGGGTGAACACGATGCCGCTGTTCGGGCTGTTGGTGAAGCCGTTGATCGACAGGCCGGGGAAGGCCACCGAGTCTGCCACGCCGGGCTGCGCCAGGGCGATCTCGGACATCTGCTTGATCACCGCCTCGGTACGGTCCAGGCTGGCCGCGTCGGGCAACTGGGCGAAGGCCACCAGGTACTGCTTGTCCTGCTGCGGGACGAAACCGGTCGGCGTGCTGGAGAAGCCGAAGTAGGTCAGCACCATCAGTCCGCCGTAGACCAGCAGGGCGATCGAACTGCCGCGCAGGACCCGGTTCACCGTGCCGACGTAGCCATGGCTGGCGCGGTCGAAGAAACGGTTGAACGGACGGAACAGCCAACTGCCGAGGAGCTTGTCGAGGAACACCGAGAAGCGGTCCTTCGGCTCGTGGTGGCCCTTGAGCAGGACCGCCGCCAGCGCTGGCGACAGGGTCAGCGAGTTGAACGCCGAGATCACCGTGGAGATCGCGATGGTCAGGGCGAACTGGCGGTAGAACTGCCCGGTGAGGCCGGAGATGAACGCGGTCGGGATGAACACCGCGCAGAGCACCAGCGCCGTGGCGATGATCGGCCCGGTCACCTCGCGCATGGCACGCTTGGTGGCTTCCACCGGCTTGAGGCCGAGGCCGATGTTGCGCTCGACGTTCTCCACCACCACGATGGCGTCGTCCACCACGATGCCGATGGCCAGTACCAGGCCGAACAGCGACAGCGCGTTGAGCGAGAAGCCGAGCATGTGCATCACCGCGAAGGTGCCGATCAGCGACACCGGCACCGCGGCCAGCGGGATGATCGAGGCGCGCCAGGTCTGCAGGAACAGGATCACCACCAGCACCACCAGCACCAGGGCTTCGAACAGGGTGTGCACCACCGCCTCGATGGAGCCGCGGACGAAGATGGTCGGGTCGTAGACGATGGAGTAGTCCATGCCTTGCGGGAAGCTGTGCTTCAGCTCGGCCATCTTCTCCCGCACCAGGTTGGAGATCTCGATGGCGTTCGAGCCGGGACGCTGGAAGATCGGGATCGCCACCGCCGGCTTGTTGTTCAGCAGCGAACGCAGGGCGTACTGGTTGGAGCCCAGCTCGACCCGGGCGATGTCGCGCAGACGGGTGATCTCGCCGTTGGCGCCGGCGCGGATGATGATGTTCTCGAACTCTTCCTCGGTGACCAGGCGACCCTGGGTGTTGATCGACAACTGGAAGCTGGTATCGCTCGGCGCCGGCGGCGCGCCCAGGGTGCCGGCGGCGACCTGGCGGTTCTGCTCGCGGATGGCGTTGACCACGTCGGTGGCGGTGAGGTTGCGCGAGGCGACCTTGTTCGGGTCCAGCCAGACGCGCAGCGAATAGTCGCCGAGGCCGAACAACTGGACGTCGCCGACGCCGTCGAGGCGGGCCAGTTCGTCCTTCACGTTGAGCACCGCGTAGTTCGACAGGTAGAGCATGTCGTAGCGGTTATCCGGCGAGGTCAGGTGCACGACCATGGTCAGGTCGGGCGAGGCCTTGTCGACGGTGATGCCGAGCCGGGTCACTTCTTCCGGGAGCTTCGGCTCGGTCCGGGTGACGCGGTTCTGCACCTGCACCTGGGCGTTGTCCAGGTCGGTGCCGAGGGCGAAGGTGATGGTCAGGGTCAGCTTGCCGTCGGAGGTCGACTGGGAGGACATGTAGAGCATGTTCTCCACCCCGGTGATCGCCTGTTCAAGGGGAGAGGCGACGGTCTCGCCGATGACTTTCGGGTTGGCGCCGGGGAAGTTGGCGCGGACCACGACGGTCGGCGGCACCACTTCCGGGTATTCGCTGATGGGTAGCTGGAACAGGGAGATGGCGCCGCCAATCAGGATCAGTAGCGACAGCACCGCGGCGAAGATCGGCCGCTGGATGAAGAATTGGGAGAAATTCATCGGTTCTTCCTATCGCCGCGCTCAGCCGCGCGGCTCGTTGCGAGTGGCGTTGTCCTTGGACGCCGCCACCTTCGGTGGTTCGCTGTCGCCGACCGACTGCCGCAGGCGCGCGAGGGTGGCCAGGGTGTCGGCGCTGGCCATCTCGACCTTCTGCGGATCCACCTGCATGCCCGGGCGGACCCGCTGCAGGCCATTCACGACGATCCGGTCGCCCTTGCTCAGGCCGCTGCGGACGATGCGCAGGCCCTCCAGCTTCGGTCCCATCTCGACGGTGCGGTAGACGGTCTTGTTGTCGCCATCCAGGACCAGCACGAACTTCTTGCCCAGGTCGGTGCCGACCGCTTCGTCCTTGATCAGGGTGGCGGCGTAGGTCTTGCTGCCGACCAGCTTCAGGCGCACGTAGAGGCCCGGGGTGAACTCGCCCTTGGCGTTGTCGAACACGGCGCGGCCGCGGATGGTGCCGGTACGCGGGTTGACCTGGTTGTCGAGGAAGTCCAGCCGGCCCAGGTGCGGGTTGCCGTCCTCGCTGCTCAGGCCGAGGTACACCGGGCTCTCGCTGCGCGTGTCGCGACCGGCCTGGCGGGCCAGCTCGACGTACTTGAGGAACACGCGCTCGTCGGCGTCGAAGTAGGCGTAGACCTTGTCGGTGCTGACCAGGGTGGTGAGCAGGGTCTCCCCGGAGTTGACCAGGTTGCCGGCGGTGACCTCGGCGCGGCTGACGCGACCGTCGATCGGCGCGGTGATCCGGGTGAAGCTCAGGTTCAGGCGCGCCGCGTCCAGTTGCGCCTGGGTCGCGGCGACCGCCGCCTTGGCTTCCTGGGCGGCGGTGGTGCGGGCGTCGGCGAGTTCCGCGGAGATCGCGTTGCTGGCGCGCAGGCGTTCGCCGCGCTGGGCTTCGTTGACGCTCCGCGCCTGGGCCGCGCGGGCCTGTTGCAGCTGGGCTTCGAGGCGCTTGACCTCGGCCTCGAACGGGCGCGGGTCGATCTGGAACAGCAGGTCGCCTTTCTTCACCAGTGCGCCTTCATGGAAGGCCACGCGGTCGATGTAGCCCGACACCCGCGGGCGCAGCTCCACCGACTCCGGGGCCTCCAGGCGGCCGGTGAATTCGTCCCACTCGTTCAGCGGTTGTTCGATGACTTCGGCGACGCTGACCTTGGGCGCCGCCATGCCTTGGGTGGTTTCCGGGGCCTTGCCGCAGGCGCTCAGGACCAGTACGGCCGCGAGTGCGAGGGGGTAGCGCCAGGAGAAGTGGGATGACTGTTCCATGCTTGACTCCGCCAGTCGGTTTTTCGGGATTGGCGAAGTCTGCGGGCTGCTCCGGCAGGGAACTAATCGAACGACGAGATTTTGATTATCACGAACAGTGATACATGGTTTTTCGTTTTCTGTAACAGTCGATGGTTATGGACAGTGCTTTCGATGGAATAAGCCGCACACCCGCGGCGCGCGATCGATTTTCCCGTTGCGACGCCTCGTGCGGGTAGCTGCCGGAGGGCTCAGAGACTGTCCGGATCGCCGATGAACATGCTGATCCGCGAGCGCAGCCAGCGTTCGGCCGGATCGTTGTCCTGGGCGCCGCGCCAAGCCATCGACAGTTCGAAGGCGCGGGTCTCGAACGGTGGGTCCTCGGCGCGTAGGCCGCCGGCGGCGATCAGCGCCTGGGCGGCGTAGTCGGGCACGGTGGCGATGATGTCGGTGCCGGCCAGGAGGGTGCCGAGGCCGTTGAACTGCGGCACCGCCAGGACCACCTTGCGTTTGCGGCCGAATTTTTCCAGCTCCTCGTCGACGAAGCCGCTGAGGTCGCCGGCGAAGGACACCAGCGCGTGCGGTCGCGCGCAGTAGTCGTCGAGGGTCAGCTGGCCGGGCGCGGAGTCGGCGCGGAGGATCTTCGGCTTGCTGCGGCGCACGGTCTTGCGCTTGGCGTTGGCCGGCAGTTCGTCGGTGTAGCTGACGCCCACCGAGATCTCCCCCGAGGCCAGCAGGTTCGGCATCAATAGATAGTTGGCGCGGCGCACGACGAGGACGATCCCCGGCGCCTCCGCGCGCAGGCGGCGGAGCAGGGGCGGCAACAGGCCGAACTCGACGTCGTCGGAAAGGCCGATGCGGAACACCGCGGTGCTGGTCGCCGGATCGAACTCGCTGGCGCGACTCATGGCGGTGGAGATGGAATCCAGCGCCGGCGACAGGTGGGCGAAGATTTCCTGGGCTCGCGCGGTGGGCTCCATGCTGCGTCCGGTACGGACGAACAGCGGGTCGTCGAACAGCGTGCGCAGGCGCGACAGCGCGGCGCTGATGGCCGGCTGGCCGAGGAACAGTTTCTCTGCGGCGCGGGTCACGCTGCGTTCGTGCATCAGGGTCTCGAACACGATCAGCAGGTTCAGATCGACGCGGCGCAGGTCGTTTCGGTTCATGGCGTTCCTCGTTTCCAGGGGCTAGAGGCTGCAACCGCGGGGGCTCGCCGTCAAGCCTTGCGTGCGAGACGGGGCGGGGCCTGGCGAGGTGCCGGAGGGGCATAGGATCACTGACAGGCATAGCCATTATCAATAACGACGGGTGGTTTTGTCAGGCATGGGCGGATACAGTCACAACCCATGAGGTTATTCACCCCGTGATGCACTGCAGAGGTTTGCGATGTCCCGAGTGATCCGTTTTCATCAGTTTGGCCCGCCAGAGGTCCTCAAATGCGAAGAGCTGCCGACCCCGGCGCCGGCCGCAGGGGAAGTCCTGGTGCGTGTCCAGGCGATCGGCGTGAGCTGGAAGGATGTGCTCTGGCGTCAGAACCTGGCCCCGGAGCAGGCTGCGCTGCCGTCCGGTCTCGGCTTCGAACTGGCCGGCGAGGTGCTGGCGGTCGGCGCCGGCGTCGGCGACCTGCCGCTGGGTTCCCGCGTGGCCAGTTTCCCCGCCCATACCCCCGATCATTATCCGGCCTATGGCGACGTGGTGCTGATGCCACGCGCGGCCCTGGCGGTCTACCCCGAGGTACTCACCCCGGTGGAGGCCAGCGTCTACTACACCGGCCTGCTGGTGGCCTATTTCGGCCTGGTCGACCTGGCCGGGTTGAAGGCCGGGCAGACCGTGCTGATCACCGAGGCGGCGCGCATGTACGGACCGGTCTCGATCCAGTTGGCCAAGGCTCTCGGCGCGCGGGTGATCGCTTCCACCAAGTCCGCCGAGGAGCGCGAGTTCCTCCGCGAGCAGGGCGCCGACAAGGTGGTGGTGACCGACGAGCAGGACCTGGTCCTGGAAGTCGAGCGCTTCACCGAGGGCAAGGGCGTCAATGTCATCCTCGACGAATTGGGCGGCCCGCAGATGACCCTGCTCGGCGATGTCTCCGCCACCCGCGGCAAGCTGGTGCTGTATGGCTGCAACGGCGGCAACGAGTCGGCGTTCCCGGCCTGCGCCGCGTTCAAGAAGCACCTGCAGTTCTACCGCCACTGCCTGATGGATTTCACCGGTCATCCGGAGATGGGCCTGGAACGCAACGACGAGTCGGTGAGCAAGGCCCTCGCGCACATCGAGCAACTGACCCGCGATCGCCTGCTCAAACCGGTGGTCGACCGGGTATTCGAGTTCGACCAGGTGGTCGAGGCGCATCGCTACATGGAAACCTGTCCGAAGCGTGGCCGGGTGGTGATCCACGTCGCCGATTGAGGACGACCCGCAGCGAAAGAGCCCGGCCAGCGAGCCGGGCTTTTTCGTGGGCGCGGTTTCAGATCCACAGATCGTTGACGGCCGTCCGCTCGCCGCCCTGGTCGCCGGTGTTGCGCACGCCGCAGGGCTCCACCAGGAGCATGCGCACCTCGCCCTCGGCGAACGGCTTGTGCTCCACGCCGCGCGGCACCACATACATCTCGCCGGGGCCCAGGTGCACCGCGCCGTCGCGGAAATCGATGCGCAGGCGACCGGCGAGGACGATGAAGGTCTCGTCGGTGTCGGCGTGGCTGTGCCAGACGAAGTCGCCTTCGATCTTCACCAGCTTGAACTGGTAGTCGTTCATCTGGGCGATCACCCTGGGTTGCCAGCGGTCGTCGAACAGGGCGAGCTTGGCGGCGAAGTTGATCGCTTGGGTTGTGCTGGTGGACATCGGTGCGCTCCGGTGGTTGGTCTCTGGCGCCAGGGTAGGCGGCTACGGAGCGGGCGGTCTTGGATGATCGTGCAACCTGGCTAGGCGCGGCCGAGCATACGCAGCCAGCGTGCCGGCGGCAGGCCGTAGCTCTGGCCGAAATGGCGGGTCATGTGGCTCTGGTCGGCGAAACCGGCGGCAAGCGCGGCTTCGGCCAGCGTCTGGCCGCCGAGCATCAGCCGGCGGGCGATGTCCAGCCGGCGCTGGATCAGGTAGCGGTAGGGGCTGGTGCCGAACAGCGCGCGGAAATCGCGCGACAGGCTCCAGCGTTCGCGCTGGGCGACCTGCGCCAGTTCGTCGAGGCCCAGCGGGCGCTCCAGGTGCGCGTGGATGTACTGCCGGGCGCGCTCGGCGGCGACGAAGTCGAAGTGGCGCCTGCCGCGCGCCCGGTTGCCGGCCACGGCGTCGAGGGCGTGGGCCAGTTCGAACAGGGCGTCCTGTTCTTCCAGCGGCTCCAGCGGGGTATCCATGGCCTGTAGCAGGGCCCGGCTGGCGGCGATCAGGCGCGGGTCGTCGGACAAGCACCCGCGCACGAACGGCAGCGGCCGGCCGCCGAGGGCCTGCTGGATCAGCGCCGGCTCGACGTAGAGCATCCGGTAGCGGAACCCTTCCTGGCTGCCGGCCTCGCCGTCGTGCAGCTCGTCGGGATGCAGCACCAGGCAGCCGCCCGGCAGGCTGTGGCGCTGGCTGCGGCGATAGCGGAAGCTCTGCACCCCGGCCAGGGTCTGGCCGATGGCATAGGTGTCGTGGCGATGCGGATCGTAGCCGTGGCCGGCGAAGTAAGCCTCGATGCGTTCCACCGCACCGTGTTGCGGGGCGCGTCGAACCCAGTCGCGGGGCGTATTGGCGTGGCTCATGGGGAAAGGCTCGTGGCGCGGAAGGTTCAGGCTAGCGCTTCGTTGGCGCGACTGGAATAGCCGGACGGCGTCTCGCCGAATACTGTGCGGAAGGCACTGGCGAAGCTGCTCGGGCTTTCGTAGCCGAGCGACCAGGCGACCTCGCCGACCGCCTGGCCCGCTGCCAGCCGTTCGACGGCCGCGTGCAGTCGCGCCAGTTGCCGCCATTGCGCGAAGCTCATACCGGTCTCGGCGCCGAACAGCCGGCTCAGGCTACGGCTGCTGAGGCCCGCCCAGCGTGCCCATTCGGCCGCCGGCCGCGGATCGCCGGGGTTGGTCAGCAATGCCTCGGCGATCCTGCGCAGGCGCGAATCCCCCGGATAGGGCAGGCGGGTCCGCTGGGGCACGGCGTGGCGCAGTTCGTCCAGCAGCACGCGCAGCAGGTTCTCGCGTTCGGTGCTCCAGGCGGAGCCGGTCGGCCAGCGGGTGGCGCGTTCGACGATCAGCGCCACGAAAGCCGAGCAGGCGAGCACGCCGGGGTGCCGGGGCAGGTCGCGGCAGTGTTCGGCGGCGAGGTAGGCGCTCCAGCCCGCCAGGCTGCCGTGGGAGTGCGCCGAGTGTGGGTGACCCGGTGGGATCCAGGCGATCTGGCGCGGAGGCAGGGCCTGGCGGCCATGCTCGTCCTCGACCACCAGAAGGCCGCGCTCCAGGCAGTAGAGCTGGCCGCAGGCATGGCGGTGGGAGGCCGTGCGGCTGGCTGCGCGGTCGATGCGCAGGGCGAAGAGCGGGACGGGCAGGGGTTCCGGAAGCATTTGGCGGAAAAGCGACGATGATTGGCTCGGGATGGATAATAGGCCATTCGACTGCGGATGTAGCCTGGCGGCTCATCATTCTTGCCTGGAGCACGCCATGAAAGCCGAAGACATCCTTCCCGACCGACAGGACCGCATCCGCCTGGGCGGCGTGGAGATACGCAAGGGCAGCGTCGGCGCGTTCATCGCCAACGCCCGGCTGCTGCTTGAGGAGGAACTGCCCGCGGCGCAACGGCGGCAGGCTGAAGAAGACCTGCGCGCCCTGCTGCCGGCGATCCGGGCACTGGGGCTGCTGGAACTCTTCGAACTGCGCGACGCGCGACTGCGGACGCTGGTGGCGGATTGGGAAAACGCCGCTGGCCGCTCCTGAGAGCGGCACACGGGCACTGGAGGTATCAGTCGTCGATGCAGCTTTCGATCAGGCGTTGCAGGGCTTCGCGCTCACTGACCGGCGTGCGCATCGGCATGTGCGCGAGGCTGCCGTCGCGGCGCTCGATGATGTACTCGGTCTCGAAGTGCAGGGTGCAATCCTCGAGGCTCACATAGGTGACGCCATAGGTCGGGGCCTTGCGGGAGCGGGCTGAGAGCATGGATGCCTCCTTGGGCTCATTTCTTCTCGCTGGTCGATGCGGGCGCGCTGGCCTGAACCGGGCGAGTAGGGGTCACTGCATTGCTGTAGAACGCGGAAGCGGCGAAGTAGCTGGCGAGGGCGCTGAAGCTGGACATGATCGGTTCTCCTGAGGAAGGGTGGGCGTCTGCCCTTGGAGAGCATGTTTGCCCAGCGGGAGAACCGGCAGAAGTAAAAAGCCTGCATGGTGTATATCGAGCGCGGTGATGGATCAAGCGACCCCCTCCAGCCTTGCGACTGTTCGCCGGTGTTACCATATGACGTGTTTTTTTCTCAGGAATTCCCATGGCCAAGCGTGGACGCCCCTGCGGCTTCGATCGTGAACAGGCATTGCGCCGGGCGCTCGACGTGTTCTGGGAGGCCGGCTACGAAGGCGCGACCATGGCCGCGCTGAAGGAGGCCATGGGTGGCATCTGCGCGCCGAGCATGTATGCCGCCTATGGTTCCAAGGAGGCGCTGTTCCGTTCGGCGGTGGAACTCTACCTGAGCCAGGAATGCCAGCTTTCCAAGGGCGCCTTCGCCCTGCCGACGGCGCGCGAGTCGATCGCCGCGCTGCTGGAAAGCGCCGCCGTCAGCTACACCACGGAAGGCAAGCCGCGCGGTTGCCTGGTCGACCTCAGCACGACCAATTTCTCGCCGGCCAACAAAGGCGTCGAAGACTACCTGCGCGATCACCGGCGGCGCGCCGCGCGCCTGCTGCGCGAGCGTTTCGCACGAGGCGTGGCCGACGGCGACGTGCCGGCCGGAGCCGATCTCGACGCGCTCACCAGTTTCTACAGCAGCGTGCTTCAGGGCCTGTCGATCCAGGCCCGCGACGGCGCCAGCCGCCAGCAGTTGCTGGCCATCGGCCGCTGCGCGATGGCGGCCTGGGATTCCCTGCTGGCGGTCGAGGCCGCCTGACGCCACAGCGCGCCTTGACTGGAAAAAGCCCATGGATTCTCCGTGGGCAAAAACTATAACGCGTGATATAGAATTGATCCAAACCCCGGGCGAGGTCCTTCCGCGCGTGTCTCGCGCCCCGGCCATCGCCCGCTGCCGATTGGAGCTTTCATGACAACGCTTGCTGATATTCCCCTGTCCATGCTCGACCTGGTGCCGGTGCGCACCGGCGGCAGCGTGGCCGAAGCCCTGCACAACTCCCTGGACCTGGCGCGCCATGTGGAGCGCCTGGGCTTCAACCGTTTCTGGCTGGCCGAGCACCACAACATGGATGGCATCGCCAGCTCCGCCACCGCGCTGCTGATCGGCCATATCGCCGGCGGCACCTCGCGGATCCGCGTCGGCTCGGGTGGGGTGATGCTGCCGAACCATGCGCCGCTGGTGGTGGCGGAAAACTTCGGCACCCTGGAGACGCTCTACCCGGGCCGCATCGACCTCGGCCTTGGCCGCGCCCCCGGCGCCGACCAGGCGACCATGCGCGCCTTGCGTCGCGACCGCCTGGGCAACGGCGACGACTTCCCCGAGCAGGTCGCCGAGCTGGAAATGCTGCTCGGCCCGCGCCGTTCCCAGCAGAGCCTGCTGGCGGTGCCGGGCGAGGGTACCCAGGTGCCGATCTGGCTACTCGGTTCGAGCCTGTTCAGCGCTCACCTGGCGGCGCAGAAAGGCTTGCCCTATGCCTTCGCTTCGCATTTCGCACCGCGTTACCTGCACGAGGCGCTGCGCATCTACCGCAGCAACTTCCAGCCCTCGGCGGTACTCGACAAACCCTACGCGATGATCGGCGTGCCGCTGATCGCCGCACCTACCGACGAAGAGGCCGAGTTCCTCGCCACTACCGCCTTCCAGCGCGTGCTGGCGCTGATCCGCGGCGAGAGCCTGAAACAGAAGCCGCCGGTGGAAAGTATGGCGCCGTTGTGGCTGCCCCACGAGCAGGATGCGGTCGGCAGCTTCTTCGGCCTGGCGGTGATCGGCGGTCCGGAGAAGGTTCGTGCGCGTCTGGAGATCCTCCTGGAGCAGACCGGCGCCGACGAGCTTATCTTCACCAGCGACTTCTACGAGCACGCCCATCGGCTGCGCTCTTGCGAAATCGTCGCGGGGCTGAAAGGGGCGTGATCCGGGGCCTGTAGGGAAAATGATGTAGACCTGCGTGCGGTAGGGTCTTTCGGCGATAGGTTTTTTGGTTCTAAACTTAGAACTAAAAACAATAAGCCAGAGAGGAACCCTGCCATGCCGGTTGCACACCGACTGCTGTTTTCATTGACCGCCTTGCTGGCGGCGACGGCCCAGGCCGCCGTCGACGGCCAGAAACTCTACACCCAGGGCGGCGCCAACCCGGCCGCCGCGGCCTGCGTCACCTGCCACGGCGCCGATGGCATGGGCCTGGCCGCCGCCGGCTTTCCGCGCCTGGCGGGCCTTCCCGCCGCCTACCTGAGCAAGCAGCTGCACGACCTCAAGCAGGGCGGCAGTCGCGAGCACCCGGTGATGAAGGGCATAGCCGATGCTCTCGGCGACGACGAGATCCAGGCGCTCGCCAATACCCTCGCGGCAATGCCGGCGCCCAAGCCGGTGGAGCTGTCGCGCGTGGCCACCCCGCGCAGCCCCGGCGAGACTCTGGCGGTGCGTGGCGCCTGGGAGCGCAACATTCCCGAGTGCGTGACCTGTCACGGTCCGGCCGGCAGCGGCGTGGGGGAGGCCTTCCCGCCGTTGCAGGGGCAGGGCGAGATGTACCTGAGCAACCAGTTGCGCGCCTGGCAGCTTGGCACTCGCCGCAACGACCCGAACGATCTGATGGGACATATCGCCAAATCCCTCAGCGAAGAGGAGATCCGCAGCGTCAGCCAGTTCTTCGCCACCCTCGGTCAGGCAGGAGGCCAGCCATGAACATGCCGTCGATCCTTTCCCTGGTCGTCGCCGGCCTGTTGGTCGCTCCCGTCCACGCGGCAACGGCGCCCTCGGAGCCGTTCCAGCCGCCGGCGGAAAGCAGCCTCCCGGACAACGCCTTCGGCGAAATGGTCCGCCAGGGCCAGGCGTTGTTCGTGGAAACCCGGAAGAACGCGCCGCATCTGGTCGGCAACCAGCTCAACTGCGTCAACTGCCATCTCGACCAGGGCCGCCGGGCCAACTCCGCGCCGCAGTGGGCGGCCTATCCGGTCTATCCGGCGTTCCGCGCCAAGAACAACAAGGTCAATACGTTCGCCGAGCGCCTGCAGGGCTGTTTCCAGTTCAGCATGAACGGCAAGGTGCCGGCGGCCGACAGCCCGGAGATCAAGGCCCTGACCGTCTACGCCTATTGGCTGGCGAGCCAGGCGCCGACCGGGGTCAGCCTGCCCGGACGCGGCTATCCGGACGTGGCCCCGCCGGAAGGCGGCTACAGCATCGAGCGCGGCGCCAAGGTCTATGCCGCGCAGTGCGCGATCTGCCACGGCGCCGACGGCCAGGGCCAGATGGCTCTGGGGCAGACGGTGTTCCCACCGCTGTGGGGCGCGCAGTCCTTCAACTGGGGCGCGGGCATGCACCGCATCAACACCGCGGCCTCCTTCATCAAGTACAACATGCCGCTGGGCAAGCCCGGTACCCTCAGCGACCGCGACGCCTGGGACGTCGCCGCCTTCATGAACAGCCACGAGCGCCCGCAGGACCCGCGCCTGGTGGACGGTTCGGTGGAGAAGACGCGGCAGAAGTTCCATGCCAACGACGGCGTCAACCTGTACGGACAGAAGGTCAACGGCGTGCTGCTGGGACAGGGAATCTGACCCTCGTGGCCTGGCGTCCGCAGGACGGAGACCCGGTCCGGCGGAAGCAGCTCGGCGCGGGGGTAGGGCGGATAACGCCAACGGCGTTATCCGCCGATGCCTGGGCCTCGGTCCGGCGGATAGCCGCGGGCGGCTATTCGCCCTACGGGGGCCGGTTGGCGGGTGGGCCCGCGCATCACTCGCGCAGCGGCATTTCCAGCGTCACCCGCAGGCCGTCCGCGCGGCTGTCGAAGTCCAGCCGGCATTGGCAGCGTTGCACGATAGCCTGGACGATGGCCAGGCCGAGCCCGCTGCCGCCGCTCTTGCCGTGGCGCCAGAAACGCCGGGTGAGGTGCGGCAGGTCGGTTTCGGCGATGCCCGGACCGTGGTCGCGGACGTGGAAGCGCGCGCAGCCTTGCGCGGTTTCCACCGCCAGCTCCACCCGGGTGCCGGCGGCGGTGTGGCGCAGGGCGTTGTCCAGCAGGTTGCGCAGCGCGGCGATGGCCAGCACCGAGGGGACTTCCAGCGGCGCCTCGGACAAGCCGTCGGCCAGCTTCAGCTCGAACATCCGCACGTCGCCGTGGCCGGCGTCGTGCATGGCTACCCGGGCGGCGTCCTCGGCGCTGCATTGCACGCCGTCGTCGAACGACAGGCTGCCTTCCACCCGCGCCAGCAGCAACAGCTGGTCCAGCGTCCGGTGCAGACGGTCGGCGCCTTCCTCGGCGTGGGCCAGGGCCTGCTCGGCGGCAGCGCCCTCGGTCATGCGCGCGACCTGCAGGTGGGTCTTGATCGCGGTCAGCGGGCTGCGCAGCTCGTGGGCGGCATCGCCGGTCAGGCGTCGCTCGCGTTCGATGGCCTGGGCGATGCGCTGGAACAACTGGTTCTGGGTTTCCACCAGCGGCTTCAGTTCGCTCGGCAGGGCCGCCAGCTCCAGTGGCTCCAGCGAGTCGGCGCCACGTCGGGTGAGGGCGTCGCGAATCCGCTTGAGCGGCGCCAGGCCCTGGCCGGCGCCGAGCCAGAGCAGGGCCAGGCTGCCGAGCAGGGCGACCGTCACCGGCACCGCGGCGGCCACCACCACCGAGCGTTGCAGCACGTCGCGCTCTTCCAGGCGGTCGGCGGTGCTGACCCGCAGATCGCCGGCCTGCACGGTGAAGCTGCGCCACAGCACGCCGTTGATTTCCTGGTCGCGGAAGCCGCTGGCGGTGCTGTCCAGCGCCCGCTCCGGGGTGGCATGGCTCTGCGCCAGGACTTCGCCGCGCAGTGAGCTGACCTGGCAGGCCATGCCGTTGGGAATTCCCAGTTGCTCCGCGCTGAGGCGCGTGGTCTGGCCGTCCGCCGGCTGCGGCTGCGGCAACTGCTGGAGCAGGCCGGCAACCATCCGCGCCGAGGCCGCCAGGCGTTGGTCGAAGGAGCGCATCATCTGCCCGCGCAGGTCGCAGAGCATCCAGGCCGCGGCCAGCGACCAGAGCAGGATGAAGGCCGAGCCGAGGATCAGGGTCAGGCGCAGGCGCAGGCTCATGCGTCGTCTCCGTCGCCGCGCGCCGGCCCGAGGCGGTAGCCGAGGCCGCGCACGGTCTGCACGATGGCGTTGCCGAGCTTGCGCCGCAGGTGATGGATGTGGACGTTGAGGGCGTTGCTCTCGACCTCGTCGCCGAAGCCATAGACGCTGTCCTTGAGCTGCTCGCCGCTGAGGATCCGCCCGCGGTTGTTGAGCAATGCCTGCAACAGCGCCTGTTCGCGTCGCGACAGTTCCACGGGGCGGCCGTCGAGCCAGGTTTCGCGGGTGCTCGGATCGTAGCTGAGGCGGCCGTGTTCGATGACGTTGACGCAACGCCCGGCGGAGCGCCGCTGCAAGGTATGCAGGCGGGCGCCGAGTTCGCGCAGGTCGAAGGGCTTGAGCAGGTAGTCGTCGGCGCCGGCCTGCAGCCCGGCGACCCGGTCGGTCACCGCGTCGCGCGCGGTCAGCACCAGCACCGGCAGGTCGACGCCCTGCTGGCGCAGGCGTTGCAGCAGGCGCAGGCCGTCCTCGTCGGGCAGGCCGAGATCGAGGACCAGCACGTCGAAGCGCGCCACCTGGAGCAGCGCCTGGGTATCGGCGGCGCTGGCCACCCGGTCCACGGTCAGGCCCTGGGCGTTGAGGCCGGCGACGATGCCGCTGGCGATCAGGTCGTCGTCTTCGGTGAGCAGTACATGCATGGCGGTATCGCTGGTTAAAGGGATAGGAGTCTGAAGCGGGCGAATTAAGCCAGGATTATGCCCCGCCCGGCGCGTCGCCGGGGTTTTCCCGTGGCCGCGTTAACGGCCTGTTAATCGTCGCTGGCCATGCTGCCGCCGAGTTCATCGTAGAAGGCGTTATCCATGCGTGTGTTGATCCTGCTCCTGATGCTCCTGCTGCCGGGCCTGTCCCAGGCGCAACCGGGCGACGACCTGTTCGCGCCGCGCGGCGCGACGCAGACGGATTTCCTGCCGGTGGAGAAAGCCTTCCGCTTCACCTGGGAGCGCCTCGACGACGGCCAGGTGCAACTGCGCTGGCAGATCGCGCCGGGCTACTACCTGTACCAGAAGCGCCTGCGCTTCGACGGACTCGACCCGGCCTTGCAGCCGCAGCTGCCGCCCGGCGAAAGCCACAGCGACGAGTTCTTCGGCGAGTCGCAGGTCTATCGCCAGAGCCTGGAACTGACCCTGCCGGCGGCCGCCGCCGGACAACTGCGCCTGGGCTGGCAGGGCTGCGCCGATGCCGGCCTGTGCTATCCGCCGCAGAGCCAGGCGCTCGACCTGGGCGGTACCGGCCCTGCCGCCGCCGGGACGAGCGGCGAAGTCGCCGAGGACCAGGGCCTGGCCGGCAGCCTGCAGGCCGGCAACCTGGCCTGGAGCCTGTTGCTGTTCTTCGGCCTCGGCCTGCTGCTGGCGTTCGCTCCCTGTTCGCTGCCGATGCTGCCGATCCTCGCCGGGCTGGTGGTCGGCAGCGGCGCCGGCCCTCGTCGCGGCCTGCTGCTGGCCGGTAGCTACGTGCTGAGCATGGCGCTGGTCTACGCCGGACTCGGGGTGGTCGCGGCGCTGCTTGGCGGCAACCTGCAGGCCTGGCTGCAACAGCCGTGGCTGCTGGGCAGCTTCGCCGCGCTGTTCGTGTTCCTCGCGCTGCCGATGTTCGGCTTCTTCGAACTGCAACTGCCGGCTGCCCTGCGCGACCGCCTCGACGGTCTCAGTCGCGGCCGCAAGGGCGGCAGCCTGGCCGGCGCGGCCGCGCTCGGCGCGTTGTCCGGGCTGCTGGTGGGGCCGTGCATGACCGCGCCGCTGGCCGGCGCCTTGCTCTATATCGCGCAGACCGGCAATGCCCTGCATGGCGGCCTGGTGCTGTTCAGCCTGGGCCTCGGCATCGGCATGCCGCTGTTGCTGCTGGTGACGGTCGGCAGCCGCTTCCTGCCCAAGCCCGGTCCCTGGATGAACCTGGTCAAGGGCGTGTTCGGCTTCCTTTTCCTCGGCACCGCCTGGATACTCCTGCGTCCGCTGCTCGGCGAGGCGCTGTGGATCGGCCTTGGCGGCGCGTTGCTGCTGGTCCTGGCCTACGCCGCGCTGCATACGGCGCGAGGCCTGGCGCGGCACGCGGTGCTGTTCGGCGCGGCGGGCTGCATCTTCGGTCTCTGGGGCGCGGCGATGTTGCTGGGCGCCGCGGCCGGGGCCGACGACCCCTGGCGTCCGCTACAGGTGTATGCGGCGGCGAACCGGGGCGCTACGCCGACGGCCAGCGCCCACGAGGCGTTCCTCACGGTGAGCCAGCCGGCCGAGCTGGACCGTCAGTTGGCTGCGGCCAAGGCCGAGGGACAATGGGTGCTGCTCGACTACTACGCTGACTGGTGCGTGTCCTGCCGGATCATGGAGAAACAGGTGTTCGCCAAGCCCGATGTGCTCGCCGCCCTGCAGGGCGTGCGCCTGCTGCGGCTCGACGTGACCGCGGACAACGCCGCCAGCCGCGAGCTGCTGCACCGCTACCAGGTACCCGGCCCGCCGAGCCTGATCTGGATCGGCCCGGAAGGCGAGGAGCGCCGCGCGCGCCGGTTGACCGGCGAAGTCGACGCCGGCGGCTTCCTCGCCCATTGGCAGGCGACCCGGGAGCGCGGCTGATGCTGAGTTTTTCCCTGGGGCCGCTGGTGGTCTCGCTGCAACACCTGCTGCTGTTCCTCGCCCTCGGCGCCGCGCTGCTCGGCGGTTGGCTGGCGGCGCGCGGTGGCGGGCGCAACGCCGAGCCGGTGCTGTTCAACCTGTTGTTGCTCGGCCTGCTGGTGGCGCGCCTGGCTTTCGTGGTGCGCTACTGGCCGCAGTACCGCGGCGACTTCGCACAGATGCTGGATATCCGCGATGGCGGTTTCCTCGCCTGGCCAGGCCTGCTCGCCGCCGTGCTCGGCGCGCTGTTCTGGGCCTGGCGGCGACCGGCGCTACGTCGCTCGCTGGGTGTCGGCGCCAGCCTCGGACTGGCGTTCTGGCTGCTTGGCAGCCTGGGCCTGGGCATCTACGAGCGCGGTACGCGCCTGCCCGAGCTGAGCCTGCGCAACGCCGCCGGCGAGTCGGTGCAACTGGCCGATTTCCGGGGCCGCCCGCTGGTGATCAACCTCTGGGCCAGCTGGTGCCCGCCGTGTCGGCGCGAGATGCCGGTGCTGCAACAGGCGCAGGCGGAGAATCCCGACGTAGTGTTCCTCTTCGCCAACCAGGGCGAGAGCGCCGAGACCGTGCGCCATTTCCTCCAGGGCGAGAACCTGCGCCTGGACAACCTGCTGTTCGACAACGGCGGGCAGCTTGGCCAGCAGGTTGGCTCGGTCGCCTTGCCCACCACCGTTTTCTACACCGCCGAGGGCCGCCTGCTGGGCAGCCATCTCGGCGAACTGTCCCGCGGCAGCCTGGAGCGCTACCTCGAAGCCTTCGAGCCGGCCGCTGCCGCCCCCGCAACCAGGAGTTCCGAATGAGACTGCCGCGCAACCTGATCACCCTTGGCCTGGGCCTGACCCTCCTCAACGCCGGCCTGGCCACGGCGGCGGAGGAGCTGCCGGCGCCGATCCGCATGGTCCAGGAGAAGGGCGCCCGCATCCTCGGCAGCTTCGACGCCCCGGATGGCCTGCGCGGCTACGCCGCCGAATACCAGAACCAGGGCATGGCGCTGTACCTGACGCCCGACGGCAAGCACGTACTCACCGGCCACCTGTTCGACGCCCAGGGCAAGGACCTCAGCCGCGAACCGCTGGAGCGCCTGGTGTATGCGCCGCTGGCCAAGGAAATGTGGCAGAAGATGGAGCAGAGCGCCTGGATCGCCGATGGCCGTGCCGACGCGCCGCGCGTGGTCTACCTGTTCAGCGACCCGAACTGCCCGTACTGCACCATGTTCTGGGAGCAGGCGCGACCCTGGGTGGATGCCGGCAAGGTGCAGTTGCGGCATATCATGGTCGGCATCATCCGCGAGGACAGCGAAGCCAAGTCCGCCGCGCTGCTGGCCAGCAAGGACCCGCAGAAGGCCCTGCACGACCATGAGCAGGCGGGCAAGGCCAGCACCCTGAAGCCGCTGGCGAAGATCCCGGCGGCGGTGCGCAAGCAGCTCGCCGGCAACATGGAACTGATGGAGTCGATGGGCGCCGCGGCGACCCCGGCGATCTTCTATCTCAATGCCGAGGGGCGCATGCAGCAGCAACAGGGCGCGCCGCAGCCGGACCAGTTGGCGGAGATCCTCGGTCCGCGCTGATCCTCCGGGCCGGCGCCGAGCCGCCGGCCATCTATACTCCCTGCGTTACGCCAACCCAGCGGAGCAAGGGCCATGGACGACGCATTCAGCGAGGAAGGCAGCGCGCAGCCGCGCCATGACGCTCAGCGTCCGGCGCTCGCCCCGCGGAGCGACGGTTTCGACATACACACCTACCATCCCGACTTCGTCGCCGATCCCTATCCGCTGTTGCGGCTGATCCGCTCCCGTGCGCCGGTCTGCCGCGACCAGGCCTCGATCTGGTGGATCAGTCGCTATGCCGATGTTTCGGCGTGCCTGCGCGACCGCCGTTTCTCCGCCGACCCCGCTCGCCTTGGCGCCGCCGGCGTCCGCCAGGGCGGCGCCAGCTGGTTCGGCCACCAGCAATTGCAACCGCTGGCGCGCTTCTACGACAACTTCATGCTGTTCAACGACGCGCCGCGGCACACCCGCCTGCGCAGGCTGTTCGCTCCGGCCTTCGGCCCCGACGCCGTGCGCCGCTGGGAAGCGCGCATCGAGGTGCTGGTGGAAGAACTCCTCGACAGCTTGCTGGAGCGCCGCGAGCCCGATCTGCTCAGGGATTTCGCCGAACCGCTGACGATCCGGGTGGCCGCCGAGCTGTTCGGCTTTCCCCGCGAAGATACCGGGCAACTGCTGCCCTGGGGCCGCGATCTGGCCGCCGGGCTCGATCTCGCCGCCAGCCACGGCGATGCCGGGCAGATCAACCGCAGCGCGGCCGCCTTCAGCGACTACCTGCAACGCCAGGCGCGCGGCTGGAGCGATGGCTCTTCGCGCCCGCCGTCCGGCGCGGCGCCGAGCATCCTCGACGGCGCCGCGATGCTGGAGGCCGGACTGGGCCTCGAGGACCTGGTAGCGGCCTATGCCATGGTGTTCATGGCCGCCTTCGAAACCACCATCAGCATGGTCGGCAACGCTACGCTGGCGCTGCTCACCCATCCCGACCAGCTCGACCTGCTGCGGCGGTGCCCGGAGCTGGCGGCGAACGCGGTGGAGGAACTGCTGCGCTTCGATGGCGCGGTGCGCGGCGGCGTGCGTTGCACCCTGGAGGAGGTGGAGATCGGCGGCCAGCGGATTCCGCCTGGAGAGAAGGTCTGGCTGAGCTTCCTCGCGGCGAACCGCGACCCGGAGATGTTCGCCGCCCCCGACCGCCTGCAGTTGCAGCGAGCGAACGCCAAGCAGCACGTGGCGTTCGCCCATGGTCCGCACTACTGCCTGGGCGCGTACCTGGCCCGGCTCGAATTGCAATGCGCATTGCGCGGCCTGGTGCGTCGCCGTTTCGCCCTGGCCTCGGAACCGACGGACCTGCGCTGGCGGCGCAGCTCGGTGTTCCGCACCCTGGAGCGCTTGCCGATCGTCCCGGAAGGCGACGCTCAGAAGACCTGCGAGTAGCGCAGGATCAGCCGGCTGCCCTCGCTGCGGTTGCGTGCGCCGTATTCGTGATAGGCGTTGAGGAACAGCCGCGACTTGCCCCAGCCGAACATCAGCGCCGGGCCGATGGCATCGACCCGCTCGCGGGAGTCCGGGCGGTCGTGGCCGTCGACCCGCTCGTCGGTGATCTGTCGCAGGCTGTAGCCGGACAACCCGAGCCGCCAATGCGCATCCAGCGCCAGCGATACCGAGTAGTTGGCGTGGAACGCCTGGCCCGGTTGCAGGTAGTCGTCGGCCAACGGCGGCGCCGGGTCGCGATTCTTGCCCGGCAACAGGTACTGCAGGCGAGCGCTGGCTTCCCAGCCTTCGGCGAATTCCCAGGTCAGCGCGTAGTGCGGGTTGAAGCTCCAGTGGTTGCTGCCGGGATTGATCGCCCGATGCCTGTCGTAGCGCCCGGTGGGTAACTGGAAGGCGAGGTTCAGGCGCTGCCAGTAGGGCCGGCCGAACAGCTCGGTCTGCGGCCATTGCAGGATGAACGGACTGACGATCAGGTTGCCGAGGCCGTTGGCGCTGCCGGCGTGGGGTTCGAAGTCGGGATCGGCGAGCAGCACCGGGACGAGGATTTCCGCGCCGTAGTAGGCGCCGAACAGCTGGTGCTGGCTGATGTGGGCGAAGTGGCTGGTGGCGAGCAGGGTGCGCAGGCGGTTGTCGAGCGGGCGCCGGTGACCGTTGGCGTCCATGAAGTCGTCGGCCTCGTAGATATTCACGAACTGCTGGAACAGCGTGCCGGGCAGGGCCTTGCCGTCGAGGAAGGAGGTCTGGCCGAGGTTCATCCCCGGCAGCGCGGCGATAGCCTGGAACGAGGGCAGCAGCAGGGGCAGGGCCAGCAGGCTGGCCCGGATGCGGGTGGTCATGGGCGTGTCCTTCTTGTTGTTGTTTTCCACGGGGCAGCGCGTCAGTCCGGCAGGTAGTCGGGCTGGCGCTCGGGGCTGGCGCGCTGGAAGGCTTCGAGCGCCAGGCAGCGCCCCTCCAGTTCGAGCAACGCCGGGTAGGGCGCCAGGTCACAGCCCATGCGCCGGGCGTTGGCCAGTTGCGGTACCAGGCAGCACTCGACGATGCCCGCTGCGGCGCCGGCGAAGAAGGCGCCGCGACGGTGTCGGTTCAGCAGGGTCTCCGCCGCCGCCAGGCCCTCGGCGACCCAGTGCGCGTACCAGCGCTGGCGGTCCTCGGCGTCTATGCCGAGGACCTGGGTCAGGTACTTGAGCACCCGCACGTTGTTCAGCGGATGGATGTCGCAGGCCACCAGCAGGGCCAGTTCCAGCGCCTGGGCGCGATGCAGTGGGTCGAGAGGGATCAGGCGCGGTTCGGGCTGCACGGCGTCGAGGTAGTCGATGATCGCCAGCGACTGGCTGAACCGGCGACCGTCGGCGTCGACCAGGGTCGGCAGCGCGCCCATCGGGTTGCGCTGGCGGTCGGCCGGGCGCAGTTGCTCGCCCTGCCGCAGGTTGACCGGCACTACCTGGTAATCCAGGCCTTTCAGGGCCAATGCGATACGCACCCGATAGGACGTGGAGCTGTTGAAGAAGCTGTAGAGCTGCATGGAAAGTCCTGTTCAGAGAGTGGTGGGAGAAGGCCTGGCCCGGCGCCGGCCCAGGCGATGCACGGCCACGGCGGCGAGCAGCGCCGGGATCACCAGCAGGGCGAGGATGCCGCTGAAGCCCAGGCCCAGGCCGAGCAGGGCGCCGCCGCTAAGGGAGCCGACGATCGAGCCGATGCGGCCCAGGCCGAGGGCCCAGCTGACCCCGGTGGCGCGGCTGCGGGTCGGATAGAAATCGGCGGCCAGGGCGTTGGCGCCGACCTGCGAGCCGCTGATGCAGAAACCGACGCCGGCGACGCACAGCGCCAGCAGGGCGAAGCTGTGGTAGAGGCTGGCGATGCCGAGGATGAACAGGGCGCCGCCGACGTAGGCCAGGCTCAGCACCCGGTGCGCGTCGAAGCGATCCATGGCGCTGCCCAGGAGGAGTGCGCCGAGGGTGCCGCCGAGCTGGAACATGGCGCTGATCGTCGCCGCCTCGCCGAGACTGAAGCCGGTGCCGCCGATCAGCGTCGGCAGCCAGTTGGTCAGCAGGTAGATGATCAGCAGGCCCATGAAAAAGGTGGCCCAGAGCAGCAGGGTGCCGCCGCGCAGCTCGGCGCCGAGGATCTGCCGCAGGGGCGAGGTGCCGTCGGACTCGTCGGCGGGCAGTTCGAGGCGTCCGGCCCAGCCGTCGGGCAGGCGCCCCAGGCGTTCGAGGATGCGCCGCGGGCGCGCCGCGTCCGGTGCGCGGCGGGCGAGGAAGCGCACCGACTCCGGCAGGCATGCCCAGAGCAGCGGCAGGCTCGCCAGGGGCAGGCCGCCGCCGAGCAGCAGCACGCTTTCCCAGCCCAGCGCCGGGACCATCCGCGCGGCGAGCAGGCCGCCCAGCGCCGAGCCGAGGGTGAAGCCGCAGAACATCGCGGTGACCATCAGCGCGCGGTGCCGGCGCGGGCAGTATTCGGAGGTCAGGGTGATCGCGTTGGGCATCGCCCCGCCCAGGCCGAGGCCGGTGAAAAAGCGCAGCAGGGCCAGGGTTTCCACCGAACCGGCGTAGGCCGAGGCGAGGCTCCAGCCGCCGAAGAACAGCACCGAGAGCAGGAGCACGCTCTTGCGTCCGAAACGGTCGGCCAGCGGGCCGGCGGCGAAGGCGCCGAGGGCCAGGCCGGCCAGCGCGGCGCCGAGGATCGGGCTGAGTTGCGCCGGGCTCAGTTGCCAGTCGTGGGCCAGGGCCGGGGCGATGAAGCCGATGGCGGCGGTGTCGAATCCGTCCATGGCGACGATCAGGAAGCACAGCGACAGCACTCGCAACTGGAAGGCGGAAACCGCCTGCGCATCGATGAAGGCCTGGACGTCGATCTTGTTGTTCTTGTCGGGCGTAGGCATGAGCGTTCCTCGGCCGTCGCCGTGGCGACAGCCCGGATGAAGGGCAGGGTGGGCCCGCGCCGTGCGCGGGCGGTGGGTCAGACCACGCGGACGCTGAGTTCGCCGAGGCCGTCGATGGCGCCGAGCATCCGCTCGCCGCGCTCGACCGCGCCGACGCCTTCCGGGGTGCCGGTGAAGACCAGGTCGCCGGGGCGCAGCTCGAAGAAGCGCGACAGGTAGCTGACGGTTTCCGCCACCGACCAGATCAACTGGTCGATGTCGCTGCGCTGGCGATCCTCGCCGTCGACCTGGAGGCTGATGGCGGCGTGGCGCGGATGGCCGACCTGGCTGGCAGGGTAGAGCGGGCCGATCGGCGCCGAGCGGTCGAAGGCCTTGCCGATCTCCCAGGGCCGGCCCATCTCGCGCATGCGCATCTGCAGGTCGCGGCGGGTCATGTCCAGGCCCACCGCGTAGCCCCAGACGTGTTCCTCGGCCTGCTCCAGGGGGATGTCGCAGCCGCCCTTGCCGATCGCCGCCACCAGTTCGATCTCGTAGTGGTAGTTGCCGGTCTGGCTCGGGTAGGCCAGCTCCAGGGTGCTGCCGGCGGCGACCGGGACCACCGCGTCGGCCGGCTTGCAGAAGAAGAACGGCGGCTCGCGCTCGGGATCGAAGCCCATTTCCCGGGCGTGGGCGGCGTAGTTGCGGCCGACGCAGTAGACCCGCCGCACCGGGAAGGTCTGGTCGCTGCCATGGATGGTGAGGCTGACGGGCGCTTCGGGCGCGAAGAGATGGCTCATGGGACGGGTCCTTCAGTGGGCGAGGGGTTCGCGGGATTCGCGGAGGATGCCGAGCGCCTGCTGCACAGGGCGGTCGGAGAAACTGAACAGCACGCAGTCGGTGGCGCCGGCTTCCAGGCGCAGCTCGGCCCAGGAGGGCACGACGAACAGATCCTTGGCCTCGAAGGCGAAGCGCCGGCCGCCGATCTGCGCCACGCCGCTGCCTTCCACCACCGAATAGACGCTGGCGTCGGTGCTGCGCGCGGGCTGCCCGAGGAAGCCGGCCGGCAGCAGTTGCAGGCAGGTGGCGATGGTCGGCATGGCCCAGCCGCCGGTGGCCGGGTTGACGTAGCGCAGCTTGTGGCCTTCCCAGGGATCGGGCCGTTCGAGGCGCGCCAGGCGCTCGAGGGCCTCGCGGCTGCGCGCGTAGGGGTAGCTGAACAGCGGCGAGGTCGGCGTCGTCGGCTGATGGCGCAGCGGCAGCATGTTGCTGCCGTAGCGGGCGAGGCTGTCGCCTTCGCCACGTCGCAACGGCTGTACCGGTTCATCATGGTTTTCGGCGAAGGTGGCGCCGAAGAAACGCAGCATCGGGATGTCCAGGCCGTCCAGCCAGACCACCGGCTCGCCGCCTTCCGCGGCGGCGCGGTTGCCGTGGTCGTGCCAGGTCCAGGACGGGGTGATGATGAAGTCGCCCGGCTCCATGCGGGTGCGTTCGCCGTCCACCGAGGTGTAGGCGCCGTAGCCCTCGACGACGAAGCGCAGGGCCGACTGGGTGTGCCGGTGGCTGGGGGCGATCTCGCCCGGCAGGATCAGTTGCAGGCCGGCGTAGAGGCTCGGGGTGATCGCCGACTGGCCGGGAAGGTCCGGGTTCTCCAGCACCAGCACGCGGCGCACCGCTTCCTCGGCGCTGATCAGGTCGCCTGCCTCGAGCAGGAACGGGCGCAGTTCGCGATAGCGCCACAGCGCCGCCTGGCAGCCGCCGGCGGGTTGCGCCGGGACCAGGCTGTGCAGGGCTTCCCAGAGCGGGGTGAGGTGCTGCTGGCGGATGCGTCGATAGAAGTCGGCGCGCTTCTCGGTGGAATTGTCGTTATGCATACCGATGAATCTCCGGCGGGAGGAGGCGGGGCCGCCTCGGTCTGGTAGTCATTATTCGAGGTGAAGGCATAACCGAATAATGATATTTAGACATCGACCTATACGTATTCGAGGATGGCTTGCGATGGACTGGACCCGCCGCCTGCGCCTGCAACACCTGCAACTGCTGGTCAGCCTGATGGAGACCGGCAACCTCAGCGGCACCGCCAGGGCCGCACACACCACCCAACCGGGCCTGTCGAAGTGGCTCAAGGAACTGGAGGAGGACGTCGGCGCGCCGCTGTTCGAGCGTCACGCCCGTGGCCTGCGCCCGACGCCCTATGGCATGACCCTGTTCAACCACGCCCAGCGCGTACTCACCGAGATGGAGCGGGCGCGGCAGAACCTCGAGGCGATGCGCAGCGGCAGCGGCAGCCGGGTGCTCCTCGGCACGTCGCCGGCCTCCGCGCCGAGCCTGGTGCCGCGCGCATTGCGGGCGTTCCTCGGACGCTACCCCGGGGCCCAGGTGGAACTGCTCGAAGGCACCATGAACGGCCTTCTCGAGCGGCTGGAGAAACGCCAGCTCGATGTGGTGGTGGGGCGGCTGGACAACTATGCGCCGCGCGCCAGCCTGCGCTGCGAGGTGCTCTACAGCGAGGCGATCGTGGTGATGGCGCGCCCCGGTCACCCCCTGGCCCAGGCCGCCGCGCTGGACTGGGAAGACGTGCGGCGCTACGACTGGATCGTCTGGCCGCCCGGCTCGCCGATCCGCAGCAAGCTCGACATGGCCCTGACCCAGGGCGGCCGGCAGCCGCCGGCCTACCGCCTGGAGTCATCGTCGATGCTGGCCAACATCGAATTGTTGCGTGGCAGCGACATGCTATCCATCGGCTCGGCGCGGGTGGTCGAGCACCTTGCCGGGCTCGGCCTGGTGGCCAGGCTGGCGTTGGAGATTCCCGGCGAGGGCGCGGTGGGCATGTGCTGGCGCGACGAGCCGCACCGCGACCGTGCCAGCGAAGACCTGCTGGCCTGCCTGCGCGAAGGCGCGGCGGCCGAGTAGGGCGCCGGCCGGCGGGTGCTATTGCAAAAAGGCCGCGGCTTCTCGACAATGCGATTCATTATCATTCATGTGTCGCCCCGACTTTCCCATGTCCGCCCCGATCCTTCTCAGCGCCCACCATCGCGCCATGCATGCGCTGTACAGCGAGCACCATGGCTGGTTGCAGAACTGGTTGCGCGGCAAGCTGGGCTGCGCGGCGGACGCGGCGGACCTGGCCCAGGACACCTTCCTGCGCATCCTGCTCAAGCGCGAACTGCGCGAGATCGGCATGCCGCGCGCGTTCCTGCGGACCATCGCCCGCGGCCTGGTGATCGACCACTGGCGTCGCGAGGAACTGCAGCGCGCCTACCTCGAAAGCATCGCCCACCTGCCCGAGGCACAGGCGCCGTCGCCCGAGGCGCGGGAACTGGTGCTGGAACTGCTGGAGGAAATCTCGCGGATGCTCGACGGGCTCAAGCCGAAGGTCCGCACCGCCTTCCTCCTGGCCCAGTGCGAAGACCTCAGCCACCGGCAGATCGCCGAACGCATGGGGGTTTCCCAGCGTAGCGTCGAGCGCTACGTGGCCGAGGCGCTGTACCACTGCTACCTGCTGCGCTACGGCGAATGAGCGGAGCCGTGGACGGGACGCGCGGTAGGGTCGACGAAGCGGTGGTCAGGCAGGCCATCCACTGGCTGGTCCGCCTGCGCTCGCAGCCGGCCGACGATCGCCTGCAGCGCGCCTGCGCGGCCTGGCGCGCGGAGCACGGCGAGCACGAGCGGGCCTGGCAGCAGGTCAGCGCGCTCAACGAAGAACTGCAAGGACGCTTCAAGGCGCTGCCCGGCGGGGTCGCCTACGGCACCCTGGACAGTAGCGCGCAGCGCCTGCAGCGGCGCCAGGCGCTGAAACTGCTGTCGCTGCTGGTGGCCGGCGGCGCCGTGGCCTGGGTCGGTCGCGATAGCCTGCCCTGGCAGCGCCTGAGCGCCGACTACAGCACCGCCACCGGCGAGCGGCGCAGTATCGAGCTGGTCGACGGCACCCGCCTGCAACTGAACACCGACAGCGCGGTCGACGTGCGCTACGACGCCGGCCAGCGCCTGATCCTCCTCGCCCGCGGCGAGATCTTCCTCGCCAGCGGCGCCGATACGCAATCGCCCACGCACAGGCCGCTGCGGGTACGTACCGCGCAAGGGCTGTTCGAGGCCCTCGGCACCCGTTTCAACGTACGCCTGCAAGATGCCGCCACCTGTCTCAGCGTCAGCGAGGGTTCGGTGCGCATCGATGCCTTCGGCGCGCGTCCGCTGCAGGCTCCGGTGGCCGAGGCGGGGCAGAGCTATCGGATCGCCGCCGACGGCGTGCGGCGCCTCGAACGGCCGCAGATGGACGCCGTGGCCTGGGCCGATGGCCTCATCGTCACCCGCGACATGCGCCTGGCCGATTTCCTCGCCGAGGTCGCCCGCTACCGCAACGGCTACCTCGGCTGCGCCGCGGAGGTCGCCGACCTGCGCCTGTCCGGGGTCTATCGCCTGGACGACACCGACAAGCTGCTGCAGGTGCTCGCGCGGACCCTGCCGGTGCGCCTGCAGCGACATACCCGCTGGTGGGTGAGGGTGGTCGCCGCCTGAGTCGCGCCGGCGGCCGCGTGGACGCTTGCTTTCGTCCGGAGCGAAACGCACTGAAAATTATTTTCATTATTTTTGTCGGCTTTCCGCGACTGGTCCGGCTTTACCGATTGAACACCCTTCAACGACTCCAACGGATCCCGTTCATGACCGCCACCGCCGTCGTCCTCCGCAATGCCCCGTCGTCCCTCGATTTCCCCCGCGCCTCGCGCCTGAGCCGTTCGGTGCGCGCGGCCCTGCTGTCGTTGGCCATGGCGGCCGGCGCGGCGCCGCTCTGCGCCTCGGCCGCCGAAGCGGCGGCGGAACAGGCGCGGCCCTATGCGATCCCCGCCGGACAGTTGGGCGACGTGCTCAACCGCTTCGCCCGCGAGGCCGGCATCACCCTCTCGGCCACTCCGGCGCAGACCGGTGGCTACAGCTCCCAGGGGTTGCGCGGCAGTTTCACCGTGCAGCAGGGCCTGGCCCGGCTGCTCGCCGACACCCCGCTGGAAGCGGAAGACCAGGGCGACGGCAGCTTCGTCTTGCGCGAGGCGCCGGCAAAGGACGGCGATGTGCTGAACATGCAGGCGGTGGAGGTCTTCGCCCTCGGCAACAACCTGGGCAGCACCGATGGCTACCTGGCCACCCATAGCCAGATCGCCACCAAGACCAGCAAGCCGCTGCTGGAAACCAGCCAGACCGTCTCGGTGATCACCCGCGAGCAGATCGACGACACCGCCTCCAAGACCGTACAGCAGGCGATGCGCTATACCCCCGGCATCTTCACCGGCCAGGTCGGCGCCTCCAACCGCTACGACTACGTGGTGATGCGCGGCTTCGCCGACAACAGCGTGGACAACATCTACCTCGACGGCCTCAAGGCCATGGGCGACAGCGGTACCTTCAGCTCGATGCAGGTCGACCCGTACTTCCTCGAACGCATCGATGTGCTCAAGGGGCCGTCCTCGGTGCTCTACGGCCGTAGCCTGCCGGGCGGCCTGGTGGCGCTGACCAGCAAGAAGCCGTTGTACGAGGACTACCGCCAGATCACCGGCAGCATCGGCAACATGGGCCAGAAGGAGATGGGCTTCGATTTCAGCGGGCCGCTCGACGAGGAGAAGCGCATCGCCTACCGCCTGATCGGTCTCGGCAAGGGCTCGGACACCCAGTTCGATCACGTCAAGGAGGAGCGCTACGCCATCGCCCCGACCCTGGCCATCGACTTCAGCGACGACACCACCCTGACCCTGCAAGGCTACCTGCAACACGATCCCAACGGGGGCTACCACGGCGGCGTACCGGCCGACGGCACCCTGTCGCACCACAACGGCCGGCACATCTCCCGCGAGTTCTTCGATGGCGAGCCGAGCAAGGACGACTTCGACCGCACCCAGCGGATGTTCGGCTACCAGCTGGAGCACCGCATCGACGACGTCTGGTCGGCGCGGCAGAACTTCCGCTACCTGGACTCCGACGTCGACCTGTCGCAGGTCTACGCCTACGGCTGGAGCGCCAGCGAGCCGAACAAGCTGAACCGCTACTTCAGCGGCGCCCGCGAGCACCTGCAGGCGTATATCGTCGACAACATGCTGCAGGCCGAATTCGCCACCGGCGCGGCGCGCCACACCCTGCTCACCGGCCTCGACTACCAGCGCCGGCGCACCGTGGTCGACTGGCGTTCCGGCTCGGCCTCGGCGCTGGACGCGTTCAACCCGGTCTACGGCGACGACGCCATCAGCTATTTCCCGGACGACAACCACACCCGCCGCCTGGAGCAGACCGGCGTCTACCTCCAGGACCTGATCGACATCGACCAGTGGCGCTTCTCGCTCGGCCTGCGCCAGGACTGGGTCAGCGTCACCGACAAGAACCGCAGCACCGGCAGCAAGGCCGACGATGACTGGGAGAAATTCACCGGGCGGATCGGCGCGCTGTACCTGTTCGACAACGGCCTGGCGCCCTACGTCAGCTACTCCGAGTCGTTCAACCCGAACGCCTATTCCGACGCCTCCGGCACGCCCCTGGCGCCCACCGAGGGCAAGCAGTGGGAACTCGGCCTGAAGTTCCAGGCGCCGGGCAGCAACAGCTTCTACACCGCCTCGCTGTTCCATATCACCCAGGAAAACGTCGCCTCCAAGGAACCCCAGGACAACTTCTACACCTCGGTCGGCGAAGTGCGCTCCCAGGGGCTCGAACTGGAGGCCCATACCCAGCTCAGCGACAACCTGAAACTGCTCGGCAGCTACACCTACACCGACATCACCTACACCAAGTCGCTGGACGGCAACCAGGGCCATACGCCGAACCAGGCGCCCAAGCACATGGCTTCGCTGTGGGCCGACTATGCCTTCGACGCCGGCCCGCTCAGCGGTCTGAGCATCGGCGGCGGCGCTCGCTACGTCGGCGAGACCTGGGCGGACAAGGAAAACACCTTGCGGGTGCCGGACTACACCCTGGTCGACGCGCGGATCGGCTACGACCTCGGCAAGCTCGGCCTGAAAGGCCTGGACGTCAGCCTCAATGCCAACAACCTGCTGGACAAGGACTACGTGGCGTCCTGCTACAGCCTGGACTTCTGCTACTTCGGCGAGAAGCGCAACGTCACCGCGACGGTGAACTACCAGTTCTGACCGTCCACCCGGGCCCCGGCGCCAGCGCCGCGGTACCGGCCAAGCAGCCCGGCGCGCGACGTACGCGCCGGGCATTCGCCGGCGTCGCCGGCCGTACCCTGGTTACCTGGAGCCCCCATGCGCCCCGTCCTGGTCCTGCTGCACCGCTATGTCGGTCTGGCTACCGCGCTGTTCCTTTTCCTCGCCGGTCTCACCGGCAGCCTGCTGGCATTCCATCATGAAATCGACGAATGGCTGAACCCCGGCTTCTACGCCGTGGGCGAGGGCGGCGAGCGCCTTTCCCCGGGCAGCCTGGTGCAACGCGTCGAGTCACGCTATCCGCGACAACTGGTGTGGTACATGGAGTATCCCGAGGCGGGCGGGCATCCGGCGTTGCTCGCCACCGTGCCGCGCGAGGCCGGCGCCAAGGTCGAGCACGACGTGTTCTACCTCGACCCGGTCAGCGGCGAGGAAGTCGGCAAGCGCCTCTGGGCGGCCTGCTGCTTCCAGCCGGCGAACCTGGTTCCCTGGGTCCTGGAGTTCCACCACAACCTGACCCTGCCGGGGAACTGGGGCCTGTACCTGATGGGCGGGGTGGCGATGTTCTGGTTCCTCGACTGCTTCGTCGGCGCCTGGCTGACCCTGCCGCGCGGCCGGCCGTTCTGGAGCAAGTGGACGACAGCCTGGAAGATCAAGCGCGGCAACGCCTACCGCTTCAACTTCGACCTGCATCGCGCCGGCGGCCTCTGGCTCTGGCTGCTGCTGGCGCCGGTGGCGCTGAGCAGCGTCGCCCTGAACCTGCCGAGCCAGGTGTTCAAGCCGCTGGTATCGCTGTTCTCGCCGATCGAACCGAGCGTCTACGAGGCGCGCGGGCGGCTGCCCAGGGAGCAACTGGGGGAGACCCGCCTGGACTACGACCGCACCTTCCAGTTGGCCAGCGTCGAAGCGGCGCGGCTGGGCATCGCCGAGCCGATCGGCGAGCTGTACTACAGCTTCGAATACAACTTCTTCGGCGCCGGCTTCGGCGACCACGACGACCCCATGGGCAAGTCCTGGCTGTTCTTCCACGGCAGCGACGGCCGCCTGCTAGGCCAGGAAGTCGCCGGGCAGGGCAGTTGGGGAGAGCGTTTCTACCGCTTGCAGTACCCGATCCACGGCGGGCGCATCGCCGGCCTGCCGGGACGCATCGCCATCGCCGCCCTCGGCCTGGCCATCGCCGGGCTGTCGCTGACCGGTGTCTACATCTGGTGGCGCAAGCGCCGGGCGCGCCACTGGAACGGCCGCTAGACGGCTGTTAGTCTGGCTGCCTCCCACACCACCAGAGGATGGACGAATGAACGCAAGGATCGCCGCATTGGGACTGCTCCTGCCCCTGGCCGCCGGCAGCGCCGTGGCCGCGGAGGAGGGCAGCTCGGTCAAGGATGCGGCCAAGGCCGCGGTGTCCTCGGCCATCGAGACTGGCAAGAACCTCCTCGGCGGGGTCAGCGAGGGCATCACCAGCGGCCGCCAGTCGGCCCAGGGCGCTGATGGCGCCAAGGTGGTCTCCGACAACGCCGGCTTCGCCGAGATCGGCCAGGTCGAAGTGCTCAAGACCGAGCCGCGCGACCAGCAACTGGCCGTCACCCTCGGCTTCAAGAACGACAGCGACGCCACCGTGCGCCTGATCAACCTGACCCAGACCGGCGCGCTGCTGGTGATCGACAACGACGGCTACTCCAACGCCCTGGTCGCCCTCGCCAACCCCGACGACGTCACCGTTCCGGCCAAGGCCGGCATCCGCCAGACCTTCGTCTTCGAAGGCGGCGCGGAAGGGATCAAGGCGGTGCGCCTGTGGGGCAAGGACCTGCCGGTGAAGTGAGAGGCGCGTCGCGCCTCCATCCCTTTCCTGGCCAGCGCTGCCGTAGGGTGAATAACGCCAAAGGCGTTATCCGCCGATACCCCGCTACATTGGCGGATAACCGCGGTGCGGTTATTCGCCCTACTTCCTTCCCGCGTTACCTGTCTTCTATAACAACAGACTGTGCTCCTTCGAATCCACTTAACCAATGTGGTTCATCAAGAGCATACTCGGTAACAGTAAAACCGTTAGGGGATTCTTTGAATCCTGAAAGTTCTAGATATTTGGAAATTTCTGAGTTTGCCTTGGTCTTTGTACGGAATATTCCTAGAATCTTATAACTTTCGCTCTCGGAGTTTCCGTATGTGTGGCAGCGTATGAATACGCTGCTCATCGTATCTCTGTTTTCCCAAAAATTGAGTTATTTGGATCTGTCAAGAAAGGCAAAGGGGCGAGAAAATAAATATGTTTATTTCCTCTTTATAGTATAGGGTTTTCCTCTGTCTCTGGAGTTCTTTGTGTCTGGCTTTAGTTGGTGCTTGGGTAGCCATTTATTTCTACGGAAAGTTTCATTTCATGGATTTTATTGATCATTTTTTTTGAAAGGTGGAAAGGAAATATGACGGTTTCATCTGTATTGTAGTAAATTGCGATTCTAAAGATTAGGTTGCTAATTTCTTCCTCATTAGTCATGAAGGTCAAGCCCTTAAGGAAGGAGTAAGCATTATTTTCAAATTCCATCCAGTTAGAGAAGCTGAAGTCATCCGTGGATACTGAGATAGTGCTATTTTTCTTGTTTTTGAATGTGTGTCGGATGGGTAGGCTTGTGATAAATGAAGGAAGGTCAAATTTTAGACTAGGGTTGGCAGTTATCTCTAATGTGCATTCAAATGACATTTTTTCTCCGAATTCGTGAATAAAGGGGCGGATTTATTTTATCTACTCTAAATTTTCTGAGCATGGAGGCTCCTGCGCAGATGCTGTAAGGGAACTTCCCGATGCCTAGGCAGGAGCGAGTGGTTTAGCGTGGGCAGTCGCTGAAATTATAGTGGTAAAAATAGATCTTTCCCCTTTTCCCAGAAGCTCTATCTTTAGAGCTTTCTCAGTTTTTTATTGTGAACTGTAAAGTCATCAAAGCGATGAGTGCAATAATTAAGGTGAGGCAAGTTGATTGCAGGTAAAGGAGTTGCCTCCCTCTTTTCCTGATTTCTTTATTTTTCAAGGAATTGTATTGCTTTCGGAATATAAATTTCTCAAGCTTGAAGTCGTCTATTTTTACTAGATAGGATAAGAAATACCCTGATGGCCTGCCAAGCTTCTCCCAGGTGTTTAGCTCTTCTTTCTTTAAAATTCTTATGAATGTTGTTCTTTTTAGCTCTAAGACTACCAGAGTGATGGCGCACAGAACTGCTATTATGTTGTAGAGGCTACTCATTGCCGCTTCCCTCTTTTTCGCAGCTTGGCTCTCTATTTCGCTCTTGGCTGCAAGATGCTCCGCAGATCATTACTATTTTGCTATTGCATACTACCCCTTGCTCCAGGAATAAAGGAGTAAAAGAATAAAAGGGGCAGATTTATCTTCCCTGCTCTAATGCTCTGAAAAGGAGGTCCTAGACGCCGTAAGGGGACTCCGCGATGCCTCGGTAAGGGCGATTGGTTTAGCGAGTTATTCGCTTTGAGTGGTTTAGCGTGAGCGGTTGCTGAGATTATGGTAGTAAAAATAAATCTGTCCCCTTTTCCCACGGGTGTTGTACTCAGTTTTTGTGGTCGCCGCTAATCAACTAGATCGTGATCAATCTCCAACTCGACCCCTCGTAAAAATATAGAGGTAATAATAAGTGCTGACAAAAAATCCATCATCCAGAATATCCAGCCCTTGAATAGTAGTGCATTAATTGGAAGTGCGGCAAGAAAGAAGACTGCATTCGCTACTCCTAAGTCTCTATGGTAGTTTCTTGCAATTAGTGTTGTTTTGCACTTTTTGCAAGTTGCTCTTCCGTCAGAGCCGAGCCTAATAAAAGAAATGCTGTTTCCACATTTCGGACAGGCCAAATTTAAGATTCTCATTATAATCACTACTCACACTGTTTGGGTGCATCTTCCGAGGGTGGGTCATATGGAGAACACAGCATATAACATGCCGTGCTGCTTACTGCGGCCCTACAAGCCGCACCAGCAGGCGTTAGCGGACCCCCAAGAATGCCGCATGGGACGCTAGTTGCTCTGCAAACCATCCGGCAATTGGATGGAACTCTGGTGTCACGACCATCCCCATTCCTCATTACGCACTCTGCAGTCAGGCACTTTGCAGCAGGGTTAGGTGGTGGTGGATTCAGAATGCAACGTGTTTTTAGTCCATTATATCTGTCCCAATAAACCTCCATGTGACTACCCACGCCACAAAGCCCGTTGGGGTCAAAGTAATTTATTGGATTTCCAGTTACATACCCGAATGTATTAAGTCCCCCTGTCAGTCCAATCGGATCACTCTCCACATACCGCCCAGTCTCCGGATCATAGTCACGGAAGTAGTTGTAGTGCAGCCCGCTCTCCGCATCGTAGTACTGCCCGGGGAAGCGCAGGTTGACCTGGGTGCTGCCCTGGCTCAGCGCTTCGCCGCGGCCGAAGGCGTCGGACTGCCACTGCCAGGCGATCTGGCCGCTGGCATCGGTGGCCAGGCGCGGGGTGTCGAGGTGGTCGCTATGGAGGTAGAGCAGGGTCGGGTTGCCGACCTTGCCCTGGGCGTCGTAGTCGGCGTCGATGGTGGCCAGCGGCAGGCTGTCCAGCCACAGGTAGTACTGGGCTCGCAGTTTCCGGCCGCTGCCGTCGTGTTCGGCTTCGCCGAGCAATTGGCCGTCGGGGCCGTAGAGGTAGGTGGTGATGCTTTCGGGGGTGAGCTTGACGATGCGCTGGCCGAGGGCGTTGTAGCGGTATTCGGCGACCTGCTGGCCGTCGAGGCTGACGCTTTGCAGGCGGCCCTGGGCGTCGTAGGCCAGTTTGCGTGCGGGGCGGTCCTGGGTGAGGTTGCCGGCGGCGTCGCTGGTCACCACTTGCGTGCCGATGGCGGTCAATCGGTTGCTGTCGGGCGCGTACTGGTAGTCCTGGCTGCTGGCGGTGCCGCCTGAGGCGGGGTTGTCGCTGCGTTGGGTGCGGTTGCCGACCGCGTCGTAGGCATAGCTGCGCCCGCCCTGGACGCCGCGTTCCTCGGTCAGGCGGTCCAGCGGGTCGTACTGGTAGTCCAGGGTGCCCCAGAGGCTGTGGCGGTGCTGCTGGATATTGCCATTGGCATCGTGCTGATAGTCGCTCTGCCAGGGGCCGACCTTCTGCCGCAGCAGTTGGTAGTCCTGGTCGTACTCGCGGCTGAGAGTGATGCCGTTGCCCCAGGTCAGGCGCTGCAGCGGGCCGAAGGGCAGGTAGGCGATCTGCCCGACCAGGGGGCTCGGCGCCTTGTCGCCTACTGCCAGGGTCACGCTGGCGACCTGGCCGCCGGCGTTGCGCGGGTAGCCGATGGCGAGGCCGGAGGGGTAGCCGATCTCCAGCAGTTGGTTGGCCGCGTCGTAGCGGTAGGTCACGCGGTCGAGCAGGGTCTGCTGGTCGAGGCGGATGCTGCGTACCTGCTCGACCAGGTTGCCGCGCTCGTCGTAGCGGTACACCAGGCTGTCGCGGGCACCTTCGATGGCGCCCAGGCGGCCGATGCCCTTGTTGCCATCGGCGGTGAGGTCGTAGCGGTACTGTACGTCGAGGCTCGGGTCGCTCGGCGAGTGGCGCTCGATCAGGCGATTGAGGGCGTCGTAGCGATACTCGGTGACCGTACCGCGAGCGTCGGTGCGGCGGATGACGTTGCCGGCGGCGTCGTGCTCGAAGGTGGTGGTGCCGCTGTCCGGGCTGACCAGTCGGGTCAGGTTGCCGAGGCCGTCGTATTCGTAGCGGGTGGTGACG